>JAKOXU010000030.1 GCA_029780875.1 Bacillota bacterium | reverse complement strand
GTATGGCTAAAAACAAGTGCTTTAGTTGACCTGATAAAACAACACGGAAATCAGGTAGAATACATTGATTTTTGAATTAATAGTCTTTGGTCCCAAGAAAAAGTTCCATATATAAAAACACCAGTATGCTTTTTGATAACAACTCGGTCATCCATCAAACACTCAAAATAACCCCAACACAAACCCAAAGGGACGGCATTTTCGCCGTCCCTTACTATTTGCTAAACAAAAAGGGTGGTATTTGCCACCCTTTTTCTCTTATTTTACACTCCAAATAAGCCAAACCAAAATATATCCCGTCACAACCGCCGACAAAGTAAAGGGCACGCTAATCTTCATAAAGTCTTTGGTGCTCACCTCATACCCTTCTTTGCGCAAAATCCCGATACCGGTAATATTGGCCGAAGCCCCGATTGGAGACAAATTCCCGCCCAGCGTCGCCCCTACCAGAAGCCCGAAAAACAGCACTATGGGGTCAACGCCCAACTGCATCGCGATTTTCTCTGTCACGGGCAGCATCGTGGCAACATAAGGGATATTGTCGATAAAGGCGGAAAAGAGCACCGACGCCCAAAAAAGAAGGGTATACATAAGGAAAAGGTTGTTCCCGCTCACCTTTACAAACAAATTGCTGATTTCATTGATAACCCCCGCCTCATCAATCCCGGCGATAATGATAAATATGCTTGCCAAAAGCAAAAGGGTGTAATAATCAATCTCCGCAAGGGTTTTCCTGATCGATTTAAACCCTTTGGAGCGCATAAGTTCACGAATCAGCCCCACAACCATAAAGCCCATGCAGATAAGTCCATTTGTAATCGCCGGCTTATTGGGAATAAAGGAGGCTAAAATAAGCGCCACAACGGTACCCACCAGTAGCACCGAGGGGAAATAGTCCTCCACCTTTGACCTCGGGGGATTTTCAATATCGTCTTTGTCCTTGCGGAACAAGTACAGCAGCACAAGGGTTGACACCACAGCCCCTGCCTGGACTATCCAGAACATGCCGACCTTGCCTCTGAAAACAAAGAAATCGAGGAAATCGAGGTTTGCGTACCCGCCAAGGAGTATGGAAGTGGTATCCCCCACCAATGTTGCCGCCCCCTGCAGGTTGGAAGCCACGGAAATGGAAATAATGGCGGGAACGGGCGAAATCCCCATCTTTTTTGAAATATTAAGGGCAATGGGAGCCACCATCAAAACCGTCGCCACATTGTCCACAAAGGCCGAAACAATGGAAGCAAAAAGGGCCAAAGACACAATAGCCCACTTCACATTCGGCGTCTTTTCTATAACCAAGTCGGCAAGCAGCGCCGGCATTTTTGAATCGATAAAGAGGGAAACGGTTCCCATAGTTCCGGCAATCATCATCAGCACATTCCAGTCTACCGAGGCAAAAGCATTAATTGCCGGGAAAACACCGAAAAGCCCCAATACAACAAAAATTGCCGCCGACGCCAAGGCTATATACGCCCTAATTTTAGGCAACGCCAGCAGCAAAACATAGGTAACCAAAAAAAGTCCCAAAGCTAAATACAGTTCCAAAAATAACATCCTTTCCTATTAAAAATCCGCCAGGCAGTATTATACCATCCCATCCACCCTTTGCAAATAAAACTTAAAATTTTTTTGTGAAAATTTGTCGAAAATACAGCCGAAAAAACAAATTGCGCAAAACCTTTTATTTATATTTATCAAAAATTTCCCGCTCCACAAAAAAACAGTCTTCCGGCACCACCGACAGCTCCAACCCCGGCGCCTCCCAAAACAAATAAACCGTGGAATTGATATAGTGCTCCTTATATTCGAGCCTTAAAGGGTAAAACTCCCCTTCCCTTAAGAAAATCTTCTCCTTTGCCGCCGTCATCTCAAGGTTCACAGGCTCCCATCTGTCAATGAGCATGACAGAATTAACATAGAGCCTCACCCCATCATCGGAATACACCCTAAAAGTATATTCCCCACTGACGGGCGGGCGCAAGTACCCGCTCCACACAACCGAAAAATCGTCCCCCTCAATCCCTTCCGCCGGCGAGCCCAGCTTCCAGTCAAAGGCAATCTTCCTGTCAATCCTAAATAGCTTCAGCTCCCCCTCATCCGGCTCCCTCCCCTGATGGTAAGCCCCCAAAACCCCGTTGCAAAACCAGGTGCCCCCGGCGCTTGCCGGCACCGCCTTTACCCGCCCGACAAACCACACTCACGCCAAAACCGCCGCGGCAAAAGACAAAGCGAGCCCTACCACCGCAAAAACCCTATGTATCGCCACCGGCCGCCCCCCTCCTTTCCATTTTCTGTAAATCCGTTAACTACTATTATATGCCCCGCCGGTGTCAAAAATGCCAAAATAAAGTCGCAAAAAAAGGTAACCCCGCCCCACTTTCTGCATATCCTATTAATGAGGGCGGTCACCTGCGGGCACAAAGCCGCCAAAGATGCGGAATCCCCACACATTCCCGCTATATGCCGCCCGAAAATGAGCCGTAGCAAAGCTTTGGATGTGGCCAAAACAATAAAATATAAAAAAGTCGCCGGGGCGCTTAAAACGCCCCGGTTTATCATTGACTAAAGCCCCCAATATTGCTATCATTAAGTCAAACAAACAAAAGCGGGGGAACTATTATGAAGCCAAAAACACACGGCCGGGTAACCTTGCCCGCCGAAGCAGGACTTGAAAAAGAAATAAAGGAACTTTGCGAAATTTTGGGCGCCGACGCGGTGCGCGACAGTGACGGCACCACCCTATCAAAAGAAATCATGAACATGGGCTACACCGTCTACCGCACCCTTTGCCTTGTCCGGGAAGACCTTGACTGGACAAAGGAGCACCGCCAGTATCTTCAGCAAATTTACCTTATGTCAAACCCCAAAATGGCAGCTTCCGACACCCTTGAAATAGATATCATGGAGGGCAAATCCAAAGAACAGTTCTCGCCCGACAGTAAGGAAGGCTACAAAAAATACTGGGATGTCATAAACCGCACAACAGGAGAGGTTGTGGATCCCGCAAACTGGGACTACAGTCCCGGTACCGGCACAGTCACAATCAAAAACACAACCCCCAACCACATTTACACCGTCAACTTTCTTGCCCACCAGCTTTGGGACATGACCTCCATGTACAACCACATCGTCAACAACTGGACAGGGGAGCACAAAATGCCCCTTGACCCCATCCACCCGGAAGCAAAAGAACATATGCTAAATTACCTTGAAAACTGGCTGAAAGACAACCCCGAAACCGACATCGTGCGCTTTACCACCTTTGCCTACCACTTCCCCATCATCAACGACCCATCGGGCCGCCGCGCTTTTGGAGACTGGTACAGCTACCTTGCCACCGTCAGCCGCAAAGCCCTCGACGACTTCGAAAAGGAAAAGGGCTACCGCCTTTCCTCGGAAGACTTTGTGGACGAAGGCTACTACAACAACATCGGCCGCGTCCCCTCAAAGCGCTACCTTGAGTGGGCGGACTTCATGCAAAGGCGGGTTTTCGCCTTCGCCAAAGAATGCGTAGACATAGTCCACAAACACGGCAAAAAGGCCATCATGTTTTTCGGCGACCACTGGATAGGCACCGAACCTTACGGCCCCTATTTTAAAGAATTAAACCTTGACGGCGTGGTAGGCTCCGTGGAAGACGGCACATGGCTGCGCCTTACCGCCGACATCCCCGGCGGCGGCTTTAGGGAAGTGCGCTTCCTCCCCTACTTCTTCCCCGATGTCTTCAGGGAAGGCGGCAACCCCGTCAAGGAAAGTATTGACGCCTGGGTCAAAGTAAGACGGGCCATCTTGCGCAAATGCGTCGACAGGATAGGCTACGG
>JAKOXU010000018.1 GCA_029780875.1 Bacillota bacterium | reverse complement strand
GCTTGGCGTAAGGTTCGGGAGTGGGAACCACACCGATGTCATACAGGAATTTGTGCCAGAATCGGGAGTACAACAGGTGCAAAGTGGTGTGCTCCATTCCCCCATTGTACCAGTCAACGGGAGTCCAGTATTCCAAAGCCTCGCGGCTTGCAAGTTCTTTGTCGTTATTGGGATCGGTGTACCTTAAATAATACCAGCAGGAGCCTGCCCATTGGGGCATGACATCGGTCTCTCTCTTTGCCGGGGCACCGCACTTGGGGCAGGTGGTGTTGACAAAGCTTTCAATCCTTGCCAAGGGCGATTCGCCGTCTTCACCCGGCTCGAAGGATTCCACATCTGGCAACACTAAGGGAAGTTCGCTTTCGGGCAAGGGGACTGAGCCGCACTTTTCGCAGTGGACAATGGGGATAGGCTCGCCCCAATAGCGTTGGCGGGAAAATACCCAGTCGCGGAGCTTGTAGTTTACCTTTTTCTTGCCGAGGCCCTTTTTTTCAAGCCATTCGGTAATTGCCCTTTTGGCTTCATCCACAGTCATACCGTTGAGGAAATCGGAGTTTACCATTACTCCTGTTTCACAGTCGATGAAGGGCTCGATTTCTATGTTGCCGCCCTGGACAACCTCTATGATGGGCAGGTTGAAAGTTTTGGCAAACTCGTAGTCACGGGTGTCGTGGGCGGGAACGGCCATTATGGCACCGGTGCCGTAGGACATGAGCACATAGTCGGATATAAAAATGGGAATTTCCTTACCGTTTACGGGATTTATGGCATTGACGCCCTTGATTTTGACGCCGGTTTTATCCTTTGCAATTTCGGTGCGCTCAAAGTCGGATTTTCTGGCGGCGGCGTCGCGGTAGTTGTCGATTTCCGCCTTGTTTTCTATGATATCTGCCCATTTGTCGATGTATGGGTGTTCAGGGGCAATTACCATATAGGTAGCGCCAAAAAGGGTGTCGGGGCGGGTTGTGAAAACCCTTAATTTATCTCCCGCAGTGGTGTCGAAATCCACCTCTGCCCCTTCGGATCTTCCAACCCAGTTTTTTTGCTGAACCTTGATTTTTTCAAGGTAGTCAACGGTGTCAAGGTCGTTGATAAGCCGCTCGGCATACTCGGTAATCTTGAGCATCCACTGATTCTTTACCCTGCGCACTACTTCGCTACCGCAGCGTTCGCAGACGCCCGCCACCACTTCCTCGTTGGCGAGGACGCATTTGCAGGAAGTGCACCAGTTGACGGGCATTTCTTTTTTGTATGCAAGCCCCTTTTCAAAAAGCTTTAGGAAAATCCATTGTGTCCATTTGTAGTAATTGGGGTCGGTGGTATCCACTTCCCTCGACCAGTCAAAGGACAGGCCAATGGATTTGAGCTGCATTTTAAATCTTTCAATGTTGTTCTTTGTAACCTTTGCAGGGTGTATTTTATTCTTTATGGCAAAGTTTTCAGTGGGGAGCCCAAAGGCGTCCCATCCCATGGGATATAGCACATTGTAGCCCTGCATACGGCGCTTTCTGGCGATTATGTCAAGGGCAGTGTATGAGCGGGGATGGCCTACATGCAGGCCTTGACCGGAAGGATAGGGAAATTCAACCAGAGGGTAAAATTTGGGCTTTGTGTAGTCGTTTTTTGCCGCAAAACACTGTTTCTCTTCCCAAATATCCTGCCATTTCTTTTCGATAGCTTTGTGATTGTATTTCATTGCCTACTGCTCCTGTTCACTCAACAGTGTTGGTAATTCAATGCGTGTGCCGTCAACCCATAGGCGTTCTAATCCGTAAAAATCCCTGACATCGGAAATAAAAAGGTGAACCAAGATTTCGCCATAGTCAAGAAGTATCCACGCCGACGAGTTGTAACCTTCCACCCTTAAGGGGGAAATTTCCTTTTCCTTGAGCTTTAGTTCAAGTTCATCGGCCAAGGCCTTAACATGGGTAGTGGAGGTGCCGCTGGCGATGAGGAAATAGTCGGTGACTATGGTAAGGTTGTTAATCTTAATGGCAACAATGTCCTGTGCCTTTTTTTCATCCAGAACCTTTGCCATGAACTTTAACTTTTCCGCTGAATTCATTGAATTCCTCCGTTATTTTTGGTTAATCGTCAAATTCGCTGAAAACTACAGGCTTTGGCCTTTTATCCTCGGGGGACAGCTTGGAAGGAATGAGCTCCTTTTTGACCTCGGTGAGGAATTTTTCAAACTTGAAATTAATGTCGCCATAGGGGTTGAAGTATTCCTGCAGCAGCCAAAAGGCATCATATTTATTTGCCGAGAAATAGGAAAGCGGGATACTCTGGCCCTTTGGCTGGTATGTGGTCTGTTCCCCGGGCATAATGAATATTTTTATTTTGTCCAGGGAGATTTTTTGGGCTTTGGAAATATAGTCGACGATGTCGTTGGTGGACAAGTCGGTATTGACATGTTTATATACATTTGGCAACACATCTGAGATAAGGTCGGCCTTTTTCTTGTTTAATATCTTGCTAGCTACTGCTGCCAAAAATCTTTGCTGTGCCTGTACCCTTCCCAAGTCGCCGCCAGCTCGGCTGTGTCTTTCGCGGACAAACCATTCGGCCTTTGTACCGTCAAGGTGCACCCTGCCTTTGGGTATTACTTTTCCTCGGCCAAAAACCACTTGTTTGGGATTATCTATGTCAACGCCGCCTATGGCGTCCACAGCGCCTCTAAAGCCCTTTATGGTAACAGTAACATAGTGGTCTATGGGAATTTGGAATTGGGAAGAAATGAAGTCTGCGAGGGCTTCAATTCCCTTTTTGCCTTTTGGCGCATGGTTGTGAATGGCGTTGATTTTGCAGCTTTTGCCCGTGGGGATACTTTCTCCAACATAGGTGTCTCTCGGAATCTGTAAAAGGCTTATTTCATCTTTGTGTTTGTCGTATGCCATTATGATAATGACATCAGAAAGGTTTGCCGTGTCGTCAATTCCGGCAATGAGAAAATATTCGACTTTTTCCTTTCTGGTTTTGTTGCCGGGGCTGTTGCTTTCGTCGCCGGAAACCGGAGGATTGCCGTTGTTGTTTTGCATATTAAAAAAATATATTGCGCCGCCAATGGTGAAACAGCCCAAAAAAATTAAAAGAAAGCATAAAAAAGAAGCCAAAAACTTACCCTTGCCGCCTTTTTTCTTCCTTTTTGCCGTGCGGGAATCGCTATATATATTATTGTCAATTGTATTCCTACTTACACCTTTTGTTGGTCTCTTACCCGAAGATGACGAATTCATCGCTGTAAAACCTCCTGATTTTTGGATAAAATATCGTTGTACGCCAATATAGAATTGACATGAATCAGCTTTTTTCTCCTTATTAGTTCGGTAATGGATAAGCTCAAGGCAACTTCCATGGCTTTATTCAGGCTCTCTTGGAGAGCTTCTCTTATCAGTTTTGTGCTGGGATAGTTTCTGTCGGCGGAAGTCAGGTCGGCAAGATAAATTATCTTTTCCAAGGCAGACATGCCGGCCCTGGCGGTAGAATGGTACTTGATGGCATTTAAAAAATCTTCGTCCTCAACGCCAAGCTCATATTGTAAAAAAGCGGCTCCCGTCAGGGAATGCCAAACTTTTGGAATTGCTTTTTCGACAGTATCTAATATTATACCGAATTTTTCTATCATT
>JAKOXU010000112.1 GCA_029780875.1 Bacillota bacterium | reverse complement strand
TAAAGGCCCAGCTAAATCCCAAGGCAGAATCGGAAACCAGTGTGCCGAAAGAAGCATTGGCAATGACATGGCACCAGGGGAGTTTCGGCCTTTCCGTCACGGTAAATGTATTCTTAGAAAAGACACCCCCTGCCACCTTTAGGCCCTTTTTCACATCCTCTTTAGGGAGATTTACCGGCAATATCTCCATGGGCTCATAGTCGGTAACCGACACTCCGATTCTAACCATGCTTTCTGGCACAATGTGGCTCGCGGCGGCATAGATTATGTCCCTCGCCTCTTCCCCATATCTGGCAAGGTCCACCCGATGAATGCCACCCTTTGCCCCCAGCAAATACTCGGCATTGGCCCGCTTTGCGGCATCCTTGATGGCAGCGGATATTGGCAGGGCATAGTCTCCCCCCTCCTTATATATCACCACCAAATCCATCTTAATGCCGCAAATCTTAAGTCTTCGCAAAAGTCGCATATAGGGTTCTACCCTGCATACCTCCGAACTGTTCATAATGGAAATTGCCACAATGGGATAATCCCCGGAAATGCCCATGCTCCAAAGTTCGGTATGGTTCGCCTTGCTTTTCCTCACAGCCTCCAAGCCTTCCCTGCTGTCCTTGAGCGGATACATGAGAAGGGGCAGCACCGTAGAAGCAAGCCTCGTCTCTATCTCCCCGTCTTTTAAGGGGGACACGGCTGCCTTGTTCCCCGTCAAAGCTCCCCCCGCCCTTGCAAGGAGCAGCCTTGACAACGCCTCCTCCTTTGAAGAGGCGGCGCACAAAAATACCGTTACAGACTTTTGCCCTTTTGAAGACAACTCAAAGCTAACCCTGATGGCAGCCGCCGGGTCAGGTAGCCCATGCTCGTATCCAAAGGGCTTGTCTACAGCCTCAAGCAGTGAAGCTATGCCTTTTGGCCTTGTCAAAATATTTTCCCTTGAAGTCTCATACTCAAAGGGAGCATTCTCAAGCAGCCCCACCGCAAGGTAAAGGGGGCTTTCCTTGCCCCTTGCACGGCGGGAAAAGACAAGAGCATTTGTGCTCCTGTCGTAATAGGACTCAATAAATAGCTTTGAAAATGCCGGATGTGCCGAATCTTCCCTAAAACTTGTAAGACATGGCTCAAAATAGAGCATCAGCTTTACATTCCGCTTTTTCTGGGAATGGTTCTTTATCAATATCTGCCGCTGCTCGCAGGCAATCCTCGGGTGTATGCAAGCCATCATGCCTGCCTCAATCGACCCGCTACGGGCATAGAAGGCGGCATAGGAGCGCGTAAACTCCGCCCGGTATGAAGCCTGCGCGCTATATTCCGGTGCCCTTGTAATGGAAATGGCCTTGCCTTCGCACTCCACAACGGCATATATCCCTTGTGGTCGGCGCAGCAAGTCGGAGCTTCGCCTTGTGATGTCAAGTCCACGGTACATAGACACTCCCGCGCCGGTATCGGTGATAGCCAGCGTCCACTCCCCGTTGGACAAAAGATGCATATTGGGCTGTGCAGGGTTAATATCGTTGAATTTCTCCTTGTGCTTTGTAACCCTTCCCGGCTTTTCAGGCACTTCTCGATACATTATGTCGTCGAAAATCACGGCGCCCGACGGAATTTTCTCTTTAAGCAGTTCCCTTGCCGACTGCATCTGCCCTGCCCGCATGAACCGGTTTTGCATTATCATAGGAAAAACGGTATTGCACACCGAAATCAGGCTCATCCCCACATGATGAGACATATAGCTTCTGACTACGGCGAAACCGGCATTTCCCACACGCCTTTTGGTAAAGTCAATGGCCTCGTAAAAGCCGTACCTGCCAAACATGCCGTATTTCGCCAGCCTGTCAAGGTTTTTGAGGGAACGGGAAGTCTCAAAAGGCAGCATCAAAAAAGTCGAATAAGGGGACACCACCAGATCATTGTCAAGCCCCCTCTTTAAACCCAGCTTTTGCACTCCATGGGCCTTGTATTGGTAATTGAGTTGGGAGTCAAAAGCATAAAACCCGCTCTCGGAAATGCCCCATGGCACATTCTCGCCGCTCACTCTGCGCCGCTGGCACACCGAGCAAAAACGCAGAGCCTCATAACCAAGAGAGCCCTCATATACTGGCAGTAAAAGATGGGGCATGTAAAACTCGAACATGGTACCAGTCCAAGATACCGGTCCGGTATAGCCCTTATACCGGGCCAATGTCCTGCCCAAAGCTCCCCAATGCTTTTTTGGTACCTGCCTTGAGGCTATGGCAAAATAGCTTGTCATTCTGGCTTCGCTCATCAGCAGGTCATAATAGGAATTACTCAATTCTTCTTTTTCAATATCGTATCCGATATGAAAAAGCCGCCGCCTGCGATTATACAAAGGCGTAAGGTCAGTGTCATCAACGAGCCTAAAAATTATTTCCAGCAGTTCCTTTCCCTTTTCCGTGCCGCCTAAATAATCCTTCACCCCTTCTGACAGAGCGACAAGGCAACAAGCAAAATTGCCGCTATCGACGGCCGACACATATCGGGGCTTTAGGGGCTTTAATGTCCTGGTATCATACCAATTATATAAGTTGCCGTTCCATTTTTCCATCTTTTCAATGGTGGAAAGAGTATTTTTCAGCTTTAAATACATAGTTTCGGTATCAATAAACTTAAAATCCCGTGCCGCTAAAATCGACAGCAGCATCAGCCCGATATTAGTGGGCGAAGTGCGGTGGGCGACGGCATGGACGGGCGCCTCCTGAACATTGTCACAAGGCAGATAATTATCGCCTTCCCCGCAAAAATCCTCAAAAAACTGCCACATTGCGGCAGCGTAGGAAAAGAGCTTGTCCTTGTCGTTTTTGGTGAGCATACGCCTGTACGGCCTTGCGGGAATGGAAGACAAGTATGACGCCGGTATAATCAGTACAAAGGCCACTCCCGCAGCAAAGGCCACCGCAGAAGTACCATAGCAAATCATCACAGCCCCGATCAAGGTTGACAGCCCGTACCGCCTTAAAAGGGCGTAAAACCCTTTTTTCCCGTGCTCTGCATCGGCGGCTGTGACCCATTCAAGCATCCGCCTTTTCGACACAAAAAGTCTCCACAAGGCACGAGCCGCGGCATCTATTCCGACAATGGCCTTTTGGGCCATCATCACAAAGGCAAAAACAGCTTGCGCAAAACTAATAAGAGTAGAGCTCATAACCCGGGAAAAATACTTCCTCGAAAGCATGGACAAGCCCCCCGCCACAAGGGAGCAAAAGGCGCTGAAAATGTACCCGGAAGTCACAGACAAAAGGGATACCAGCGAAAAAACAAGGGCAATATTCCCTTGATAAAAGAGGGACAAAAAAAGCAGGGAAAGGGCAAAGGCGTCTAACAGCGACCGGCGTAAATTGTCAAATAGCTTGTACCTTGAAATGCCTGACAAAGGATTCCTTTTCCGCAATAAAATCCAGCCGATATTCTGCCAGTCTCCCCTTATCCACCTGTGCAGGCGGTCCAGCCAAGATTCCATTTTGCTGGGAAAACCGTCCAGCATCTCCACATCCGACATAAAGGCAGTCCGCAAAAAGGAGCCTTCCAAAATGTCATGGCTCAAAACCCGCTCTTCCGGCAAAACACCGCCCAGTAAAGCGTGAAAGGCCTTGACATCTATTAGTCCTTTTCCGGCAAAAATACCTTCACCAAACAAATCCTGATAAAAGTTGCCCGAATCCGTATCATAAGCCGTAATGCCGCCCGTCCCAGCCATAGTGCGGGAAAAGCCTGTACTCGACGCCGACTTTAAATCCACCCCTATCCTCGGGGCAATAATGCCGTAGCCTTCCGTCACAATTCCTTTCTTTTTGTCGATTATAGGCACATTCAAGGGATGCAAAGCAGCACCCACAAGCTCAGCGGCGGTATCCATCAGCAGTTCGGTATCGGCGTCAAGGGCGATTATATACCTGCATCTCCTGACCGCGC
The DNA here is from genome assembly GCA_029780875.1 of Bacillota bacterium. Classification (GTDB taxonomy): domain Bacteria; phylum Bacillota; class Clostridia; order Oscillospirales; family Acutalibacteraceae; genus JAKOXU01. Next base: position 13,896 of record JAKOXU010000112.1, on the reverse strand, counting down.
TTATATCCCCTTCAAAAACCGCAAAGGGCTGCTCACCATTGCAAATTAAATTTACAAGCTGCGTGATAGCCCCTCTTTTACGCTCCCATCCCGAATATGCCCGTTGGGTTCTGCTAAATACTCTTGGCCTGACGCACAATATAAATCTATTGCCGTATTTTTTGTTTAGCCTTACAACTTCTCGCCTGATAGCAGAAATGGCGGGAATATCCTCCGGCATGGAAGGGTAAGGTGACTCCTTTAAATCCGCAAGCAGGCAAAAATACACCTCACCACGCCCGTTGGTATGATAAAGCCCCTCAAGGCGTTCAGCCACATGGGAGGCCGCGTCGGGCGAAGGCACAAGGGATGATACCACCACCAAAGTGGCAGCTTCCTTTGGTACAACTCCCTCCAGTTCCATTCTGGGAAGGCTCCAAGGCTCTATCCCCTGCATTGTAAAGTGCTCAATGATGGGCCTTATAATTTCCCACAAGGGAAGGTAAAAAAGGGGAGCTGAATAAGGCACCTTTACCAGTACAGACAAAATCACAGACAATACTGCCGGCAAAATAGCCTGAAGGCACAGGGAAACAATTCCCCTTCTCCTTCGCCAAACCCTTCTTTTGTCTTGTTCAAGGATATAGTACCCCACATGCCTTTCCCTGTCGGTCTTGCCTTGCCTTGCCTTTCCGATAAACTGCTGGGCAACATCGACCTCGCCCTCATTCCTCGCCTCGGCAATAATCGACACAACTTTCCTGTACTGAAGTCGGGAACGCTCATCCATTTTGGGGTACACACCCGACGGATCTTCACTCAGAACCCTTTCAAGAAAGCTCTGCCTGTCCACTATTTCGGAAAAATCAATGCTTGTAAACTCCCGCAGGGAAGCGATGGCGTTGCCCATTCTCCTGGCACGCGTTTCCTCCTCCCCGCTGCTTCTGATTTCCCTATACGCACTGCCCAAAAGGCAAGCACGAAGTAAAAGGGGAAAAATCTCAAGCTCCCTATTAGTCAAAATTCTGCGCCGCTGTATCGCCTCCACATATTCTTCCAAAACCTTAAGATCAGGTATGCCGCCTGTTTTGTCGCACAACCCCTTGCACAAAAGGTACAGCACCGGCAGCGTGCTTTTTTCGTCCACCGGGATTCTATTGATACTCTGAAGTTGGCGCAGTATAGTCCTGCCTTCCCGCTCAAGTATATAGAAATTATCCAACAACCATTCGCTGACCCCTACATTTTCCCTATTTAAGTGAGTTTTTTTGTAGGCCTCCCTTATAAATTTGAGTTGCTTTCTTATGACCTTTCTCAAATATCTGCAGTCGCCCTTTTTCTTCTCAACTATATTATCAAAAACCTTTGAAACAATAGTATCAAGAAGGCTCGTGTCAAAACTCGGTCTTTGCTCCATATTCCTCATTTCCCCTTTAAAAGCGTATTACCGTTAAAATTGGCTCAATTTTGCTTTGGGGATATCACAAAAAATGTATTTGTAAACCTAGCGCACAAAAAGGCAAGATACTCTCCTTCTATTTCCCTGCCTTTTCCCGAAGGCATACCGTACTTGTTATTGCTTGAACTGTACGGGTCATTTAGAATGAACCAGAGACCAGCCTTATTCTGCCGGTAACCCTTAATAACCACGGCATGCCCCTCATTTGCGGCCCCTTCATTTATCATAAGGATGATAATGGCTCCCTTGTCCAAATTATCTTTCAAAGCCTCAAGGGTCACGGGAGAATGGCTTTCCGGGTCTATCCCATAAGCCCTCAAGGCTTCTGTCATCTGCCTCCCATTCCACCCATGCCCGTCGGCAGGTGTCCGCTCCCTTAACAACTCCGCGGTAACTGCAATATCCTTATCCCTCCAGCAAATCGCCATTTCCACGCAAGACGGCACGCAGTTAACTTTAGAATACTCCCCCGTTTCAAGCTGATTGCAGTACCAGTCATAGGGCCGCTCATTAAGAACAAGAGTATCCTCGCTCAAAATCTTTTCCCGCAGCGCAAAGGGCTCAAGCCCCATTGCGAGCAGTTCCACGGAGTCCCTATAATTTAAAGTCCTATTCTCATCCTTGCCGTTTTTAATCACAGACTTTACAAAGTTTTTTAAAGGGATAATTACCTCCCAAAACTGCAGCTCTTTATGGGGTAAAAAGGTATTGTTGTTGGCAAAGTAGTTCATAACACCGCAAGAAACCGCCTTGTTGGCGCTGGTGCTCTTGGTATCGGTAAAGAGGGTATCTCTCCCCTTTATCACCGGCACCGACGGTATGAGCCGTTCATACGCCGCCATAATAATGTCGGCAAGCTGAATCCGGGTAAGGGGCTTGTCTGATTTCGTAAAAACGGCAACAGGGTTTACATTACCTGTCTCATTTTTCTGCATTTTGCAGACAAGGGTGAGAAGCTCCTTTGCCTCTGTGACGGTAGCAGTTTGGCAAGAATGGGAAAAAAGCCGCTTCTCAATTTCCTTTACAAAAGAAAGATAATAAACTATGGCCTCCTGCCTTTTTATTGGCTCGTTAATGCTTTTTATATCCCCAACTTCGATAATGTCGATTTCCAAAGCTTTTTTTAGATATCGGTCCGTTGTTATGCTTTCATCAATTCTATCGGACTCTATTTCAAATCCGGCAAAGGACTCGAAGGCTGAAACCAGCATTTTCACCCACTCAGCCCTTGTCACTACCTTTTCCCCGTCAAAAGCCTCAAGGGGCATCCCCCAAAGTTTGAGTAAAATATAATTTTTCAAAAAATCTTTGTCCTCAACCAACTTTGCGACGGCTGCATCGTTATACCTGACGCTTTTATTTCTGACATCAAGAAATAAGTCATATACCAGCAAATCTTTTTTCTTTTTATTGTCTAAGACTGTGACATTTAGCTTTTTAAAATCCTTTCCCTTAACATTGCTTAAACTATAAATGGCGCAAAAGGGCATTTTCTTCATCTCTGCCTCCTTAGACACCTCAAGAAATGCACCCAGCTTGTCGGCAAGCAGCTTTTCAAAAAGTCCTTCATACCGCCCCTCAAAATCGGGTAGCTCAAAAGCCTTTAAACTTGCCTCACTTGACAGCTTGAGCTCCTCTGTCCTGCCACAAGAGCAAAAAAACAAAGCTGCCAGAAAAACCAGAAGAAAAATACAACCCTTTTTCAAAAACCTGTCCATGACCTTTGCTACCTCCAACCACTTTGCCAACCGGATTTATCGCTTAATGTATTATGCCCGGCATTTGGTAGATTTATTTTGCAGAAATTTAATTTAAAAAGGCACAAAAAAAGACAGCCCTATCGGACTGTCTTTAGTATTGTTTTTTCTTATTCTTTACTCTCCATCAAAAGAGTCTTCTCCGTTATCCCCGTCGTCAAGGTACCCGCCAGTATCTTCTTCAATATACTCCTCTTCATCCTGCAACCCATCATCGGTCACAAAACGATTTACCATAATCGGCGCCTCAAACTCAAAACCAATGTCGCCCCCATCAACATCTCCGGCAAAACCGTTTTCGGAGACCCTGATTGTCAGAACAAAGAGCAAAACAGCGATAAAAAACATGGGCGCTATCAGATTAAATAGGCTCGGGAACCCCATAAAAAAGTTAGCATCCTCGTTTGTCTCCACCATGAGCCTAATATACCGGGGTATAGTGCAGAGGAAACAGAAGATCACCGCCGGAGACCCAAAGGCAAAAAGCTTGTTTACGGCCTTTTGCCTGTCCATATCGCTGAGATACCTGGCAAAATAGTAGAAAAACAGGGTGGTAAAAACAAGCATCATCACATCAAAAAGATGCTCCGACATATTTGCTATAGAGGTAAACCCCATAAAGGAATAGGCAAGCCTGACACAAGACCAAATCACCGGAGACAAGGCAAGCACAGCCGGAGTTTTTATCTTCCTTCTTACAAAACAGTTGTAGCCAATGAAGAGAAAAAGCACTCCGGAAGCCAGCCCAAATATGCCTTGAATATTCAGCATAAAATCTGGTCTATTTACCGCTTGTTCCCCAGCGGGCGGCGCAAAAAACAAAGCCCTCAACGAACCGCCGGCGTTTTCAGGCAAAAAGTAGAAAACCGACATCACAAAAAAGGTCGCACCAAGAACGAAGGATAGCACACCCAGCACCGGCCCGTCGAGGTCCCTCCACTCTCTCTCCTTGACCTTCGCTAAAAAGCCTGCCACAATCTGAAATGCGACAATAGCAATCAAAATCACAGTGAAGATGAGCACAAAAATGTCCGAGCTCACATAGAACCCAGTCTCAGGGTCAATGGAGAAAAACAGCTGATAGGTCCTCAAGGGCACCAGCAGCAAAGTTCCAAGCATCAGTGCCAGAAAATTGTGACGCAATCTCATTTTCTGCCTCCAATAATTTATCTTTCCTCAATGGGGAGATAAGGCCTGTTAGCGACAAGGGATTTGTAAGCGGGCCTGATAATCCGCCCTCCTGTAGCCAATTCTTCAATGCGGTGCGCGCACCAGCCCGCAGTTCTCGCAATTGCAAACATGGGTGTAAACAAATCCTCGGGAATATCCAATACCTTGTAAACCAGCCCGGAATACAGGTCTACATTGGCACTAATATCTTTTCCGTTCCCCTTTATCTTCGCGAAGACTTGGGGAGTGAGGCGTTCCACAGCGTCAAGGATACGAAAGTCCTTCTCAAATCCTTTTTCCTTGATATGCTTCGAAAGCTCCTGTTTCAGAATCACCGCGCGGGGGTCGGACTTAGTGTAAATCGCATGGCCCATACCATAGACAAGGCCGGACTTATCCCCCGCCTCTTTCCTTATTATCTTCTCAAGAAATGCGGCAATTTCTTCGTCGTCCTTATAGTCTTTGACGCCGTTCTTTATGTGTTCAAGCATTTCCATGACTTTGATATTCGCACCACCGTGCCTTGGCCCTTTTAGTGACCCAATGGCGGAAGCTATGGCGGAGTATGTATCTGTCCCGGAAGAAGACAACACTCGAGCGGCAAAGGTGGAATTGTTCCCGCCTCCGTGCTCCGCGTGAATGATAAGGCAAAGGTCAAGCAGCCGCGCCTCTTCCTTTGTAAATTTTCTATCGGGGCGCAGGGAGCTCAAAATCGTCTCACACATATACTGGCTATCATTGTTGGGATGCAGGAACATGGTTTTATTATCGTAATAGCGGCGCTTTACCTGATAAGCGTAAGTCATAATTGTAGGCATCTGGGCAATCAGCATAATTGACTGCCGCATCACATTCTCTATTGAAATGTCATCGGGATTGTTGTCATAAGAATAAAGAGCCAAAACGCACCGCGCAAGCTTATTCATTATATTCGGGGAAGGTGCCTTAATAATCATGTCTTCAACAAAGGATTCTGGCAGTTCCCTGCAGGAAGCCAAAAGGCTGCAAAACTCGTCATACTGCTTCTTTGTGGGTAAGGTTCCAAAAAGCAGCAGGTACACCACTTCTTCAAAGCCAAAATAGTCGTTTCCCACGCAACCTTTTATAATGTCTTTTATGTCTATTCCTCGGTAATCCAGCCTGCCCTCATCGGCAATGCGGTCTCCGTCTTTAATTAGGTAGCCATGAACATTGCAAATCAGGGTGAGCCCGGCCACAACTCCAGTCCCATCGGCGTTTCTCAAGCCGCGCTTTACCTGATATTTTTCATAATTATTGGGATCAATATAATTATATTCCCGGTACCTTGCACATAGATTATTAATGACATCCATGGAAATCTGGTGTTGATTGTGCGTCATGCTTCAAACCCCTTTAACCTCAGTTAGTGTTATTTTACCTCATCACTAATAAATTAGCAAAAACTTTTCAATAATAGTGATTTTATAACACCTGTGAGGCAAAGTCAAGTAAAAGAAATATATAATTTGAAGCTTATTTTGAAAAATATTTCATAATTTCAAGGCAACGCCCTTACAAAACCTAAAATCAATTCCCAAAACGAAATAAAATGCTCAAGAAATTGCAAAACAGACAGGAGGTGCCTTTGTGAAATACTATTTAGCACTGGTATGCGGCCTTATGATCCTCATGGTAATTGTCCCTATTTTGGCGTTAATAGGCGACCCAAACCAAACAAACAAGGTGTTGGAAGGTGATTACTTTAAGATTTTGGACATCAATACCGGACAGGTCATCACCGTCAACGGCAGAGAGTACATGTACGGCGCCTTGGCAACCGAAATGCCCCCCACCTTCCACCTCGAAGCCTTAAAAGCACAGGCTTTGGCAGCTTATACATATTCCGCTTACTTGCGGGAACTTGAAACCGAAAATCCCAACCCACAGCTAAAGGGCGCCCATTTTGCCGCCGACCTTTCTGATTTTTGGGACTACTCCACCAAAGAAGGGGCGAGGGAAAAATGGGACAAAAACTTCCGTACCTATTGGAAGAAAATCACAGCTGCGGTAGACGAGGTTTATGGCAAGATCATCGCCTTTGACGGCAAACCCATTTTTGCCGCATACCACGCCATTTCCGGCGGCACCACCGAATACGCATCTGTAGTTTGGGGACAAGGCCCCGACTATTTGGTTCCTGTCCGCAGCGACGGCGACCTCCTGTCACCCGAATACCAGTACAAAAAAACTATTCCAAAGGAGGATTTCTTAAACAAAATAAGGGAATCCCTCCCCGGTGCCGCACTTCCCGATACTCCTGAAAACCTTATCGGCCCCATCGCAAAAACAAGCTCCGGCACGGTACTGACGGTAAAATTCGGAGACAAAAGCCTCACAGGCCAGCAAATGCGGCAGCTCTTCGCTTTACGGTCAGCCAACTTTGATTTGACCTTTAACGGTGAATACTTTGAGTTTTTGACTAGGGGACTTGGCCACGGAGTGGGCATGAGTCAATACGGAGCCGACTACATGGCAAGACAAGGCTTTAGCTTTGAGGAAATCATCACCCACTACTACAAAGGCGTCAGCATCGTAGATATAACAAGCCTTGACCTAAAATTCAAATTTGAAAGCGACTCTCCTGACCTTATAAGCTCCCAAGGCCAGAACTCTTCCGAGCCAGCAGAAGAAAGCTCCTTCCCTGAAAAGAGTCCATTACAACAGCTTTATGCCGTAAATTTTGAGTTCAAACCGTATACCAAATACTCCGCAACACACCTGAAACATTATCCTTTTTGCATTTCCCATAATAACTTTTAACTGAACAAATTCTGGTGTCAATTTATTGTTAAGTAGTTTACTTCCCGGCTCTTCCTTAATTCTCAATACTCACCTGCGGCAAAAAAATCCCACTACAATCCTGCTATGTTAAGTATATCCTTGCAACTGGCATATTGTAAAGCAAAAAGAAAATTTTGATAAGGCCTTGATTGACAGGGTAAAAATGAAGCTATATAATAAAATCAAAAATGAACCAATCAGAGGGGGAAAACCATGTCAATCTTGATTACAGGGGGAGCCGGTTACATTGGCAGCCACACCTGCGTGGAAATGCTAAACGCAGGTAAGGAAATAGTCGTCATGGACAATTTCTACAACAGCAAGCCGGAAGCCCTCCGCCGCGTCAAGGAACTGACGGGCAAAGACTTTAAGTTTTACGAATGCGACTTGCTTGACACAGAAGGGCTTATTAGAATTTTCAAGGAAAACAAAATTGAGGGCGTCATCCATTTTGCTGGCCTCAAAGCCGTCGGAGAATCGGTACAAGTTCCGTTAAAATATTACAACAACAACATAACAGGCACCATAACCCTTTGTCAGGTTATGGAGGATTTTGGTTGCAAAAAGATGGTATTCAGCTCCTCGGCCACAGTTTACGGCAACGCCGCCGTTTTGCCGGTAACCGAGGAAGCTCCGAAAGGCGAGCTTACAAACCCTTACGGCCGCACAAAATCAATGATTGAGGAAATTCTCAAAGACCTTTATATATCCGACAACTCCTGGAGTGTGGCGCTGCTGCGTTACTTTAACCCCATCGGCGCCCATGAAAGCGGGCGCATTGGCGAGGACCCCAACGACATTCCCAACAACATTTGCCCCTACATTTCGCAAGTAGCAGCTGGGAAACTCGAAATATTGCCTGTTTACGGCAACGACTACGACACCCCCGACGGCACGGGCGTCAGGGACTACATCCATGTAGTGGATCTTGCCAAAGGCCACCTCAAAGCTCTTGACTATATCATGAAGACAACAGGAGTTGAAGCCTTCAACCTGGGCACAGGAAAGGGTAACAGCGTCCTGGAACTCATCGCGGCTTATGAAAAAGCCTGCGGCAAAAAAATCCCCTATAAGATTGTGGGCCGCCGCCCGGGTGATATAGCCGCAATTTATGCTGACCCGTCAAAAGCAGAGCAAGTTTTGGGTTGGACTGCAGAGCTTTCCCTTGAAAAAATGTGCGAAGACGCATGGCGCTGGCAGTCAAACAACCCCAACGGCTACGATTCATAATGTAATAATGCAGTCGAACTTTCCCCACTTCAACGGATTTTAAGTGGGGTCACAAAGTAATAAAAAACAGCCTTTTATAAATCTAATTAAGCAGCCTAACAACACCAGAGGCTGCAATATAAGTGTAATAATTAACATAAAAGACACGGCACAAAATATGCCGTGTCTTTTTGTGTCGTTATTTGAATATTATTGCCATAAATATTTCTAGTTTTTTGTCAATTTTTACAATTGACATTGTTGAAAGTTAATATTATCATAAAGCACAGCATGAAATTTTTTCACATATTTTTATTTTATATAAACAGAGTTTACATAAAATCATGGCAAAATAGGGAAATTGTCGCGCGCTGGGGAAATTGTCGAAAAAACAAAAAATGAAAGGGGTAAGAAAATGAAAAAGCTTAAGGTCTTGATGCTGCTGTTCTTTACGGTTGCAATCGCCATATTCATCAGCAGCAGCATGGCTCCGCAGGCTGTCAATCCGAACTTGACCACTATCTGGACCCCCCGCCCCACCAATCCAGTCTTTGCCTTGCCGGGCCAGCAAATTACTGTAGAGGTGAAATCCAGCGTCTCAATCCCCACTACTGGATGGACGGCACAACTTGAGAACGATTTACGTTCATGGAACGCAACGGTAAACTCAGTCGCAACCGGAATGATTCATCACGGAACAGAAAGCGGCTACATCTTCACCATCACGATACCCTCAAACATTCCGCCCGAACTCTTCAAACTGGTTCTTACCGACACGGTAAACGGCGGCTCTATCAGCTCTCCCAGAAGCGTAAAGGTTGAAACCAGCTTTGAAGAAAGCTTTTACATCCTTCACATTTCCGACGAGCATGTGGCGCCCGGCCCAGCCACCTATCCCGACGGCAGGAACAGCAGCGGGACCTCAAGTGCCCAAATGAAGCAATGGGTCGAGCCGGTTATCAACACCATAAACCCGCGGTTTGTCATGTATACCGGCGATAACTGCCACCAGTATTATTCCAGCTCCAGTTGGCGCGGCATGACTGAAGCCAAGGCCAACCAGCAAGCATACATTGATTCAATGAGCAACTACAAAGTCGCTACAGTTTGCACCGCAGGCAACCACGAAATAGGCTGGAGCGACTATGTCCAGATTGAAGACTGGAAACAAGAATATGAGAAAATCATGGGCCAGCGGGCTTTCTCCTTCCGCATGGGTCAATTCTATGTGAATGTCAGCGAATGGACCACCCGCGATTACTTCAACTGGTCTGTGTCTGACTGGAACCAGCACTGGAACGACCCCACCGTCACCTATCGCCTGATTGCAACCCACTATTATGATGGCGAAAGTGGCTGGACGACGATCTCAAAATCCGACAAGCCCGCAAATCTCCTTATCGCCGGACATAACCACACCACATCCACCATTTCCTCTTCCCCCTACAAAGCCTTCACCATACAATCCGCGCAGGGGTATAATACCACTGCATTCTATAACTTTGTCCGCAGCGGCAACACCTGGACTTGTCCTCAAATCAACAGCCGCGTGAACAATGTGGACTACTTCACCCTTTTTAGCGGCGCCTACGGCACCAATCTTAAAGTAACAACCAGTTTTGCCAACGCCAACAACGGAACAGCCACTACAAACACCTGTACCATCAATAACCAAATCAACCAGAGATTCTATCACGGCCGCGTCCGTTTCCTCATGGCAAGGGGTAACTACACCGTGACGGGCGGCACCATCCTTGCCCAGTACGACTACGGCAGCAACGGCACCGCCGTTGTTGTACTGGTGGACATCCTGCCAACTACCACAACTACAGTCAGCATTTCCCCTGCTCAAGGTCCGCCTCCTTCTCAAGACCTATATGGCAACAGAATCGTTAACCACAGCTTTGAGGCAGACGGATCATGGGCAGCTAATCCCACAGGATGGAGCACTTCCGGTTCTACTCCTTCCGCCGACTTTGCCGAGTCAGTTTCCAACGCTCATTCCGGCTCATTCATCTTGTCCCACTGGAACTCAAATGCTTACCAGGTATATACCTATCAGACAATTAACAACATCCCCAATGGCATATATACCTTAAAAGCATGGGTCAAGAGGGGTTCTGGCCATAACCAATGTTACATGAACGCCAAGGACTACGGTGGAGCCGAGCTTAAGGTTAATGTACCGGTGACGGGTGTTTGGACCCAAATTTCAATACCCAACATCCGGGTTACAAACGGGCAATGTACCATAGGCTTCTATAGCGACGGCAATGGCGGAAACTGGTTCTCTGTTGACGATGTAGAGTTCTACCTTGAAAATCTCGTGCTCAATCCTTCCTTTGAAGACGACGGTGCAGTAGTCCAGTCGCCCTTTGGATGGAGCACTTCAGGTGCCACTCCTGCTGCCGACAGCACCGAAGCCAATGCAGCTCGTACCGGCAACTACAAACTTTCCCACTGGAGATCCACAGCCTATGAGGTTTACACCTACCAGACCAAGACCAATCTGCCAAACGGCACCTACACCTTGAAGGCATGGGTCAAGAGCGGCGGCGGCCAAAACGCCTGCTATATGAACGCCAAGGACTACGGCGGAGCCGAATTGAGAGTCAACTTGCCGGTCACAGGCCAATTCACGCAAATCACAATTCCAAACATCAATGTCACAAACGGCCAGTGCACCTTCGGATTCTATTCCAACGCCAACCCCGGCAACTGGATCAATGTGGACGATGTAGAATTCTACAAAAACCCATAAACCAAATTAATTATATTTGTGACAACCTTATTGGTGAATTACCCGGCTGATTTAGCCGGGTAATTTACATTATAAAACTCTTGATAAAAGCGTAAAATAGTGATAAACTCAAGGCACCGGATTCCATCTTTAAGGAGGAGTACCATGATACTCACAATTGACATTGGAAACACCAACACAACGGTAGGCGCTTTTGACGGCAATAAAATTATATTTGTCTCAAGGCTTGCCACCGACCCTAGACGCATGGAGGACCAGTACGCATTGGAGCTAAACAGCATATTTTCCCTTTACCATGTCTCAAAAAGCGATTTTACCGGCGCGATTATCGGGTCCGTTGTTCCGCCTCTCACACCTTCAATTACAAACGCGATCAAAAAGCTGATGGGTATTACACCACTGATTGTCGGCCCCGGGATAAAAACCGGCCTTAACATCCGAATTGACAATCCGGCACAACTTGGCGCCGATTTGGCAGCCGGCGCCGTTGCCGCAGCAACCATGTACCCGCTCCCCTGCATAGTCTTCGACTTGGGTACCGCTACAAAGGCATCGGTAATCGATTCCGACGGCGCCATGATAGGCGGAGTGATAGCTCCGGGCGTCAGAATTTCCCTTGATGCCCTGGCAACAAGGACCGCGCAACTACCTCAAGTGGACCTTGAAGCTCCCCAAAAAGTCATCGGCACCAACACTATAGATTGCATGAAGTCTGGCGCAGTTTTCGGCACTGCGGCCATGATTGACGGCCTGTGCAAAAGGATTGAAGAACAGTTAGGGGAAAAGGCAACGGTAGTGGCAACGGGAGGCTATCTGCACGAAATCGCAAAACACTGCAAAAGGGAAATAATTCAAAACGACATATTGGTACTCCAAGGCCTGCAAATCATTTACGAGCGAAACTGCTAATACTCAAAATACGCGCTGCACCAATAATGGGCAGCAGCAAGGAGGAATTACGATGAACACAAAAAATAGCACACGCCGGAACATACTGTATATAGTACAGCTGGCTTTACTTTTATCTATTTTGATTGTCCTGAATTTCACTCCCCTTGGGTTCCCCAGAATAGGGATTGTGGAAATGACCCTGATGTCCATTCCCGTAATAGTTGGGGCGGTTGTATTAGGCCCCGCCGCAGGAGCCTTTTTGGGATTGGCATTCGGAATATTCAGTTTTATGTTAGCGCCATCCCACCCTTTGTTTTCAGTTGCCCTAGCAGAGCAGCCCATTGCCCTCGCGGCAGTCTGCATCATCCCCCGCATATTGATAGGGATAACCTCAGCATATACTGAGAAAGCATTTAACAATGCATTCGGCCACTCAAAAACTTCTTATGTAGTGGCAAGTTTGATTGGTTCTCTCACTAACACAGTGCTTTTCATCGGCGGCATTATGTTATTGCTAAACAAGGTGTTGACGCCTAAAATGGCCGAACTTGGCCTTTTGAGCGAAAAATCCTTCACCTTTTTCTGGTTAAGCATCGGAGCCATCAACGGCATCCCCGAAGCTATTGTATGCACAACAGTATCCGCATCGGTAATCGTTGTACTGAGAAAACTAAATGCAAGGCTTTAATTAATTTAATTCTGTTAGAATTTGGAGTCCGGAAAATCAATACTGATAAACAAAAACGAGGCATTTTTCATGCCTCGTTTAATTTATCTTAATCCAATCTGAAAAACTTAGTATTCCCTAACAACCTCTCATTGACAAAAGATTCTCTTCAGGAATTTGGGATATCCCGATTTCCTTCATTAATTCTCCAAAATCTTCCAAACTCTCCGCCAAAATGTCTGGCTTGTCGAAATTTTACGTTGCTTTGACAATATCCTTTGCCACCTTTTTAGGGGTAGAAGATTAATAATTCCCGAACCTACAAATATTCCGTCGCTGCCCAATTGAATTTGTAGCGTTACATCAGCAGGGGCCTTTTCCAAGGCCATAACTGCGACCGCTCCGGCCTCCTGTGCAATTTCCGCCTCGGCTGCGATTGTAACACACATAATTACTCCCCCGAAAAACTTTGGAGTAATGTTATTATTCAATTCCCGAATGTTTGCTAAAAAAATTCCAAATATCGTTATATCGCATTACTTTATCAATCAATTTAAATTATTGTATTAAACAACCGCGCTATAAAGGTGCACCTTGAACATTTGCTATAAAACCAATGAGATTACAATAGATCTCAGACATATATTACAATGACAACACAATTAGGATATACATTACTTCAGCTTAATACAACATCGCCATTTAGCCCTTATAAGCCATTATACAGATTCAAATAAACAGCAAATTAAAATTATAATTTCCTCTCTCATTGCTGCTTGTGCAACTCAATCTCGATCCTCTATGTGTCGGTTGCTTACTTCTTCTTTATAAGCCTTTTTATTCTAATGATAATTTTGTCTACAAACATTCGAATTTCATTTACCTTAAGTAAATAGCACAGTACTATGTAAACAATCACAGCCAAGGAACTCGATGTCACAAAAGAAACAATATTATTTATCTTTGATTCGCCTAATAGACTGTATAATACACTATAGGTTGCGTATACTGCAACACCCATCACAGCAGATGCAAGCCCGGCTTTTAAACCACAGCGAAGAAACACCATTGTACCCAATCTGCCAATCTTCTTTTTTAGCTGGTACAGTAAAAAAAAGGCAGTAATTGTGGTAGCTATGCTGGTAGCAAGGGCTAACCCTGCATGAGCCAGAAATCGAATAAAGATAAGGTTTAACACTAC
>JAKOXU010000103.1 GCA_029780875.1 Bacillota bacterium | reverse complement strand
GGCCGACCAATCCTTTGTGCTCTCCACCCACGACAAAAAAATCCACCTAAAAGAAGGCGACAAATACATCTGCATCCGCCATATCGACTGATTTCGCCATTTTTCAGGCGCTGAAAGGCCAGGTAATAATAATATGAAAGTTGTAATTGTAGGCGGCGGCAAGGTCGGCTACTACCTTTCCAAAGCCATGGTGGAACGGGGCCACGATGTCAGGCTCATAGAAAAAGAAAGGGCAGTGTGCGAACACATCGCCAACGAACTTGACATCATTGTAATTTGCGGTGACGGCACCTCCATTGAGATGCTTGAGCAAGCGGGCACCCACGACGCCGATTGCTTTATAGCTGTTTCGGGCAACGACGAAGACAACCTTATCGCCTGCCAGCTTGCCAAGGCAAAATTCAATGTCAAAAAGACTATCGCCCGCTCCAACAACCCCAAAAACATTGAAATCATGGCAAAGCTGGGGATAGACATACCCATCAGCAGCACAGGCATCATCACAAACCTCATAGAACACGAAATATCGGTTTCCGGCATCAAATACATCGCCAGCATAATCGAAGGCCAAGCCGAGCTATACGAAATCCAACTAAAGGAAAACTCCGGCTGCCACAACGCCAAAATCAGCTCCATTGACCTTCCCAAAACCTGCTCCATCACGGCAATAATCAGAAAGGACAAGGTCATAATCCCCCGCGGCGACACAGTGCTAAAGGGCGGCGACACTGTAATCGTCCTCTCCGCCCTCCGGGACCCCAACAAAATAGAAGAATACTTCGAGTAAAATAAAAGGGAAGGCACCCGCCTTCCCTTTTAATTTTCCAATAACAAAAAGGGCTCCTCACCGCGCCCTTTTTTGTTATATAAATATAAATTCAAACATTAAACCTAAAGAGCACCACATCTCCGTCTTTCATCACATAGTCCCTGCCCTCGCTGCGCACAAGCCCCTTTTCCCGGGCGGCGCTCATGGAGCCGCAGGCAACCAAATCCTCAAAGGCCACAACTTCCGCCCGTATAAACCCCCGCTCAAAGTCGGAGTGAATCTTACCGGCAGCGGCAGGCGCCTTTGTCCCTTCCGTGATAGTCCAAGCCCGGACTTCATCGGGCCCGCAAGTCAAAAAGGAGATAAGCCCCAAAAGCCGATAGCAAGTCTTAATCAGCCTGTCAAGGCCGCTTTCCTCGAGCCCCAAGTCGGCAAGAAATCCCTTCTTTTCCTCGGGATCCATATCGCTGATCTGGGCCTCAAACTCGGCACAAATGCCGAGCACTTCGGCCCCTTCCCTTGCTGCAATCTCCTTAACCTTTAAATAGTGGGGGTTATTCTCAATCCCGGCGGCAAAATCCTCTTCGCTCAAATTGGCAACATAAATCACAGGCTTTGCCGAAAGAAGGTCAATATCCTTTACCACTTCCTGCTCCTCTTCGGTAAAGTCCAGTGCCCGCACCGGCTTCCCCTCATCGAGGGCCCCCCGGATTTTCTCCAGCACCTCAAGCTCAAAGGCAAATCCCTTGTCGCCCTTTAGCATCTTTTTGGTCTTGTCAATCCGCCGGTCCACCATCTCCATGTCGGCCAGGGCCAGCTCAATATTTATAACCTCAATGTCCCGTTGAGGGTTCACACTTCCCTCCACATGGACGATATCGCTGCTCCCAAAGCACCGCACCACATGGACAACGGCGTCCACCCCCCGGATATGGGAGAGAAACTTATTCCCCAGCCCCTCTCCTTTAGAGGCGCCCCGCACAAGGCCCGCAATATCCACAAACTCAACAGTGGCATAGGTAGTCTTTTTGGGCATAAAAATCTCGGTCAGCACATCAATCCTTTTGTCGGGCACGGGCACAACCCCCACATTTGGCTCAATGGTGCAAAAAGGGTAGTTGGCGGCAGCCGCCCCCGCCCTTGTGATGGCGTTAAAAAGGGTGCTCTTCCCCACATTGGGGAGTCCCACAATGCCAAGCTTCATAAAACTATCCTTTCAATTAAATATGTATCAATATCCCTTTACGCCCAAAAGGGACTCGTCGTTGTCAATCCAATCCTGCACATATATGGCGGTAAAGGTGGAGGGAGTATTGCGCACAATCATCCTTGTAATTCCAGCATTTATCATAAGCCTTTTGCACATGGCGCAGGCGGCAGCATCGCTCACAAGCTCACCGGTTTTGGCGTCAATCCCCACAAGGTACAGGGTAGAGCCAAGCATTTCCTCTCGAGACGCGGCGATAATGGCGTTTGCCTCGGCGTGCACCGACCGGCACAGCTCATAACGCTCACCCCTTGGGATATTAAGCTCGTCCCTGATACAAGAGCCGTGATCACTGCAGTTTTTCCTCCCCCTGGGAGCCCCGCTGTAACCTGTGGAGATAATCTGGTCATTCTTTACGATAATTGCCCCAAAGTTGCGCCGCAGGCATGTACCTCTCTTTGAAACGGCCTCAGCGATGTCAAGGTAGTAGTTTTCCTTATCCCTTCTAATCATCTTTGTTCCTCCCTCGGCATTTTTCAAGACAATAATACATCTTTTTGCCCTTTTCCGCAATATCCCTCATGATAAAGGGTCAAATTTCTCCATAAACACTTATACCCCCTATAATTCCAACCAACTGGAGTTACAGGGGGAGATAATACAAAAAACCTAATTTACGCTTCCTTTTTCTGCAAGGAAGTAGCCTTTTTTGCCAAGGAGGACTTTTTGCGAGCGGCGTTGTTTTTATGCAGAACGCCCTTTACCACAGCCCTGTCAATCTTCGCGATAGCGGCCTTCAGCGCTTCTTGGCTGTTTTCCGCTCCGCTCTCAAGAGCCACATTGGCTTTCTTAATCAAAGTCTTCATAGAGGACTTATAAGCCTTGTTCCGGGCGGCATTTCTTTCTGCGATTTTAATACGCTTTTTCGCGGACTTGATATTTGCCACAATCACACCTCCTTTGTGCTAGCGCAAAAAGTATAATACCATTAATACAAGAAAAATGCAACATTTTTTTATTCTTCGTCAAAAACCTGATCCACGACATTATTTTACGCCTAAAAAGGCCGGGTTAGTCGAGGCTCTGCCCCCACTGGTACCGGGTCAGGTTTCCCTGCCTTTTCAAAGCGGGAAACCCCCACTGCCTCAACACCTCATATACCCCAATTGCCACAGTATTGGAAAGGTTAAGGCTCCTCGCCCCCTCAATCATGGGGAGCCTGACGCACCATTCCCGGTTGCGCAGCAAAAGCTCTTCTGAAAGCCCCGCCGTCTCCTTCCCAAAGACAAGGTAGCACCCGTCGGGGTAGGAAACATCGCTATATACCTTTTCCGCCTTTGTGGAAAAGAGGAAAAAGGGCCCGCTGTTTTTCTCAAAAAACTCCTCTATGCTGTCGTAATAGGTAATATCCAATAGGTGCCAGTAATCCAGCCCCGCCCTTTTTAATTTGGCGTTGTCTATTTTGAACCCCATGGGCCCCACAAGGTGCAAAGAAGCACCGGTAGCGGCGCAAGTCCGCGCCACATTACCGGTGTTCTGGGGAATCTGCGGTTCAACAAGAACAATATTCAAAGACGCCATTATTCCACCCTGTCGTTAATGGAATTGAGCAGCCCGCCCGCCTTAATAATCTTTTGGATAAAGGGCGGGAAAGGCTCTGCCTTATATTTTTTGCCCGTCGTCAAATCTTCAATTACGCCGGTATCAAAGTCAATGGCCACTTCGTCCCCCGCCTTAATTTCCTCCGCCGCCTCGGGGCACTCCATAATGGGCAGCCCTATGTTGATGGCGTTGCGGTAAAAAATCCTTGCGAAACTGGCGGCAATGACACAGGAAATGCCCGACGCCTTAATGGCGATGGGGGCATGCTCACGGGAGGAGCCGCACCCGAAGTTTTTGTTGGCAACGATAATGTCGCCCTTTTTGACCCTCTTTACAAAATCCTTATCGATATCCTCCATGCAGTGGGCGGCCAGCTCCTCATGGGAAGAGGTATTGAGATACCTTGCGGGGATGATTACATCGGTATCCACATTGTCGCCGTATTTATGCACAAAACCCTGTACTCTCATAGTTTCCATCCTTTCCGTAGAAGTTAAACCTTATCGGGGTCGATGATTTTGCCGGCAACAGCGCTTGCCGCGGCCACCGCCGGGTTAGAGAGGTAAACCTCGGACTCCACATGGCCCATACGCCCCACAAAGTTGCGGTTGGTAGTGGCGATAGCCCTCTCACCCTTCGCCAAAATGCCCATGTGCCCGCCAAGGCAAGGCCCGCAGGTGGGAGTGGACACAACAGCCCCCGCCTCGACAAATATCTCAATCAGCCCTTCCCTCAAAGCGTCAAGGTAAATCTG
>JAKOXU010000097.1 GCA_029780875.1 Bacillota bacterium | reverse complement strand
CCGATATGCCGGAAAAGGTTATTGCCGCAGAGATTTTGCGGGAAAAGCTGCTTTTGCAGCTGGAGCAGGAGGTGCCCCACGGTACCGCTGTGGTGATTGAAAGCATGAGAGAGCGGGAAAACGCCGAGATTTTGGATGTTGAGGCGGTAATTTACTGCGAGAAGGCAAGCCACAAGGGTATTATTATCGGCAAGGGCGGGGCAAAGCTCAAGGCTATGGCTACCGCCGCCAGGGTTGATATGGAAAGCTTTTTCGGGATAAAGGTAAACCTTCAGTGCTGGGTCAAGGTAAAGGAGGACTGGAGGAACCGGGAGAATTTATTCCGCAGCTTCGGGTTTGACCAGTAATTGGAAAGGTCTTGAAATGGCGCTCTTTTGCGGCCTGCGGGGCAGGTAATATATGGCGGGGTTGGGACGGAATAAACCTCTTTGTCGTGCGAAAAATATTGGCGAAGGGGTGAGCTTATGACTATCGAGGATGCTTGGAGGAGATTTGAAAAGACCGGCAATGTGAGGGATTACCTTATATACGCCCAGCTTAAAGATTCCATCCAGGGAGTAAACCTTTCGGGAGCTGTTATAAATGAATTTCAAAACGCGGGGTTTGGTTATCCGGGAGCAGCATACGGGGGAAAGCGACAGGATAGTGACGGTGCTCACTCATGACAGGGGGATTATCCGCGCTTTTGCCAACAGGGCGAGGAAACTCAACAACAAAAACGCGGCGGCCACGCAGCTGCTTGCCTTTTCGGAATTTGGCATTTACCGCTCCCGGGACGCGTACATAATAGACCAGGCCGAACTGATAGAGGTATTTTTTGATTTGAGGGGAGACCTTGAGAAGCTCTCCCTTGCACAGTATTTTTGTGAGCTTGAGATGCTGCTTGCGCCCCAGGAGGAGCAGGCAGAGGATTTTTTGCGTCTTATATTAAATTCTTTGCACATCCTGACTAAAGGCAGCAGGCCCGGGGCCCTTGTCAAGGCGGTTTTTGAGATGAGGATTTTGAGCCTTGCCGGGTATATGCCCGACCTTGTGTGCTGTGACGGGTGTAAGGTATATGAGGCCGATGTGATGTATTTTTTGCCGGAAAAGGGCAAGATTTATTGCCCCGAATGCTTTGCTTCCGGAATGGGCGGTGCCGTTGCTTTGGGGCGGGGGCCTATGACCGCTATGAGGCACAGCATTTACTCAAAGGCCGACAGGCTTTTTTCCTTTGCCTTAAACGAGGCGGGGCTAAAAGCCTTTGGGGAGGCGGCGGAAAGGTTTTTGCTTTGCAGTTTGGATAAAAAGCCGGCGACCCTGGAGTTTTATAAGGGGATTGCGGGAGAAATGTGAAAAAAGGTGCCCGGGGCTGCCCTTTGTGGGCTGTGCGGCGGGCGGGGCTTTGAAAAAATAATAAAGGGATTGTATTATGGATAGGCATATTAAGGCTTTGGAGCTTGATAAAATTTTAAAGATGCTGGCCAATGAGGCTTCCTGCGAGGACAGCGGAAGGCTTGCCGAGGATTTGGCCCCCTCTTCTTCGGTTGAGGAGGTAAAGGTAAGGCTGGCCCAGACTTCCGACGCCCATGTCCTCATAGCCCGGTTTGGGGCGCCGCCTTTCGGGGGGCTTGTCAATGTGGCAAATTCCCTTTTGCGGGCCAAGGCGGGCGGGGTGCTGTCTGCCCGGGAGCTTTTGAGCATAGGGCAGGTTTTGAAGGCGATTGACGCCATCGTGCAGTGGAGGGAGCGGTGCGAGGGGGTTAAAAGCTGCCTTGACGGGTATTTTAATGCTTTGTCGCCCAATAAATACCTTGAAAACAAGATTTTCGGGGCTATCCTTTCGGAAGAGGAAATCGCCGATAGCGCTTCCCCCGCTTTGAATGATATACGCAGGAAAATGAGGCAGGTGTCGTCGGGGATTAGGGAGCAGCTAAATAAGCTGATTCATTCCTCTTACTTTCAAAAATTCCTGCAGGAGCCCATTGTGACTATCCGGTCGGGGCGGTTTGTGGTGCCGGTAAAGGCCGAGTTTAAAAATGAGGTGGATGGGCTGATACACGATACTTCTTCCAGCGGGGCGACGGTATTTATCGAGCCGGCAAGTTCGGTAAAGGCAAACAATGAACTGCGGCTCCTTGCGGCAAAGGAAAGGGATGAGATAGAGAGGATACTGGCAGAGCTGTCGGCCGCCGCCGGAGAGTTTGCCGACAACATAATCGATAGCTTTGAGGCGGCGGTAAGGCTTGATCTTATTTTCGCCAAAGCCTCCCTTGCCTTTAAGATGCAGGCGGTGTGCCCGAAAGTTAGCGATGGCGGGCGGATTGTGCTGAAAAGGGCGCGGCATCCCCTCATTGACCCTAAAACGGTGGTGCCCGCCGATATCAGCCTTGGTGCCGAGTTTGACACCCTTGTGATCACGGGGCCAAATACCGGCGGCAAGACGGTGGCCCTGAAAACTTTGGGGCTGCTGACGCTGATGGCCATGTGCGGGCTTATGATCCCTGCCGAGGAGGGAAGCGAGGTCAGCGTTTTTGACAGGGTCCTTGCCGATATCGGGGATGAGCAGAGCATTGAGCAGTCCCTTTCCACCTTTTCTTCCCATATGACGAATATAATCGACATTATAAATAAGGCCGATGAGAGGACCCTTGTGCTGTTGGATGAGCTGGGGGCGGGGACTGACCCTGTGGAGGGGGCGGCCCTTGCTACCGCTATATTGGAGAAACTGCGGCAAAAGGGGGTGAAAGTCGCCGCCACTACCCATTATGCCGAGCTCAAGATGTATGCCCTGCAGACGCCGGGGGTGGAAAACGCCGCCTGCGAGTTTGATGTGGCGACTTTAAAGCCCACTTACCGGCTGATTTTGGGGGCGGCGGGGCGGTCCAACGCCTTTGCCATTTCAAAGAGGCTGGGGCTCGAAGAGGAGATTATCGAGCGGGCAAAAGAGTTTATCTCGAGCGAGCAGGCCCGGTTTGAGCAGGTGATGGCAAGGCTTGAGAGTACCCGCCAGAGCCTTGAGGCTTCCCTTGCCGAGGCGCAGGATTCAATGCTACAGGCCCGGGAGGCCGAGGAAAAGGCCAGAAAGCGGGCGGCGGAGTTAGAGCGGGAGAGGGAGCGGCTGATAGAGCGGGCGCGTCTTGATGCCGAGCGGATTGTGGATGCCGCGAAAAGGCAGGCAAATGCCCTGATTGAGGAGCTCGAGAGGCTAAAGCGTGAGGAGGGCGGCGCCGGGGAGAGATTGACCCGGGCCAAGGCTTTGACAAAAGCGGTGTTAAGGGAAATGGATAATGCCCTGCCCGACCTTGAGGAGTATAAGGAAAATTATGTGCTGCCCCGGCCCTTGAGAAAAGGGGACAGCGTGCTGATCGCCGATATCGGCAAGAAGGGGACCGTGCTTGAGGAGCCCGATTCGTCGGGGAATGTGCTGGTGCAGGCGGGGATTATAAAAACCCGGGTGCCGGTTGAGAATTTAAGGCTCATTGAGGAGGAAAAAGTCAAGGTAAAGGGTTCATCAGGGGGCGTGGTAAAGAGCCTTGCCGATAAGGGCGGGCGGCCAAAGACTGAAATTGACATTAGGGGAAAAACCGTGGATGAGGCTTTGGCAGATCTTGACTTTTTTATAGACTCGGCTATACTTTCAAGTATGGAGCAAGTGTGGATTATACACGGGAAAGGAACCGGCGCGTTAAGAGCGGCTGTCCATAACTACCTGAAAAGGCACCGTGCTGTCGATTCCTTCAGGCTCGGCACTTACGGAGAGGGTGAAACCGGCGTTACCATTGTCCGGTTAAAATAAAACTTTGGGGGTAGTTTTAAGTGAAGTTTAACAAGGATTTTTTGTTCGGCGTGGCGACTTCTTCCTACCAAATTGAGGGGGCGGCAAAGGAAGACGGCAGGTGCGAGAGCATCTGGGATGGCTTTTGCCGGCAGCCCGGCAAGGTCTATATGGAGCATAACGGGGATGTGGCCTGCGACCATTACCACAGGTATGGGGAAGATATTGAGCTGATGCGCCAGCTCGGGGTGCAGGTATACCGCTTTTCCATCGCCTGGCCCCGGATTTTCTCCGCCGAAGGGCAGTATAACGAAAAGGGCATGGATTTTTACAAAAGGATGCTCAAAGAGCTCAAAAGCAAGGGTATTAAGGCTGCCGCCACCCTTTACCACTGGGATATGCCGGTGTGGGTACTTGAAAAGGGGGGCTGGGAGAGCCGCGAGTGCGTAAACTACTTCGTGGAATACGCCAAAAAGTGCTTTGAGGAATTGGGCGAGTATGTGGATTTCTGGATTACCCACAATGAGCCTTACTGCGCCGCCTATTTGAGTTACTATACCGGCGAGCACGCTCCCGGGGTGCGGGATTTGGCAAGGGCGACGAAGGTGATTCACCATATCATGCTGTCCCACGGGGAGGCTGTGAGGGCTTACCGCAGAATGGGGCTTTTGGCGCCCATCGGGATTGCCCTTAATGTGCAGCCCGGGTATATCAGCGAGGACACCTTCTTAAACAGGCTGGCCCTTAATAACTACGACGGGTATACAAACAGGATGTTTTTGGATCCCTTGTTTAAGAGGAGCTATCCCGCCGATGTTCTGAACCTTTATGCCGGGGCGGGAAGGGATTTGACCTACATTAAAGAGGGGGACCTTGACATTATCGGCGAGCCCATAGACTTTTTGGGTATAAACTTTTACAGCAGGCATTTAGTGGAGTATACGCCGGACAATGAGCTGCTCTTCAAATCTGCAAGGAGCGATTATCCCAAAACCGCCATGGGTTGGGATGTTTCCCCCGAGGAGTTCATGGATTTGATTGAAAGGATCCGCAAAGATTATACCGATTTGCCCATTTACATTACCGAAAACGGGTCGGCGTGGGAGGATACCGTAACCCCCGACGGCAAAATCCACGACGAAAAGCGGGTCGACTACTTGGTGCGGCACCTTGAGGTGGTCAGCCGCATGGTTGAAAAAGGGCTCAATGTTAAGGGGTATTTCGCCTGGTCGCTCCTTGACAACTTTGAGTGGGCCTTTGGGTACTCGAGGAGGTTTGGGCTTGTGTATGTGGACTTTGATACCCTTGAAAGGATCCCGAAGGACAGCTACTGGAAGTATAAAGAGATAATTGAGGAGAGCAGGAAATAATGAAAACAGCCGGCGAAAAGCCGGCTGTTTTTTGTTTGGGGGGAATTTAGAGGAGCTTCATTATAATAGACATTACAATTAAACCGAAAAGGGCGCCGGAAAGCACATGTGTAGTTTTGCCGTACCGAGAGGCGGCGGGAATAAGCTCGAAAAAGCAGATGCACAGCATCATGCCCGCGGCGAAGGCAAAGGCAAAGCCAAGCATGGGAAGGGAAAGGTACGGGGACAGCAAGAGAAAGGTAAGGGCGGCGCCCAAAGGCTCCGACAGGCCCGTCAGGGCGGCAAAGGCGGCGGCTTTTAGGCGGGAGCCGGTGCTATAATAGATGGGGACGGAGACCGTTATGCCTTCCGGTATGTTGTGGAGGGCTATGGCTATCGCAAGGGAGAGGCCACGGCCTAAATCGCCGGTGCCTGCAATAAAGGTGGCCATGCCTTCCGGGAAGTTGTGGAGCATGATGCCTATGGCTGAAAGTATACCTGCCCGCCACAGGGATTTTTCCTTTTTGAAAAGGTCGTCGGGGTTCGGTATGTACTTTTCCATCAGGGAAAAGGCGAAAACGCCGGAAAATAAAAAAAGGATTGAAAGGGCGGCGCCTTTGGTTTTACCTATGTAAGTGACACAAAGGCGGACCGATTCCGGGAAAAGGTCGGCAGCCGACAGCATAGACATTATCCCCGCCGAAAAGCCTATGGAAAAGGAGAGGAAGTTTTGGCTTGCCTTTTTGCAGAGGAGTACGGGGAGGCTGCCTAAAAATGTGGACATGCCCGCAAAGAAGGACATGGCAAGGGCTAAAGGGGCGTGTTCCCGCACTTTTTCGGCTCCTTTTTGTAATACTTTTGTGTGAACTGATTTTTTGCAAAATACTTGTTAATTAATTATATGAGTGATAAAATAATGTAATACTAATAAACATAAAAGGAAGTTGAAGATGACCCCTTCCCTGAAAGAGGTTGTAGTTTTTACCGACGGCGCCTGCCTCGGCAACCCCGGCCCCGGGGGATGGGCCGCGATTTTAAAGTATGGCCCCCATGAAAAGGTTCTCTCCGGCGGGGAGAGGGAGACTACCAATAACCGCATGGAGCTCACCGCCGTTATAAAGGCCCTTGAAGCCTTGAAGGAGCGGTGTAAAGTCAAGGTATATTGCGACTCCAAATATGTTGTGGACGCCGTTGAAAAGGGATGGGCTGTCGGCTGGCGGGACAAGGGTTGGAAAAAGGCCGACAAACAGCCAGCCCTCAACGCCGATTTGTGGGAGCGACTACTTTCGCTCCTCGAGGGGCATGAGGTGGAGTTTGTGTGGGTAAAAGGCCATGCCGGGCACGAGGATAATGAGCGGGCAGATAGGCTTGCGGTGGAAAAGGCCAACTTTTACAAGGAAAATAAGTAAATTTGCTTGCCAAAGATTGAAAAAAGTAATATAATTACTATACAAAATTAGTATAGTTTAGCTTATACCCTTTGAAAGGTAAGTGTTTGATATATGAAAAATGTTGTATATATGGACAATGCGGCTACCACAAAGCTCTCTCCGGCAGCGCTGGAGGCTATGATGCCGTATCTGACCGAGCATTACGGCAACCCGTCCAGCCTCTATTCTTTAGGGCAAACGGCCCGAAAGGCTTTGGAGGATGCCCGGGAAAAGGTGGCCGAAATTTTGGGCGCCGAGCCGAAGGAAATATACTTTACTTCCGGCGGGTCGGAGTCCGACAACTGGGCCATACGCTCTTTGGCGGCGGCGGGGGCCAAAAAGGGCAAGAAACATATTATTAGCTCTAATTTTGAGCATCACGCCGTGCTCCATACCCTTGAGGATTTGGAAAAGGCGGGGTTTGAGGTCACCTACCTTGAAGTGGACGAGAAGGGTTTGGTGTCGCCCAAGGCGCTGGAAAAAGCCATTAGGGAGGACACTGCCCTTGTCACCATTATGTACGCCAACAATGAGATAGGGACTGTCCAGCCCATTTCCGAATTGGGCAGGATTTGCAGGGAAAGGAAGGTGCCTTTCCATACCGATGCAGTGCAGGCTGTGGGGCATATTCCCGTCAATGTGGAAACCGACAATGTGGATTTGCTTTCCCTTTCCGCCCATAAGTTCCACGGGCCAAAAGGCGTGGGCGTTCTGTACTGCAGAAAGACATTCAGGCTCCCCAGCTTTATTACCGGCGGCGGGCAGGAAAGGGGCAGGCGCGCCGGCACCGAAAATGTGGCGGGGATTGTGGGCTTGGCGGCGGCCCTTGAGGAGTCTGTGGGCAGGATGGAGCAGGACAACGAGAAAAT
>JAKOXU010000124.1 GCA_029780875.1 Bacillota bacterium | reverse complement strand
ATTACGCCCTTGAGATCGGAAAGGGATATAAAGAGGTTTTGGTGGACGAGTATCAGGATACCAATGAGGCCCAGGATACAATCTTTTGGGCGGTGTCGCAAAATGAGGAAAACCTGTTTATGGTGGGAGATGCAAAGCAGAGCATTTACCGCTTCAGACTTGCTATGCCCGAGATTTTCATTGAAAGGCGGGACAGGTATGAGAATTTCCGCGGCGACAATTACCCCTGCAGGCTGACTTTGGGGGCAAATTTCCGCAGCAGGAAGGGTGTGCTCTCGGCTGTTAACTTTGTCATGAGGTATATTATGTCAAAGGAAATGGGTGAGATTGACTATAACGAGGAAGAAGAAATGGCCTTTGCCGCTCCCTTTTCCGAGGATGATTCCCCCTGTATGCGGTTTGAGCTGATAGACCTTAAGGATACAAGGGAACAGGAGCTTTTGGAGGATAAAGAGGATATTGAAGCAAACAGGGTTGCCGCGATTATCAGGGAGATGATGGACAGCGGGTTTGAGATTAGCGAAAACGGGGAGAGGCGGCCCGCTAAATACAGCGATTTTGTGGTGCTGCTGCGCTCTTTTAACCTTTACAGCGAGGCCTATGTTAAGGCTATGGCCCGCATGGGCATCCCATCCGTGGCTCAAGGGGCAGGCAGCTTTTTCGGGGCGGCGGAAGTGTCAACTATGCTGTCCCTTCTTGAGGTGATAGACAACCCCCTGCAGGATGTGCCTTTGCTTGCCGTAATGATGTCGCCTCTTTTCGGATTTACACCCGATGAGTTGGCTGAAATAAGGCTTTCTAACGAAGGGGAGATGCTGTATCGGGCGGTGGCCTTTTGCGCCGGGCAAGGGATGGATAAATGCGCCCAGTTTTTAAAGGATATTGAAAGGTTTCGGGCACTGGCCGGGACTATGCCCTGCGATGCCCTGATACGGCGGGTGTGTGATGAGACGGGGTATTATTCCGTGGTGCAGGGTATGCCTTTTGGGGAACAGAGGATTGCCAATTTGCGGCTGTTGGAAGACTACGCCATGAGGTTTGAAAGGACGGGGAAGGGCGGACTTTCCGGCTTTTTGAGGTTTATTGACAGGCTAAAGAGGCAAAAGGGTGACCTTCAGGCCGCGGAAGTCCATTCCCAGCACGCCGATGTGGTGCGGGTTATGAGTGTGCACAACTCAAAGGGTAAGGAGTTCCCCGTCTGTATACTTGCGGGGTGCGGGCGCCAGTTCAATATGGTGGATTTGCGTTCTCCTGTGCTGCTGCACCCTGAAATGGGGATAGGCATGATGAGGTATGACCCCAAAACCGACGCGAGGTACTCAACTTTGCCCCGGGAGGCCCTTGCCCTTGAGATTGAGCGGGCGAATATTTCGGAAGAGATGCGGGTTTTGTATGTTGCCATGACAAGGGCAAAGGAAAAGCTCATAGTGGCGGCTACCTTGTCTGACCTTGAAAAGGCTGTGAAAAGGCTGGCCAATAAGCTGCAAGGGGGGAATAAGCTTTCGCCCTATGCCGTGAGAAGGGCCAAAGGGTACTATGAGTGGCTGATTATGGCGGCCCTGCGGCATCCCGACGGCGGGGAACTGCGGGGCATTGCCGGGGTGGGCGAGGATGTTGTGATACCCTGTGAGGACAGGTGGGAGATAAACATTGTAAACGCCACGGAATTGCAGGGAGGCGAGGCTGTAATGGAGTCGGGCCCTGCAGTATCGCCCGATGAGGGGCTGATGGAGGAGTTGAGGGCGCGGCTTGAGTTTGTGTATCCCCACAAAGGGGCCCTTTCGGTACCGGCGAAGGTTTCGGCTTCCCAGCTGTCGGGAAAAGAGCTGAATTTTGAGTTTTTTGCAAAAAAAAGGCCTTCCTTTATGGAGGAAGGGGCTCTCACCGGGGCTGAACGGGGTACCGCCTTGCACAAATTCATGCAGTTTGTGGATTTCGGGGGGACGGAAAGCCTTGAGCAGGAGCTTGGCAGGCTGGTGGCCAGGGGATTTTTGACCCAGGCCGAAGGGGAGGCCGTGAACCTGAAGAAAGTGGAGAGGTTTTTTGAAAGCAGGCTCTTTGAGCGCATTATGTCGGCGCAGGAGTACTACCGTGAAAAGCGGTTTAATGTCTTTGTGCCCGCTTCCATGCTGGAAGACGGGGCGGGGGAGGACAATGTGGTGCTGCAGGGAGTGGTGGACTGCGTCTTTAGAGAGGATGGCGGGCTTGTCATTGTGGACTATAAGACCGATTGGGTGGAAAGGGAGTCTGTCCTTGTGGAAAGGTATGGAAAACAGCTTGACTTGTACGCCTTTGCCATGGAAAGGTGTTTTGGGCTGCCCGTCAGGGAGAAGATTATTTATTCTTTCCACCTTGACAGGGAAGTGGCGCTGTAAAAATTTTTTGAGAGGGGATTTTTATGGAGGAAAAGGGCAAAAAAAATCCCGGCATAGAGCCGGGGAAGCTGCTTGTCAAGGCAGCCAACAACTTTGAGGCCGGCAGGATTGAGGCGGCTTTGAAGGATGAGGGGATACCCGTCTTTTTCAAGTACAAGGAGGCGGGGATTTTCGGCTTCGGCTCCACGGCGCAGGCCAGCCTTAAAGATTATGGGGTGGATATGTATGTGCCGGAAGAATTTTTTGACAGGGCAAGGGATGTGCTGATCGGCATCGGGGCTTTGAATGAGGAGGGAGAACATACTCCCTTGACTGACCTGTCGGGCTATTCCGAGGAGGAGGATAAGGATTGGGAGTTTTCCGAGGAGGAGTATGGGGAAACTATTAAAACCGCGAAAAAGCTGTTTTTACCTGCTTGGGCGAAGAGGTTTCTGAATGTGGTTTTATTTTTGGTGGTTGCCATTATCGTTTTGTATGTTGTCTTTGTGGCTGTGTTGAATTTGAGAGATTTATTTGTCAACTTAATGAAAATGTCAATATAAATTATAGCTTTATTATGGGGGTCGTCATTTCAAGGCCGCAGGGCAGGGGTTTTGGCGTCGATAGGGCGAAAAGGTCGGTGGCCCTGCATTCAAGGGCGAAAATCCGCTTTGCTCTGTTATCGAGCTCTGCTATCTGTGACGCCGAGGACACTATGGGCAGTGTGGCGGTCTCCTTTGCTTTTTTGAGGATTTCGCGACCCCGTTGGTTCATGCCGATTACCCATATATAGGGCGGGGGTCCTGATAAGTCTTCTTTTCTAATGCCGAGGTATGCTGACATGACAAGGCGGCGTATCCTTGAATGGGCGTAGCGCTTTGTCTTGACGGCGTCGTAGATCTCCTTTAAGGTGGAGGTAGAGCGGATGGCGGAATAGAGGCGGTGCTCTAACCCTTCGCTGATGTCGGGTAGGGTTGCCAAATCCTCGATATCAAGGCGGCGAAGGTGGGAGAGGATTGCCGGCTCGATTTTTTCAAGAAGGGCGGGGGCCCTTTTTTCTTTTATCTCCTCTTTTAAGATTTCAAAAGCGGGGCGGGGCATGTAAGGAGAGAGGCGGCCCCGTTTTGCCTTTATGACCCGGCGCAGCATGGTGGCGGAGGGGATGCCCTCCACCGCCGTCAGGGAGTGGTAGCCTGCTCCTTTGCGGGAGATTGTGACGGGTTCTAAAGTCGAGTTTTGGCTAATTATCGCTTTTAAGTATTCCACCGCCAAGATGTTATTGGGCGTCGACAGGACGCTTGCCGCTTCCTTGCCGAAAATGTCGGATACCGCCTTTTGGCGGGCAAGGGGGAATGCAATGCCCTTTTGAAGGTGGGATTTGAGGGGCTCTTTTATTTCGGGGGACAGGACGGCTTTGGCGGCTGATTTAAGAAGGGAGATATCGCCTGACTCGCTGCCGAAACTCAAGGTATCAACGGCGCCGAGGGCGGAAAGAATATTGACGGCGCCGGCGGCGAAGGTTTCGGCGGTACCCATGGCCCAAGGGAGGGGAAGCTGTACCACTAGGTCGGCCCCGCAGGACAGGGCGGCGTTTGCCCGGCTCCATTTTGTGGCGATGGCAGGCTCGCCCCGCTGCATGAAATGCCCGCCCATCACCACTACTATATGGGTGGCGCCAAGCTGCCTTGTTTCCTCTATATGGTGGGCGTGACCGTTGTGGAAGGGGTTGTATTCTGCGACTATTCCCGCGGTCTTCATTTAGCTTCCTCCTTTTTGGGGGCAGGCTGCAAAAATGCTTGAATTTAAACGGATTTTGTTGTATCATATTATAATGGCAAGAGAAAGGTATTACAATACAATTTCAAGATTTTTAGGAGGATTTTGATGAAAATACTGGTGATTAACGCGGGGAGCTCATCGCTGAAGTACCAGCTCTTTGACATGTCTGATGAGAAAATGCTTGCCAAAGGCATTTGCGAGAGGATAGGAGGCCGAGGCAAGCTTACACATAAAACTCCCGACGGAAACAGCATTTCTTTTGAGGTGGACATGCCCACCCATGTGGAGGCCTTCAAGCAGGTGCAGAAGGTGCTTTCTTCCGGGGAAAACCCCGTTGTCAAGGATCTTGGAGAAATTGCCGCCGTTGGCCACAGGATGTTGCACGGTGGGGATAAATACACCAAATCAATGTTGATTACCGATGAGCTGCTTGAGAAATTGGAGGAGCTGTGTGTGTTGGCTCCCCTCCATAACCCCGCGAATATCATGGGGATACGATCCTGCAGGGATGTTTTGGGCAATGAAGTCCCGCAGGTCGTTGTTTTTGATACCGAGTTTCACTCCACGATGCCTCCCGAGGCTTATATGTACCCCATTCCTTATGAGTACTATGAGAAGTATGGTTTGAGGAGATACGGGTTCCACGGCACCTCCCACAAGTATGTCAGCGAAAAGTGCGCTGAACTGATGGGAAGGGATATTAAGGAATTGAAAATAATTACCGTGCATTGCGGCAACGGGTCCTCCATTACCGCCGTGAAAAACGGAAAATCGGTGGATACCAGCATGGGCCTGACGCCCCTTGAGGGGATTATCATGGGCACCCGTTCGGGTTCCATTGACCCGACGGTTGTAAGCTTCCTGTGCGAGAAGGAAAATATGACTCCCATTGAGGTGTGCCAGCTTTTGAATAAAAAGTCGGGTAAACTCGGGCTGTCGGGGGTTTCCAGCGACGACAGGGATTTGAGAGAGGCGGAGAAAAACGGGCATGAGAGAGCTGCCCTTGCCCTTAAGATTCAAAATTATCAGGTTATCAAATATGTCGGCTCTTATGCCGCTGTTATGAACGGTGTGGACGCTATTGCCTTTGCGGGCGGCATTGGGGAGAACTCCGAGCCTTTGAGGAAGGCTGTGTGCGATTCCCTCGGGTTCCTTGGGGTAAAGATTGACGACGAGGCCAACAACAGGACTTTGTTCGGCGTTCAAGGGGAGATTTCCGCTCCCGATTCCAAGGTGAAGGTCTTTGTTATACCCACCAACGAGGAGCTTGTCATTGCGAGAGAGACCGTAGAAATTGTGAAAAATTTTAACTAAAGGCAGAAAATTTAAGCGGCCCGGAAAACCGGGCCGCTTTTTGCTGCTTGATTACTGGTGCCTGTCGGATTCGATTACATTTCTGTCGCGGAACAGGAGAGAAATGCACCAAACGCCCGCGATGGCAACCAATGTATAGATTACCCTGCTTACCGCCGAGCTTTGACCGCCAAACAGTGCTGCAACTATATCATACTGGAATATTCCAATACTTCCCCAGTTGAGTGCACCGATTATAACTAATATTAGTGATAACCTATCAAGCATTGTTTTCATCTCCTTTTTTGTTTTGACACCGTTATTGTGCCGCGATTGTAAAAGTTTATTCAATATTTGCTTTAAGATAAAGAAAAATCATGCAAATAGCTTTGCATGATTTATTATGCGCCCATTGATGCGTTTTTATGCCTGTAATTTTTTTGCGTCAGGGCTTTTTTATTATTATTTTTAATTTTTCAATCTAAATTCCTGTTAAAATGCGGAATTTAATTTTTCAGGCTTTGCAATGGGGCGGGAATCCTGCCGCCGCGGTTTATGAATTTTGACGGGGAGAAACGGTTGACTTCCATGACGGGGCCGGAGCCCAAAAGGCCGCCGAAGGACAGCTCATCCCCCGCCTTTTTGCCGATGGCGGGGATAAGGCGAACCGCCGTGGTCTTACCGTTTACCATGCCGAT
This sequence comes from Bacillota bacterium, assembly GCA_029780875.1. Lineage (GTDB taxonomy): Bacteria > Bacillota > Clostridia > Oscillospirales > Acutalibacteraceae > JAKOXU01. The sequence goes on along the minus strand of JAKOXU010000124.1, from coordinate 4,605 downwards.
GGCGGCCTCGTCGGCGATTATGGCGGAAATTATCTCATCCGGGGTGTCGCCGGGGATGATTATCATGTCAAGGCCTACCGAACAGACTGCCGTCATGGCTTCCAGCTTCTCGATGGAAAGGGCGCCGACACGGGCGGCCTGAACCATGCCCGAGTCTTCGCTGACCGGGATGAAGGCACCGGAGAGGCCACCTACTTGGGAGGAGGCCATGACGCCGCCCTTCTTTACGGCGTCGTTGAGGAGGGCCAAAGCTGCCGTGGTGCCGTGGGCGCCGCACATTTCAAGGCCGATTTCTTCAAGGATGTGGGCAACGGAGTCGCCGATGGCGGGAGTGGGTGCAAGGGATAAATCCACTATGCCAAAGGGGACGCCGAGGCGGCGGGATGCCTCATAGGCTACAAGCTGGCCCATGCGGGTGACCTTGAAGGCTGTCTTTTTTATTATGTCGGCGATTTCCGATATGTCGCAGTTATTGGCTTTGGATACGGCCGCGCGGACAACGCCGGGGCCCGAAACGCCAACATTTATGACGCAGTCGGCTTCACCTGCTCCGTGGAAGGCGCCTGCCATGAAGGGGTTGTCTTCCGGGGCGTTGCAGAATACCACGAGTTTTGCCGGGCCGATGCAGTTTTGATGGGATGTCAGTTCCGCGCTTTTCTTTATGACGCGGCCCATCATGGCTACGGCGTCCATGTTGATGCCCGTCTTTGTGGTGCCCACATTGACGGAGGAGCATACCCGCTCGGTTTGGGACAAGGCCTCGGGTATGCTGTCGATGAGGGCTTTGTCGGCACCGCTGAAGCCCTTGTGGACTAGCGCGGAGTAGCCGCCGATGAAGTTGACGCCTATTTCTTCCGCAGCCTTTTCAAGGGTGAGGGCAAATTTCAATATGTCTTTGCCGCGGCTCGCCGAGGCTATCATGGCGATAGGGGTGACGGATATGCGCTTATTAATGATGGGGATACCGTATTCCCTTTCGATGTCGTCGCCGGTTTTGACGAGGTCCTTTGCCTTTTTTGTTATCTTGTCGTAAATGTTGCGGCAGCATGTATCTACATCGGGATGAATGCAGTCGAGCAAGGATATGCCCATTGTGATGGTGCGCACATCCAAGTTTTCGTCCTGTATCATCCGTATGGTTTCGAGTATGTCGCCGGTGTTTATCATTGGCAAATCCACTTCTTTCAAAAGGTTGGTGTTGTTTTTTCGGGGATTTGGGAATTGTTATACCCGGTGCATGGAATTGAAGATGTCTTCGTGCATGACATGGATTTTGACGCCTAAAGAATCCCCTAATTTGTTCATTTCATCAGAGAGATTCGCCAAGGGGATTTTGGAGTCTGAGATGTCTACCATCATTATCATGGCGAACATTTCCTGAAGGATGGATTGGGCGACCTCGATTATGTTGATGTTGTTTTCGGCGCACAGGGTGGTGACCTTTGAGAGGATTCCCACCATGTCCTTGCCGATTACAGTTATAACCGCCTTCATGGGCTTGACCTCGTTTCTTATTATTATCTATTGAATTATACACAAGTTTGCCGTGTTTGGCAAGGGAGAAGTGGGAGGGCGGGGCTTTGCAATATACTGAAAAGGCGCGCTAATTCGCGCGCCTTTTGCTTTTTGTAGTGGGATTATTATAATTCTATGTCTTCAAAGTCGAAATCATCGAAGTCAAAGTCAAAGTCATCGTATTCATCAAGATTATAGTCGCCGGGATCAAATTCGTTGTTGAGGCCTGAAAAGATGGAGGCGAGGATTAACTTGATTTCCGTGTCTGACAGGTCGAACTTCCGCAAAGCCTCGGTGGCAAAGCCTTCAAGGTCGACGGTATCCAGCCAGGCCTCAAATTCTTCATTGCTTGCAATGTTTTCGAAATTGTCGGCGGTGAGCTCCGGAATTTCAATGTTGCCCAGCTCTTTTTGCTGCAGGGCTGCGGTGATGGAGAGGATTTTAACATTGCCCATAAAACTGATTTCCAATGAATCCTTTGCGGCTTCGAATTTTAATATATAGGGGTTGCCCATCAGCTTAAACATTTCAATCTCGACTGTGCCCGAAAAGTCCTTGCCGGCAATTTCTATGTCGGAGAATCTTGCATTAATTATAGGCAGGTATCCTGACATGATTTTGGCGGTGCCTGTGTATTTGCCGGAAGTTTCAGTGTATTTTATTTCTATGGTGAAGTCGCTGCCTGCCCTGACTTCATTGTTGGTGGCGGTGACGATGCTGAAGACTAATGCTTTGTCGGATTTGTCGGCAAAATCAAAGTATTCAACAATGATTTCTTCGGTGCCGTCTTTGAGTGTCAGCCTTTTGCCGGCAATGTTGTCCTTGCCGTCGGTGAAGCACTGGTATTTGAACATAAGATTGTCGAATTGGCCGTTCTGGATGTCCGTGTCTATCATGTTTATTACAGAATCAAAGAATGTATCGATTTCCTCGGCTTTGAGTTCCATGCCGAAAAGGTTTTCGGCGTTTTTTGCCACAATTTCCTTGATGTAGTTGTCCTTTTTCGCTTGCTTGACCAGTTCCTTATAAAGGATTGCAAATTCTTCGCCATCGAGTTCCACTGTCATGACATTGAGTTTCTTTGTAATGCCTGCTTTGACCAGAGTTTCCGTTGAAGTTTCAACGCCTTTGAGGTTGTTTACAAAGATGTCGACCAGTTCCTTTGCCGATTTCTTTAGCTTTGCTTCGTCAAATTCAATGGCGAGCAGTTCGTTGGGGTTTAGCGAGGAAATCTCCCTTATTTTTGTGGGATTAGTGGCGACATCGGGGCTGATTTCAAGGGGGAAAACCAGATATTTGTCGGACAGGCCGGGAATTTTGGCGAAATTTTTGCCGTCTTTATTATACAATTCGGCGGTGACTACCGAGTTGTTGTCGTAAAAAAGGGTGACGATGTTGGCGGAGCTGCCGTCCTCATTGATAATGGTGTCGATATCGAAATGGCATTTGTTTATTTTGCTCACCATGTATTCCGAGCCGGGGATTCCCAGAGCTGCGGCATCGATAAAGGGGGTGAACTTTAAGCTTTGGGTTGTTTTCTCGGCTATTTGGTTGTTTGTAAGGAGGGAAAACAGTTCAACTAAACCGTCGCTGCCTTTTGTAAGGCTTTTGCTTTCAAGGTAAACAAAATATTTTTCATCGCCCATTACCATGCGGCGGACTTGTTCCGGGAAAAGGGCGTAAGCGGTGCCCGTGGTTATGGCAAGGAACAATACTATTGACAAGACCGCAGCCAGTAATACTTTGAGGGGCTTTTTGCCTTTTGCCCGGGGTTGGGGTTCTGCCTGCTCCTCGATGGGGGCGGCATATTCCTGCGCCGGGGCGGATGCTTCTTGAATTGGGGCCGATTCCTCGGCGGGAGTGGTGTCATCCTGGGCGGGGGCGGGCGTGTCTTCTTGGCGGGCGGGTGGTGTTTCGGCAGCTTCGGATTCGGTGACTTCAGCGTTTTGGGTTTGTGTTGGCATTTCTTCCTTTGGAGTCATTTCGTCCTGTCGGGTAAGTTCATTGTCCGGGGTCAATTCCTCGTTGTTGTGTAATAGTTCGCTCATTTATGTACCCTCCAAATCCAAAAAAATAAAATAATTAGGATTTATGCCATTATGTTTAGGATATGTCAATTTCTTTAATATGTCAAGGAAAATGTACGAATACCGGGGTACGAGAGTGGTTTAAGGCGGGTTACTTTTTAACACACAGGGGCGGCCTTTTCGTATAATATACCAAAAAGGAAAAAGAGCGGAGGTACATAAAATGAAGATTGGTCTTGCCCTTTCGGGCGATGGGATAAAGGGAGCCGCCGCGGCGGGGGTGCTTTGCGCCCTTGGCGAAATGTCGGTTGACATAGATTTGCTTTCCGCTACCGGGTCTGCCGCTCTGCCGGCGGTGCTGTATGCCTGCGGGGTGACGGGAAAGGAGGCCTTCGAGGCTGCCCGGAGGGTGCTGGACAGGCAGGGAGCGGGGGCTTTGAGGTATAAGCTTTACAGGATGGGGGGCAGGGACAGGGTCTTTAGGCGGGATTTTATGGAAAAAAGGATAAGGAGAGTACTGACAAGGCTCGAGATTTCTTCCCCGGGGGATTTTAAAAAGCCTGTGTCCATTGCTGCCATTGACCTGATTACCGGGTGCCCCGTTGCCTTTTCGAGGGATATACCGGCTATGTCGGGGGCTTTTGCTGTGGTAAATTCCTTTGATTTAAACGAGGCTTTGCGGGCGGCAATGTCCCACAGGGGGGTGCTGCTGCCCCGGGTTGTGGGGGGAATGTGCCTGACGGATTCGGGATACCGCAACCTTTTTTCCTGGCCTTTGCGGATTTCCGGGGCGGGAAAGGTGCTGGTGGCGGATTTGTCGGGGTGTGCGCCTCCCTTAAAGCCGGGGAAGGTGGATTTGATATGCAGGGAGGCCGACCTTTACGCCCAAAAGCTGCTCACAGACTCATCTGTCAGCCAGTTTGACCTGCCCATATGCAGGGATTTTAAGGGGGCGGCAAGTTTTAAGGACTATTTTGAGCTTGGATATGTCAGGACGATGGAGCTGAAAGAGGAGATTTACGATTTTCTCTTTTTTAAGTAAAAATTAAGTAAAAAAGTCAAA
>JAKOXU010000123.1 GCA_029780875.1 Bacillota bacterium | reverse complement strand
CTTGCCGGGTTGCCGCCAAAGGTGCTGCCGTGGGTGCCGGCGGAAAGGACGCCCGAGAGCTCCTTACTGCAAAGGCAGGCGCCGATGGGAAGGCCGCCGCCGAGGCCTTTTGCGAGGGTGACAATGTCAGGGGTGACGCCGAAGTGCTCGATGGCGAAGAGTTTGCCCGTGCGGCCGATGCCCGTTTGCACTTCGTCGCAGATAAGCAAAATGTCCCGCTCTTTGCAAAAGGCGTACAGTTCTTTTACGAAAGTGGGATCGAGGGGGATGACGCCCCCTTCCCCTTGTACCGCCTCAATCATTATGGCGCAGGTTTTGTCTGTTACCGTGGCTTTGACGCTGTCCATATCGTTTGCCTTGGCGTAGGCAAAGCCATCGGGGAATGGGAAAAAGTAGTTGTGAAACTGCTCTTGGCCCGTGGCGGTCAATGTCGCCATTGTCCTGCCGTGGAAGGAGTTAATTAAAGTTACAATCTCGCCCCGGCCTTTGCCGTACTTGTCAAAGCTGTATTTGCGGGAAAGCTTTATGGCGCATTCGTTTGCCTCGGCGCCCGAGTTGCACAAAAAGGCTTTATTATAGCCTGTGGATTGGCAAAGGGCTTTGGCGAGGCGGGCGGCGGCGGAGTTATGGTAGTAGTTTGACACATGCTGGATTTTGGTTAGCTGGTCACATACTGCTTTAATCCAGCCTTCGTTGCAGTAGCCGAGGCTGTTGACGCCGATGCCGCTGCCGAAATCGATGTATTTTTTGCCTTGGCTGTCGTATGCCGTGGCGCCGCGGCCGCGCTCTAAACTCACTTTATACCGGGAATAGGTGGGCATCATGTATTGGGTGTCGAGGCTTTCGATTTGGGAAAAGTCCATTGTTGCCACCCCTTTACACGAACATAGTGCCGATGCCTTCGTCGGAGAGCATCTCGATTAGCAGGGAGTGGGGGATCCGGCCGTCGATGATGTGGGCGCGGGACACGCCCCGGCGCACGGCTTCCACGCAGCAGTCGACTTTCGGGATCATGCCGCCTTTTATGATGCCTTGCTTTTTAAGGGCCGGCACTTCACTGACAGAGACTTGGGGGATAAGGCTGTTTTCGTCGTTTATGTCGGAAAGCAAACCTTTTGTGTCGGTCATCAAAATGAGCTTTTCGGCACCGATGGCGGCGGCTATTTTGGCGGCGGCGGTGTCGGCGTTTATGTTGTAGACTTCGCCGTCTTTGCCGCCGGCGACCGTGGCGATGACGGGTATGTATTTTTGCTCCAATACCTTTAAAATGGGGGCGGCGTTGACTTGGGTGATTTCCCCTACCAGCCCCAAATCTACATCGGATTTGAGCTTTTCTGCCAACAGCATACTGTCGTCGAGGCCGCAAAGGCCGATGGCTTTGCCCCCGTTTTTGTTGAGGAGCTGGACCAAAGACTTGTTGACCTTGCCGCACAGCACCATTTGGACAATTTCCATGGTTTCGGCGTCGGTGTAGCGCACGCCCTTGACGAAAGTGGCCTTTTTGCCCAGTTTGTCCATGATTTCGTTGATTTCCGGCCCGCCACCGTGGACAAGCACCACATTCATGCCTACAAGGGAGAGCAGGACTATGTCGCTCATGACGGAGTTTTTGAGCTCGTCGCTTATCATGGCGTTGCCGCCGTATTTTATAACTATTGTCTTGTTGTAGTACTCCTTGATATAGGGGAGGGCTTCTATCAGGGTTTTGGTTTTTTCAAATATATTCATGACACCTTCACCTTTTTTAAGTACGGTAGTCGCCGTTTATCTTGACATAATCGTAGGTCAGGTCGCAGCCCCAGCTTTCGGCGTTGTAATACCCGTCGCCTATATTCACATCGATGATGACTTCTTTTTGGCTGAGGATCTCCTTTGCCTGCTCTTCGCTGAAGGGAAGGCCCATGCCTTTTTGGCAGACTGTTATTGAGCCGGCGTCTGAGGCAAAGGTGACAGAAATTTTGGACGGGACGATGTCGTGGTAGGCGTAGCCCAAGGCGCACAGTACCCGGCCCCAGTTTGCGTCGGCGCCGAACATTGCCGCCTTGACAAGGTTAGAGCTTATGACCGAGCGGGCAAGTTCTCGGGCCTCCTTTTTGGATTTTGCGCCGGTAACCCGGCAGGTCAGCAGCTTTGTGGCTCCTTCGCCGTCGGCGGCTATCTTGCGGGCCAGCACCTTGCAGATTTCCGTCAGGGCTACGGAAAAGCGCATAAATTCGGGGCTTGAATCCGAGGTGATTTTTTCGTTGCCTGCCATGCCGTTTGCCAAAATGCAGGCCATGTCGTTGGTGGAAGTGTCTTTGTCGACGCTTATCATGTTAAAGCTGACTTCCGTCGCTGTCAGGAGGGCTTTGTAAAGGAGGGCACTGTCGATTGCCACATCGGTGGTGAGAAAGGCAAGCATGGTTGCCATGTTGGGATGGATCATGCCCGAGCCTTTGGCGCAGCCGCCGATGGTGCATGTTTTGCCGCCAATCTCGAAGGTTACCGCGTGTTCCTTTTCCACGGTGTCGGTGGTCATGATGGCATTGGCGGCGTCGTGCCCTCCGTTGGGGGAGAGGCTTTCCGTAAGAAGGGGGATGCCGTAGCGCAGAGGCTCTTCCGGCAGGGGGACTCCTATGACGCCGGTGGATGCCACTATCACTTCTTTCGGGTCTATGTTAAGGTGCTGGGCGGTCAGGCGGCACATAAGGCGGGCTTTTTCAATGCCGTCGGCGGTGCAGGCGTTGGCGTTGCCGCTGTTGCAGACAATTGCCCTGGCCGTGCCGTCCTTCAGGTTTTTCCGGGTGACTAATATGGGGGCGGCCTTTACTTGATTTGTGGTGTAAACCGCGGCGGCGTCGCACTCTGTTTCGGAAAAGATAAGGGCTAAATCGAGTTTCGACTTGTTTTTCCGAATGCCGCAGTGGACGGCGCTTGCCATAAAGCCTGTCGGGGCGGTGACGCCCTTTTTGAGGGATTCAGCGACCATAAGCAGTGTTTCCTTTACAGTTTATTAGAATGCCGGCGGGATAAGGGTAAGGCCGGCGGTTTCATCAAAGCAGAAGAGTATATTCATGTTCTGGACAGCCTGACCCGCTGCCCCTTTTACCATGTTGTCAAGGGCCGATACGGCAATAAAAGTGCCGGTGCGGCTGTCGATGTTGAGGGAAATGTCGCAGAAATTTGAGAATTTGACGTTTTTTATGCCGGCTTGGGTGTCCTTTGGCAGTACCCTGACAAAGGGCTCGTTTTTATAAAACTCCTCGTAAATTTCGCGGACCTTTTCTTCGCCCGCGCCTTCCTTCAGTTTGGCGTAGCAGGTGGAAAGGATGCCGCGGTTTACGGGCAGAAGGTGGGGCACAAAGGTGACCTTGACGGGCGCGCCCGCCGCCTTTGACAGGGTTTGCTCGATTTCGGGCGTGTGGCGGTGGGTGCCGACTTTGTAGGGGGAGACAGACTCGTTGCATTCGGGGAAGTGGGTGTTCAAAGTCGGGGTCCTGCCGGCGCCCGTGACGCCCGATTTTGAGTCGATGACTATACCCTCTGTTGAAATTATGCCCTTTGATAACGCAGGGTATAGGGCTAAAGCTATGGAAGTGGGGTAGCAGCCGGGGTTTGCCACGATTTTTGTCTTTTTGATTGAGTCGCGGAAAAGTTCGGGCAGGCCGTAGACCGCCTTTTTGTGGAGCTCTTTGTCAAGGAAGGCGCCTTTGTACCACTGCATGTAGTCTTCTTCTTTTTCAAGGCGGAAGTCGGCGCCAAGGTCGATAAAGGCTTTATTTTTTGCGGCGCACTCGGCCGCTATTTCCTGCGACATGCCGTGGGGCAGGCAGGCAAAGACCACATCGCCCTTTTCCACCGCTTCCTTTTCGTCGCAAAGCTCCATTTGGCAGGCCGACAAAAGGGAGGGGTAGACTTCCGATATGGGTTTGCCGAGGAAGCTGACAGAGCTCAAGGCGGCGATTTTAACTTTTGGGTGGCTCAACAGCAGGCGCACGAGTTCTACTCCCGTGTAGCCCGTGGCGCCGATGATGGAGGCTTTAATCATGGGTATCATTCCTTTCCCGCAGCTTTGCCTTTACTTTTTCGATATGTTCCTTTACCCGTTCGGGGGCGGGGCCTCCCACCGTGCGGCGGCTCGTGACGCAGTTTATAAGGGATACCGCCTCGAATACATCCTCCCCAAAGAGGGGGGAGAAGGTGCGGTATTCTTCCAAAGTGAGGGTTTCAAAGGTTTTGCCCTTTTCGATGCAGTAGGCCACCATGCCGCCCACGATTTTGTAGGCGTCCCTGAAGGGAAGGCCCTTTTTGACAAGGTAGTCGGCGCAGTCGGTGGCGTTGAGGAAGCCTTCCGCCGCGGCGCGCAGCATGTTTTTGGGTAGCACCTTCATGGTTGCCGCCATGGGGGTGATGGCCTCAAGGCAGGCCTTTGCCGTGTCGATGGCGTCAAAGAGGGCTTCCTTATCCTCCTGCATGTCTTTGTTGTAGGCAAGGGGCAGGCCCTTCATCATGGTGAGAAGGGCAATTAAATCCCCGTAAACCCTGCCGGTTTTGCCCCGGACAAGTTCGGCTATATCGGGGTTTTTCTTTTGGGGCATGATGGAGGAGCCGGTGGCAAAGGCGTCGTCAAGCTCGATGAATTTGAATTCCCATGAGGCAAAGAGGATTATCTCTTCGCTGAAGCGGGACAGGTGCATCATGAGGATGGATAGGGCCGATGCCGTTTCGATGGCAAAGTCCCGGTCGGAGACCCCGTCGAGGCTGTTTTGGGCGACGGCGGGAAGTCCGAGGGATTTTGCCGTAAATTCCCTGTCGATGGGGTAGGTGGTGCCGGCCAGCGCTCCCGAGCCCAAAGGGGAGACGGCGGCCCGCTTTTTGGCGTCATAGAGCCTGTCGATATCCCGCAGCAGCATTTCGCAGTATGCCATGAGGTAATGGGCAAAGGTGATGGGCTGTGCCCTCTGTAAGTGGGTGTAGCCCGGCATGACGGTGTCAAGGTGGCTTTCCGCCTTTTGGCAAAGGGTTGAGATAAAGCCCTTTATAAGGCCGATCAGACCGTCGATTTCGGATAGTAAATAAAGGCGGGTGTCAAGGGCTACTTGGTCGTTGCGGCTGCGGGCTGTGTGAAGGCGTTTGCCGGCGTCGCCCAGCCGCTTTGTAAGTTCCCCTTCGATAAAGGTGTGGATGTCCTCGGCGGTTTGGTCGATGGCGAGCTTGCCTTCTTCGATTTCCCGGAGGATTTCCGATAGGGCTTTTTGTATCTGGTTTGCCTCCTCCTCGGAAATGATGCTGCATTTGCCCAGCATTCCGGCGTGGGCGATGCTCCCCTCTATGTCTTGACGGTAGAGGCGTTTGTCGAAGGAGATGGAGGAGTTAAAATCGTTTGTCTTTTTGTCGGTTTCTTTTGAAAAGCGTCCGCTCCAGAGTTTCATGGCCGGAGCCTCCTTGCAAAAAGTGAAAATCGGGCGTCGTAAGGCTTTGTTCTTAAAAGGGCGCGGCGCCCTCGGTTTTGACCTGCGTGTATTTAAAGGGGGTTATTTGCCTTCCTTTATGGCTTTGACCTTGATGGGCAGGCCGAAGAGGTTGATAAAGCCTTCGGCGTCCTTTTGGTTGTAGACGGCGTCTTCGTCAAAGGTGGCGATGTCGGCGTCGTAGAGGGAGTAGGGGGAAGTGGTGCCGGCGTTGATGATGTTGCCCTTGTAGAGCTTGAGTTTCACTTCGCCGGTTACCGTTTGCTGGGTGGAGTCAACGAAGGCGGAGAGGGCCTCCCTCAACGGGGTGTACCACTGGCCGTAGTAGACAAGCTCGGCAAAGCGGCTTGCGATGATTTCTTTGAAGTGCATGGTGTCCCGGTCAAGGCACAGCCTTTCCAGTTCCTCATGGGCGTGGTAGAGGATTGTGCCGCCCGGGGTCTCATACACGCCCCGCGATTTCATGCCCACAAGGCGGTTTTCCACTATGTCCACTATCCCTATGCCGTTGGCGCCGCCGATTTCGTTTAGCTTTTGGATAAGGGTGATGCCGTCGAGCTTTTCGCCGTTTAGGGACACGGGGATGCCCTTTTCAAAGCCGATTGTCACATAGGTGGGCGTGTCGGGCGCCTTTTCGGGGGAGACGCCGAGCTCTAAAAGTTTATTGTAGTTCGGCTCGTTTGCCGGGTCTTCCAAATCCAGCCCTTCGTGGGACAGGTGCCAGATGTTTCTGTCCTTTGAGTATTTGGTTTCCCGCGTGACGCTGATGGGGACATTCTTTGCGATGGCGTAGTCGATTTCGTCGTCGCGGGATTTCAGGTTCCATTCCCGCCATGGGGCGATGATGCCAATGTGGGGGGCAAAGGCCTTGATGGTGAGCTCAAAGCGCACTTGGTCGTTGCCCTTGCCGGTGCAGCCGTGGGCTACCGCGTCGGCCCCTTCCTGCTTGGCGATTTCAATGAGGCGCTTTGCGATTATGGGGCGGGCAAAGGAAGTGCCGAGCAAATATTTGCCCTCGTATTTCGCCCCGGCCTTTAAAGTGGGCCAGATAAA
>JAKOXU010000120.1 GCA_029780875.1 Bacillota bacterium | reverse complement strand
ATTGTACTGCCTTCCGGCCCAAAATGCTGCGAAAAATGTCAAAAGGAACTGTTGAGGATAAAGCCGCCCCTTTGCAAAGTCTGCGGAGCGCGTCTCTATGATTGTCTCGACAGCAAAAATCCCCACAATTTCAGATTTGAGCGCTGCGTTTCCCCCTTTTACTACGACAAAGCCGCCAGAAACGGTATTTTGCGCCTGAAGGTTTCGGGTAAAAAGGGCGGCTGCGTTGAGCTTGCAAGGGAAATGGCGGAGACGGTAATAAAGGAGTATTCCGACATATACTTTGACTATATCATTCCCGTTCCCATGAGTAAAAAAGAAGTCAGAAAGCGGGGATTTAATCAAGCCTTGCTGCTTGGAAGGCATCTATCAAAGCTGTTGAATGTTCCCATAAAATCACATTGCCTTGTCAAGACAAAAAATACCGAATCTCAGCACAAACTAAACTTTACCCAGCGAGCCTCTAACCTCAAGGGCGCCTTTGAAGTCCGCTGCCCCGATGAGATTAAAGGGTGCAGGATACTTCTTTGCGACGACATTATGACTTCGGGCGCGACACTTAACGAGTGCGCGTCCGTTTTGCTTAAGAACGGGGCGCAGCAGGTCTATTGCGTTACCTTTGCAAGGACAAAGGTGGCAAAAAAGTTCGTTGGGTTGTAATCTATACCATAAATCTATTAAATTTGACATTGGTGCTTTTCAAAAGGGCAAAAATATATTATAATAATTTAATTAACTAATAAAAGGAGAATATTGAGCATGATAAGCAGAGAAAGGGTTCTTCAAATATTTGAAGAGGCAGGTGTTCTTCAAACGGGACATTTTATTTTGACTTCAGGCAGGCACAGCGACAAATATCTGCAGTGCGCAAGAATTTTCCAGAACACAAAGTACAGTGAAGAGCTGTGCCGGGCTCTTGCCCAAAAGTTTGAAGGGCAAAAAATTGATGTGGTAATCGGCCCAGCCATGGGAGCCGTTCAGATGGCATATGAAGTGAGCCGGGCGTTAGGATGTGAAAACTATTTCACCGAGCGTGAAAACGGAAAAATGACCCTCCGCAGGGGATTTAAAACCCATGAAGGGCAAAGGGTACTGCTGGTGGAAGATGTGCTGACTACTGGCGGAACCTTGTTTGAGGTTATGGAAATGTTAAAAGAAAAGGGAGCAGTTGTAGTCGGAGTTGGCTCAATCGTGGACAGGACAAACGGAAAAGTGGATTTTGGTGTTCCTTTTGAGTCGGTAATCAAGATTTCAGTAGAATCTTATGAGCCTTCTGAATGCCCCCTTTGCATGGAGGCCAAAACTCCCCCGGTAAAGCCCGGCAGCCGCAGTCTGTAACCTTGATAATGGTGAAAAATTGGAGTGAGCGCCATGCATGAAGGGCACCGCGCAAGACTAAAGGCAAGAGCGTTAAAAGAGGGCCTCGACAAGTTTGAACCCCATAACATTCTAGAATTGCTCTTATTTTTCAGCATCCCGCGACAGGACACAAATGTAATCGCTCACCGTCTTCTGGATCATTTCGGTTCCTTGTCTGCGGTATTTGACGCTTCTTTTGAGGAACTCAAAGAGATAAAAGGCGTTGGTGAAAATTCAGCCTATTTGATTAAGCTCATTCCCGAACTTGCGAGGGCATACATTGATGACAGGCACTCTGCAGGGTTAATCCTGAACACGCCTCAGAAGGTCGGGGATTATCTTCTCAACAAATTCATAGGGCGAAATGACGAAGTTGTGATATTGCTGCTCATGGACAACAAATGTAAAGTGCTCAAATGCACAGTGGTATTTGAGGGCAGCGTAAACGCTGCTGCCATCAGCATTAGGAAGATTACCGAATTGGCCTTGAGAAACCATGCCTCTGTGGCAGTTGTTGCCCATAATCATCCTAACGGCATAGCTTTGCCCTCTAAAGAAGATGTAGAGACTACAAAAAGGCTAAAGGAAGCCTTACAATTGGTTGGTGTCGAGCTGGTTGACCACATAATTGTGGCTGACAACGACTACATATCCATGGCTCAAAGCGCCAATTACAGGTCAATTTTCACTGATCTCAACAATCAATGGAGGTAAAATGGATAAGTTCATCCTTAAATCCAATTTTAAGCCTACCGGTGACCAGCCTGAAGCTATTGAAAAGCTAATCCGCGGGATTCTGGACGGCGACAGGGAACAGACTCTGCTTGGGGTCACCGGGTCGGGAAAAACCTTTACAATGGCAAATGTGATAGCAAATGTAAATAAGCCTACATTAGTATTGGCTCACAACAAAACCCTCGCTGCCCAATTATGCAGCGAGTTTAAGGAGTTTTTTCCGGACAACGCAGTGGAATATTTTGTAAGCTACTATGACTACTATCAGCCGGAAGCTTATATTCCCTCTACCGACACCTACATTGAGAAGGACAGCTCCATAAATGACGAAATCGACAAGCTTCGCCACTCCGCCACTTCCTCGCTTTTTGAAAGGCGGGATGTAATTATCGTGGCGAGCGTTTCCTGCATTTACAGCCTAGGCAACCCGATTGATTATAGCAGCATGGTAATATCTTTAAGACCTGGAATACAGAAAAGCCGGGATGAGCTCCTTGCAAAGCTGGTGGAGCTACAGTATGAGCGCAATGACATTGGATTTGCCCGCAATAAATTTAGGGTTCGGGGCGATGTTGTTGAAGTTTTTCCCGCCTATTCAAACCAAAACGCCATTAGAATTGACTTTTTCGGAGACGAAATTGAGCAGATTTCGGAAATAAATACTCTGACAGGGGAAATATTAAAGGTTTTGTCCCATGTGTCCATATATCCCGCCTCCCACTATATTGTCCCTAAGGAAAAGATGCGCATTGCCATTCAGAAAATAGAAGAGGAACTTGAAGAACGCATTAAATTCTTTAAAGACCACGGAAAACTGTTAGAGGCTCAGAGGATAGAACAGCGTACCCGATATGACATTGAGATGCTTGAAGAGATAGGCTTTTGCCGCGGCATAGAAAACTATTCCAGGATTTTGTCGGGTAGGGAACCGGGAAGTATGCCATTTACTTTGTTAGACTATTTCCCGAAAGATTATCTAATAATAATTGACGAATCCCATCAAACAATCCCGCAACTGCGTAGCATGTATGCCGGCGACAGGGCAAGGAAAGAAAATCTCGTGGAGTTTGGCTTTAGGCTTCCTTCCGCCTACGACAACAGGCCCTTGAATTTCGACGAATTTCGCGAAAAGATAAATCAGGTGATATATGTCAGCGCTACACCTGCCCAATTTGAAAGGGAAAGAAGCACACAAATCGTCGAGCAGGTCATCCGGCCTACCGGGCTGGTTGATCCTGAAGTCATAGTCAAGCCCACAGAAGGGCAGATTGATGATTTGCTGTCCGAGATAAATGTCCGAGTTGAAAGAAATGAGCGGGTGCTTGTAACCACCCTTACCAAGAAAATGGCTGAAGATTTGACGGATTACTTGAGTAAAATGGGTGTCAAAGTCCGCTACATGCACCATGACATAGATACAATTGAGCGCATGGAGATTATCCGGGACTTGAGGCTCGGGGAGTTTGATGTACTCGTTGGCATAAACCTGCTCCGTGAAGGCCTAGATTTGCCGGAAGTGTCATTGGTGGCAATACTCGACGCTGACAAAGAGGGGTTCCTGCGCAGCGAGACTTCCCTTATTCAGACGATAGGCAGGGCGGCGAGAAATATCAACGGAAAGGTCATTATGTATGCCGATTCGGTCACTCCATCCATGGAGCGTGCCATTATGGAGACCGAGAGAAGGCGTGCCATTCAAATGAAATACAATATTGAACACAACATTGTTCCAAGAACGATTTCAAAAAAGGTTTCCGACATCCTTGAGATTTCAAAGAGCTACGACAAGGTAGAGAAGAAGAGACTGACTAAAGCGGAAAGACTCAAGCTCATAGATCAGCTCACAAAGGAAATGAAGAACGCTGCCAAGATATTGGAGTTCGAGCATGCCGCATATTTGCGGGATAGAATAGAAGAACTCAAAAAAGGTTTATGATTTTAATTTTTCCGGAAAGGATTGTTCCAGCTTGACCAGCAATAAAATTGTTATTAAAGGTGCAAGAGAGCACAATTTAAAAAATATCGATTTGACAATTCCCAGAGACAAGCTTGTTGTTCTGACGGGGATTTCAGGTTCGGGAAAATCCTCCCTTGCCTTTGACACAATATACGCCGAGGGACAGCGCCGATATATTGAGTCTTTGTCTTCTTACGCAAGACAATTTTTAGGGCAAATGAACAAGCCTGATGTTGACTATATTGAAGGCTTGTCGCCGGCTATTTCCATCGACCAAAAAAGCACCTCAAAAAATCCCCGGTCCACCGTGGGTACCGTTACCGAAATATATGACTATTTGAGGTTGTTGTATGCTCGTATCGGTATACCTCACTGCCACATATGCGGTAAGGAAATCAGTCAGCAAACCATAGACCAAATAGTTGACAAGGTGTTGGATTTGCCGTCCCAAACAAGAATACAGGTCATGGCACCCATTGTTGTTGACCGCAAAGGGGAGCACGCAAAGGAGCTTGAAGCAGCAAGAAAAAGCGGTTTCGTCCGCGTTAGAGTCGATGGCAGCATTTACGACTTGTCGGAAGCCATATCCCTTGACAAAAACAAAAGGCACACTATCGAAATAATAGTTGATAGAATTGTCATCAGGGAAGATATTCGGGGGCGCCTGACAGATTCAATTGAAACTGCCGTTTCTCTCACCAACGGCACTTTGGTAATTGATATCATTGACGGGGAGGAAATGCGCTTTTCTCTCAATTACGCTTGCCCGGACCACGGCGTCAGCATAGAAGAGTTGTCTCCCCGCATGTTTTCCTTCAACAGTCCCTTTGGTGCATGCCCGAAATGCACCGGCCTTGGCGCATATATGGAACTTGATCCTGACCTTATTATTCCAGATAAATCCCTCACCATTAGAAATGGAGCGATTAAGGTCGGCGGATGGAACTATGTCGAAGACGGCACAATTGCCCAAATGTACTATGAAGGCCTTGCAAGACACTATAATTTTTCTCTTGACACCCCTATCAAGGATTTGCCCGAAAGTGTCCTTGATGTCATTTTATACGGCACCCGGGGAGAAAAGATAAAGCTCATTCGTAAAAATGAATATGGCAGCGGTACCTATTTCGCTCCCTTTGAGGGTATTGTAAACAACACTGAGAGAAGATATAAGGAAACAAAAAGCGACTGGGTCCGCGAGGAAATAGAATCGTACATGAGTATCATCGTCTGCCCAGAATGCAACGGCCGCAGACTTCGCCCGGAAAGCCTTGCTGTTACTGTCGGAGGGCTGAACATCAGCGAGTTATGCGATATGTCGATAAAGGAAGAATTAAAGTTTATCGAATCTTTGCAGCTTTCCGAGCGGGAGCACATCATAGCCGACAGAATTCTTAAAGAAATAAAAGAACGCCTGACTTTTTTGGTTGATGTGGGTCTAAACTATTTGACGCTGTCGAGAGCTTCCAGCACTTTGTCAGGTGGCGAAAGCCAAAGAATCAGGCTTGCGACTCAAATCGGTTCCTCTCTTATGGGAGTGTTGTATATCTTGGACGAGCCCAGCATAGGGCTGCACCAGCGCGATAACGATAAACTAATCGCCACACTAAAGCGGCTGCGTGACCTTGGCAATACTCTTATCGTGGTGGAACACGACGAAGACACTATGCTTGAGGCTGACTACATTGTTGATATCGGGCCGGGAGCGGGAGTTCACGGAGGAAAGGTGATTTGCGCCGGAACAGTCGAAGAGATCATGGCTTGCGAGGAGTCCTTGACAGGTCAATATTTGAGTGGAAAACGCAAAATTGAGGTTCCGGAAAAGCGCCGGAAGGGCAACGGAAAGAAGCTGACAATTATTGGAGCAAGGGAAAACAACCTTAAAAACATAAAGGTTGATTTGCCCCTTGGTGAATTTATCTGCATTACCGGCGTCTCCGGTTCCGGGAAATCCACCCTAATTAATGAAATACTGTTTAAGCGTTTGGCGCGGGACTTAAACGGAGCAAAACATGCTCCAGGCGACCATGACGAAATAAAGGGGATAAACCATCTTGACAAGGTAATAGAAATCGACCAGTCTCCCATCGGAAGAACACCTCGTTCAAATCCCGCAACATATACGGGAGTCTTTACCGATATCCGCGAGCTTTTTGCCATGACCCAGGACGCAAAGATGAAGGGCTATTCATCCGGCAGATTTTCCTTCAATGTGAGAGGTGGGCGTTGCGAAGCCTGCAAGGGAGATGGTATAATTAAAATAGAAATGCATTTTTTGCCTGATGTATATGTCCCTTGTGAGGTCTGCAAAGGTAAAAGGTACAACAGGGAAACCTTGGAGGTAAAATACAGGGGCAAAAGTATCTATGATGTCCTTGAAATGACGGTTGATGAAGCTTTGGAGTTTTTTGCCAACATTCCAAGGGTATCAAAGAAACTCAAGACCTTGTCAGATGTGGGCTTGAGCTATATCAGATTGGGCCAGCCTGCCACCACCTTGTCGGGTGGCGAAGCCCAGAGGGTAAAGCTAGCTACCGAGCTTTCAAGGCGTGCAACCGGCAAGACAATTTACATCTTGGATGAGCCCACAACAGGTCTTCATACCTATGATGTGCAAAAGCTGATTTCCGTCCTCCATATGCTTGTGGAAGGCGGGAACACGGTAGTTGTAATTGAACACAACATGGATGTCATCAAGACCGCCGATTATATCGTTGATTTGGGGCCGGAAGGCGGGGAACTGGGTGGTCAAGTAGTTGCGACGGGAACCCCGGAAGAAATAGCAGCCAATGAAAAATCATATACTGGTCAATACTTAAAAAGGTATTTATACAGATAAAAATGGGAGGTGAAAAGAATGGCTGAATGCACAGTGTGCGGATGGGTTTATGATCCAGCAGTGGGAGTTCCCGAACAAGGCATTGCACCGGGAACAAGCTTTCAGGATCTGCCCGAAGATTTTATGTGTCCGGTCTGCGGGGCAGGCAAAGAAATGTTCGAGGAGAAATAGCCGTGAAAAGGAGCATTTTTTCGGTTTGAGAAAGCTTTTATGTTTCAAATCAAAGAATGCTCCTTGACCCTCCCTGCAAATTATTATTTGTAAAATTAACTGCGTCTGGAGTGAGCCTGTTGAAGCGTAGTACTAAACTTGCGTTGTCAGGAATTATGACGGCCATGTGTGTAGTACTTGTATTTTTAACGGGCATCCTGCCAGGCGCCACCTACGCTCTTCCTGCCCTTGCCGGGATATTACTGGCAATGTGCGTGGAAGAAATAGGGGTAAAATGGACAACGGCAATCTTTATTTCCTCGGCGATTCTTTCTCTTGTTTTGACGGCGGATAAGGAAGCAGCGATACTCTATACTGCCTTTTTCGGCTACTACCCCATGGCGAAAGTATGCTATGAGAAGATATCGAACTGGTTTTTAGGGTACATTATAAAGTTTGGCACCTTCAATTTATCTATAGCATTAGCCTATGCTGCCATAGTTTTTGTTTTTAGGCTGCCAAATATTGATTTTTCATTTTTTGGAATTAATTTGCCGGCTTTGATGCTTTTTATTGCAAATGCCGTTTTTCTCTTATACGACATCACAATTTCAAGGGTTACAAAAGCCTATTTTAATGGCCTTCACAAGCGTATAAGAAAGATATTGAGGTATTAGTGATTATATTTCTTGCTTTTTTGATGAAAGTCAGGTAATATTTTATTGCAAAGCCTTATTTTGCCTATGGGGAGAAAATGAAATGAAATCGGATTTGTTAAAATACATTGAAGAAAAAATACCGTCTTTATCAAAAGGGCAGAGGTTAATAGCCAACTATATAATTGAGCATTATGACAAGGTCGCCTTCATGACAGCCGCCAAATTGGGCAAAACAGTTGGGACAAGCGAGTCTACAGTAGTTAGGTTTGCCTATGAGATAGGCTTTGACGGATATCCAGAGCTGCAGTTTGCCATCCAGGAAATGATAAGAAACAAGCTGACATACAATCAGCGGATGGAAGTCGCAAAGCAGAGGATAGACAAAGACGATATCCTAGGGAGCGTGCTTAACCTTGACATTGAAAAAATCCGCCTGACTATTGCCCAAACTTCTCGGGAGGACTTCAATGCAGCTGTTGACTCCATAATAAACGCCCGCAGGATATATATTTTCGGTGCTAGAAGCTCGGCGCCGCTGGCATCCTTTTTGTGTTTTTATTACAGGCTCATCTTCGACGATATTTACCATATCAATGCCAACTCCGAGGCGGAAATATTTGAGCAGATGATAAAGATTAACAATGAAGATGTTCTTATTTTGATGAGCTTTCCCAGATATTCAAGAAGGGCGCAAATGGCCCTGCAGTTCTCCCTTGACAGGGGCGCAAAGGTAGTATCTATCACCGACAGCGCATCTTCACCCATTGCAAAAAACACCTCACATTTGCTGCTCGCGCGAAGCGAAATGGCCTCCTTTGTGGATTCACTTGTTGCCCCATTGAGTTTAGTTAATGCCTTGATTGTGGCAACAGCCATGAAAAAGGAAAAGGATATTAAAGAAGCCTTTACCAAGCTTGAACAGCTTTGGGATGAATACGGGGTATACTAAATTGTTCCCAAAAGGGGATTATTGCCGATGAAAAGAGCACTAATCATCGGTGCCGGCCCCAGCGGACTTATTGCGGCAGGTTTTGCAGCAAAGAGGGGCATCGATGTTACTCTTATAGAGAAAAATCAGCGGCCAGCCAGAAAGTTGATGAAAACTGGCAAAGGCCGATGCAATTTGACAAATTTGTCGGATACACAAGAGTTGATTTCTTCAGTTCCGCGCAACGGCAGGTTTCTTTACAGCGCCTTTACTCAGTTTTCCCCGAAAGATTTGATGGACTTTTTTGAAAAGGAAGGCGTTGCACTTAAAGTTGAGCGTGGGAAACGGGTGTTTCCGGTGTCTGACAGAGCCCAAGATGTAGTTGACGCTTTGGTTAATTTCGTAAGAAAAAGCGGCGCAAAATTTGAAAAGGGCAGGGTAACAAAACTGCTCATTGACGGCGGTAAAATTGTCGGAGCTGTAACCGACACCGGGCAACAATACCACGCCGAAGCGGTGCTTGTCTGTACAGGTGGCGTGTCTTATCCCGGAACCGGCTCTACCGGTGACGGTTATGAACTTGCCCGTCAGGTAGGCCATACCGTTACGGAATTGAAACCATCCCTTGTGCCGTTGACTTCCCCTGACTCCTTTTGCAAGGATCTAATGGGCCTGTCTCTGAAAAATATAGCAATTACCGTTCTTGATATTGAAAAAAATAAGCCTGTTTACCAAGACTTTGGCGAATTGCTTTTTACTCATTTCGGGTTGAGCGGGCCTGTAATTTTGAGTGCCAGCGCCCATATGAGGGAGATGGCGCCCTATAAATACAGGGTAGTGATAGACTTAAAACCGGCTTTGACACTTGAACAATTAGACAAAAGAGTACAGAGAGATTTTATAAAGTATTCAAATTACAACTTTCACAATTCATTAAAGGATTTACTGCCCAAAAGCCTGATTCCCGTCGTTGTTCGCCTTTCGGGAATAAATGAGGATATTAAGGTAAACCAGATTTCAAAGGAACAGCGGTTGAAGTTATGTAAACTTCTAAAAGGGTTAAAGGTGAATATTTCTGGCTTTAGGCCCATTGAGGAAGCCATAATTACCTCTGGAGGCGTGGAAGTTTCAGAGATTGACCCGAAAACTATGGAGTCAAAGCTTGTAAAGGGATTATACTTTGCAGGCGAAATTTTGGATGTTGACGCCTATACGGGTGGTTTTAACCTTCAAATTGCTTTTTCAACAG
>JAKOXU010000070.1 GCA_029780875.1 Bacillota bacterium | reverse complement strand
ACAGGCGGATGAGGGTATCTTTTAGAATTTTACGGGAATCTCCCCAAAATGGTTTGCCGTCGGGGTTATTAATATAGCAAAGCAGCCTTATAACCCTTCCCTGCTGTGGGCGCCAAGGCAATACAGACAGTGTTGACGGGTCAGGGAACAGGAGAAGTTCGGATTGTTCAGATTCTTCAAAGCCTTTTACAGCGTTTGAGTAGAAGGGCACTCCTTCTTCAAAGGCCAATGTCAATTCGTCCGGCATTATTGATATGTTTTTCTGACAGCCAAACAAATCACAGAAGGTAAGGCGGATAAACTTGACATCGTTTTCCTTAACGAAATCCAAGATTTCATTCGCAGTTGCCCTCATTTTATACCCTCCTGCTCCTTTTTATTTTTGTTCCCTAAATTTGCATCAATTGTCGGTATAAAGCTGTTTGTACGGGTTTTTGGCGTTGGGCGTGAGTCGGTAAAATGGCCGGCTCAAGATTTCATCCATGGAAACGCCAAAGAGCCGGGAAAATTCCAACAAGTGCTCTTCAATTCTTTTGATGTCAGACTCGTCTGCTTCACTTTTTAATACTTGGGGCGGAAGGTTCTTGGGCGGCTTTAGGCTTCTTATATATATCTCGCCGCCGTGCATGCCTGTGCCCGTAAAATATCCCGCCGGAAAGTCGTCAGTATCGAGCCCAAGCACAATGATCAAGCCCCCGGCAAGGTATTCGCCCAAAAAGCTGCCGGTGCTGCCTCCAACTACTATGACGGGTTTTTTACCTTTGTATTCCTTCATATGTATGCCCGTGCGGTAGCCGGAATTTCCTTTGACCAATATTTTTCCTCCCCGCATTGCATAGCCTAATGTGTCGCCGGCGTTTCCGAAAACGATTATCTTTCCGTCATTCATTGTATCCCCTACGGCGTCTTGGGCATTCCCATTAACAATGATTGTGGCGCCGTCAAGATAGGCACCGAGGGCGTTGCCCGGAGTACCGTCTATCGTAATGGTTTTATTGGAGGCGCCGGCGCCGATAAAGCGCTCGCCGTAACATTTTTCAATGATTATGTCTTCGTTTGAATTGTGAATTAATTCATTCAAAGCTTTATAGCCTAATTCGTGGGCAAGTAGCTTCATTTTGCTGCTCCTCTCAAAAATTTATCCCGATCTCCTCTGCTGAAAGCCATAAGGCTGGGATTCTTACATATTAATTCAAAATCCAATGTGTCAAGGGGAGTTTGTTCTCTGATAAGGGAAGTATAGATTCCAGCTTTTTCGATATTCCCCACAAGGATATAGCCGTTGAGCTTGTTGTCGGAGAAAAAGAGCTTTTTGTAGTTTTCTCCGTCGGATTCAAAATAGCTCTCACCCTTGTAGGTTCCCGCTGTGACTATGTGTTTGCCAAAGAAGCCAATGGCATTCATGGGAATTGCCTTATTAAATGTGCATTCGGCACCCGCCATATTCATGCCGGCACATTCGCCCTGCATGTAGGCGTTGGGTAGCAAAGCCATGGGCTTGATTTCGCCCGATGATATGTCGAGCCCCTCGCTGCAGTCGCCGGCGGCATATATATGAGGAAGGGAAGTTTGGCACTTTTCATCAATGATAATACCGCGATTGGTCTTGCCGCCGGCGTCTTTGACGAGGGAAACATTGGGGCGCACACCCACAGCCAAAACAGCTATATCAAAGGGAATTTCGGTGCCGTCGTTTAGTACTGCTGCATTATCCTTAAACTTCACAACTTGACGGTTCAAATGGAAGTTAATGCGGTTTTTCTCAAGGTGATTTTTGATTATTTCGGCGCTTTCATCGTCCAAAATGCTGGAAAGTACCTTGTGGGACAAATCGACGCAGGTTATGTTGACATTTCTTTTGCTCAAGCCTTCAGCGCATTTAAGGCCGATGAGGCCGGCGCCGATTATCAGTACCCTTGCGTTTTCATACAGCACCTTGTCTATTGCCTTGGCGTCATCCAGTGTGATAAAGGTAAATTTATTTTTGACTTTTTCAAGGCCTGTAATGGGAGGTATGATGGGCGATGAGCCTGTGGCGACAAGGAGTTTGTCATAGGATATTGTTTCGCCATCGTCTAAAACTACATTTTTGTCTTTCGGTTCGATTTTCTGAACGGTTTTATTGATGAGCAAGTCAACTTTGTTTGCTATGTAAAAGTCGTCGCCCCTGTATTTCATTTTTTCCTCGGTGGTTTTGCCCAGCAGTAGATAAGAAATCAACGGTCTTGAATATACATGATAGTTTTCTTTGCCTATTATTACAATTCTACCCTTTGTGTCAACCCTGCGAATGGCTTCCACAGCACCCACAGCTGCAGCGGAATTGCCGATAATCACATACTTCAAGCTATTCACCTCTTTCTTCAAAAACGATGCCTTGGTTGGGGCAGCCTGAAACACATTGAGGTGTTCCGCCGCTGGTTCTGATACAGAGCTCGCATTTTTGTATGGCCCCTTCTTCAGATGGAGAGATGGCACCATATGGGCAACACAAAATGCATGTATAGCATCCGATGCACCCATCTCTGTCCACAGTTATTACTCCATCTTTTACCGTTAGGGCGCCGGTAATGCAGCCCTTAACGCAGAGGGGTTCGTCGCAGTGGCGGCATGAAACTGCGTAGGTAATTCCTTGCTTTTCCTCAACTCTTATAAAGGGTTTTATCTTTACACCTTTTAGCGCCCGCGCCATATCCTTTTGGTTAGTAGAGGCAAAAGCGCAGTAATATTCACATAGATGACAGCCCAAGCACCATTCTTCGTTTACATATACCCGTTTCAATGTTCCACCACCAATTCTGATAATTTAATAAATTAATTCCGTTTTCTGTAAAGTAATATTACTTTACTCACCTGCGTGCATGATTCCCAGCACTTCAAGTTCTTTTTCGTTGAGCCCAACGC
>JAKOXU010000061.1 GCA_029780875.1 Bacillota bacterium | reverse complement strand
GGTTTTGTGTGTTGTTCAATAAGTCGTGGCTGATGGGGCTGGTAAGGGTGTGGATTTTTGAAAAAACAAAAAGGATAAGGGAAGATAGCGTTGAAAAGGTCAAAAGGCGGGGGTTTCGCATTGAAAAATAAAGTCCTAAAAAGAAGATGATGAGGAATTTTTCCGGGAAAACCTGTCTCAACAGGTAAATGGCTGTTATGTAGAAAGCACTTAAAACAATGTCGTAATCAATTGCTGCGATGGAGAGGGGGAGAAGTGTCATGGCGAGGAATAGGGAGGCGACGATAAGGGATATTTTTACCGCTGCTGTTAAAATAGACTTATTTTTCATGGTGTGGCACCTTTTACTGATGGGTTTAAGGGGAGACAAAATTGCCGGGGGCGGGCTCTTCCACTTTATCTTGGGGGCTTGTGATGGCTTTGTTAAGGCATAGGGCGAATATTATTAGGGATATGGAAATGGCGATAAATTGGTAGTCAAGCAAGAGATAAGGACTTAAGAGTAAATGCAGGACGGCAGAGAAGATAATTTCGTTTATCGCTGCCGCTATCGCAAGGGCCCATGCGGCGGCACGGACAACATTTTTATTTGCCGTGAAAAAGGATTGGGAGAGGCAGAAGAAGAAAAGGCATATCAATAAGGCAATGGAAAAGAGGGTTTTTGTTGTGATGATAGCATCCAGAAAGATTTTGTATTTATCTTTGCTTATTATGTCCAAGTAAAGGGCGATGTAGAGGAAGAAAACCTGCATTATAAGGAGGGTCAGCACCTTGAGCGGGAGGGTTTTGCCTTTTAGACGCAGGTAAAGGGCTATAAACACAAACAAGACGGGAATGAATGCGGCGGGGGAAAGGGTGGTTGCCGCTACAGACAGGGGCTGAAAGGCATTGAACAGTACGGAAAGCAAAAAATCCATATTGATAATCAAGGTATACGACAATATTCTCGATATTGTGTTGACGGTGAATACGGCAGATACCATAATGACAAGGACAACCGAGGATTTTAAGTTTGCGCTGCGGGCGGTTTTGTCGGGTTTTGCAAAAGAGGATGAGGGGGACAGCACTTCTTTTACCGTATCTATTGTCAGGAGAATCATGCTTAAAAAAGTGAAGATTTTGAGAAGGAGCAACAGCAACAACAGCGTGATAACTTTATGCGGGATTGTCAGTATGGAGTTGCTGTATGGCCGAATGCCGGCGCTGAAGAAATTGTAAAGGGAGGCAAAGGAGGTGATGTTGAAAAAGGTGTATGGGCTTAAAGAGATTGCAAAAAGGCGGGGGGTTTTGCCATAGGTGTAGAGGATTGCGGATATGCAGAGGAGAAAAAAGATGATATTGTTTAATATCGATACAATTATTTGGAAAAGGTTTGCTGGGGGAATGAAAACTGATGTATTTTCGGCAAAAAAAAAGCGGATTTTAAAAATGAAATACAGCAGCTGCAATATGGAATAAATAGAGCAGGACATGGCGGCTATGCTTGCCCAGCGCAAAAGGGGCGTGTGTTTTTGGTAAAATACAGACCGGCGTAAAAAATCAATAGGGAAACGCCGGGGACAACGAGGCTTATATAGCTGTTAATTGTTGATAAATCGTAGCTGTGTTTTATGGGCATACCGGAAGTACCTGCGTTAAAATAAAACAGGAAAATGCAAATAAGGCAGGTTGCCGCCAAAGATATTGATATATTGAGGCTGATGTTCAGGGCTGTCCGCAAATTCTTGAATTTCAGCATACTAATTTCTACCTTTTGTCAAAATGTGCCGCGAATGGGTAACCTTTACTTTTGATTATAAGTTTTTTACGGGAAAAGTCAAGAAATGGATAGGTTTCAGGGTGAAGGGCGGTTATAGCATAAAAATAAAGGCGGCATATTCAATACAAATATGCCGCCTTTTAGTATTCTATGCCTTTTCGGGCTTTTATCCCCTCGTCAAAAGGGTGTTTTATCACTTTTATTTCGCTGGCGTAGTGGGACAAGTTGAGTAGTTCCTCCGGGGCGCGCCTTCCCGTCATGACGATTTCCACATGGGGGGAACGGCTGTTGATAAGGGAAATGACATCGGTAAGGGCCACAAGGCCGCATTCTATGGCGTCCAGTATTTCGTCAAGGACTATGAGGTCGAGGCCTCCCGATATGGCGGCCCGGTGTGAGGCTTTAAGGAGTTGGCGCTGGGACATGGCACACTCGATTCGCTCCTGTTCCGTCATGGCGGGCAGGAATTTTTTCATCCGGTTGTCCCGCAGAATCTTGACACCGGCATTTTCCAACGGGATGATTTCCGATGTATCCTGACCTTTCAGGAATTGGACAAACAAAACCCGCATGCCCGCCCCGTTGGCGCGGATGGACAGGCCTATGGCGGCTGTGGTTTTGCCCTTGCCGTTGCCCATGTAGATGTGGACAAGGCCTTTATTCTTCCTCTTGGTCATGGGACCCTTTCGCCGCCTTTCTGATGGACTCGATAATGAGCCGGTGGTGTTCGCTTATTTCCGGGGTGGCGCCAAAAGGCAGGGGGTTGAATACTTCGGCTATCTTGTCGCGCATCCAAAGGCCGGGGGTGAGGTTGAGGGTGTAGCCTTTGCCGTTGCCTACCGCCCATTCAAGGTAGTTTTTCCGGGGGATGCCGTAGTTTGCGAGGATGCCCATTATTGTGCCCCCGTGGGCTACAATGACGGAATTGGTGATGCCGTTTTTCAAAAGGTAGGTGACGATTTCCTCAAAGGCGGCGTTGACCCGGGCGGCAAAATCCATGATGCTTTCCCCTTTGGGAGGGGCGTCGACTGCGCCGGAGGCAAGCCATTTGGCAAAGTCGGGATTGTCCTGGAGCTCGTTTGCCGTTTTCCCTTCAAAGTCGCCAAAGTCGCGCTCACGCAGGTCCTGTAAGGTGATTTCCTCGGCCTCGGGGTATAAAATTTTCAGGGTTTGGCGGCATCGGAGAAGGGGGCTTGTGAAAAATACATCGGCTTTGGGGTATTCGTATTTTTCCATGAGTTCCTTTAATTCTTCTTTGCCCTTCCGGCTGATGGGGATGTCGGTGACTCCGACATATTGGCCATTTATGTTGCCTTCCGTTAAGGCGTGGCGGATAAGGTGAATTTTGTATGTTTTCATAGGTTTTCCTCCGGTCATTATTTACAAATAGTAATAATTATTATATAATATACGAACTACAATAAAGGGGTTGAAAGCATGAGCGAGAGTTTCGCGAGGATTTTAAAGCTGTTGAGGAAAGAGAGAAATATAAGCCAAAAGCAGGCGGCCGAGAGCCTTGGGATTTCGCAGGCTTTGCTTTCTCATTATGAGAACAATATTCGGGAGTGCGGCCTTGAATTTGTGGTGCGGGTGGCAGATTTTTACGGGGTGTCCTGCGATTATTTGCTGGGCAGGACTCCTGACCGCACGGGGGCCCAGCTCACCGTTGAGGATATACCCGAGCCCAGCGCAAACGGCAAGGAGAATATTTTCAAGGGCAGCGTTTTGCCTACCTTAAATAAAAAGCTCATCGCAAATTCCCTTAACATAATTTTTGACTGCCTGCAAAGGGTGGATAACAAGGCTTTGACGAACGAAGTGTCGTATTTATTGATGCTGGCGGTGTATAGGGCTTTTCATTTGCTTTATTCCGCTAATGAAAAGAACCCGTTGGGGATGTTTGTGACGCCCTCTTACCTTGCGCCTTCCCTTGCGTCGGCGGAGATGGAGGTGGCCGAGGCAAAGGCAAGGGCGCTGGCGGCCGGCAAATCGGTGGGCAATCATTTCGGGATAAAGGATAAGGAAGCCCTTGCCCTGTCGCCGGACATTTTGAGCCAGAGGTATCCTTTGTTTTCCACTTCGCTACTCAATTTGATACAGAATGTGGAGCAGCGAATGAAAAGGGAAGAAGAAAAATAAAATCGGGGCAAGGGAAACCTTGCCCTTATATATTACCATTTTTCGGTGGAGAAAAAAAGGGGGTTATGTTGAATTAAAGCTATTGAGGGTTGGCGATATGTTTGGGAAGAGTTTTTTGAGGGTTGGCGCTTTTTGGGGCGCGGGGGTTTTGCTGGCAAATGCATTAACAGACCTTGAAATAAATAAAAAAGGGAGGCGGTTGCCTCCCTTTTATTGTTTTTTGTTTTAAGCGTCCAATTCCACGGGTTTGCCTTCGATTACCGCAAGGAATTGTTCGCGGCTCATCTTTTCGTACTTGAGCAAGAATTCGGCGACGGCGTGGAGTTTGGTGATGTTTTCTTTCAGGATATCTTCCGCCATTTTGTACGCCTTTGATATGATTGCCTTCACCTCGGAATCGATTTCGGCGGCTGTGGTTTCCGAATAGTCGCGGGTGTGGCCGAAATCGCGGCCGAGGAAGATTTCTTGTTCGGGGTCTAAAGCGATGGGGCCGATTTTTTCGCTCATGCCGTATTTGGACACCATGCTGCGGGCAATTTTTGTGGCCCTTTGGATGTCGTTGGAGGCACCGGTGGATATGTCGTCAAGGACAAGGGCTTCCGATACCCTGCCGCCCAAAGCCAGCACAATGTCCTCGAACATTTCTTGACGGGACACATAGTTTTTGTCGTTTTCCGGCAAGAGGAGGGTGTAGCCGCCTGCCATACCTCTGGGAATTATGGAGATTTGGTGGACCGGGTCTTGGGTCTCGAGGAAATGGCCCAAAATGGCGTGGCCGGCTTCGTGATAGGAGGTGAGTTTTTTCTCCTTTTCGGTTACGACCTTGGACTTTTTCTCGGTGCCGATTATGACCTTGATGGTGGCTTCCTCGATTTCCTGCATGGTGATGGCTTTCAGGTTCTTTCTTGCCGCAAGGAGGGCGGCTTCATTGAGGAGGTTTTCAAGGTCGGCGCCGGTAAAGCCTACGGTGGTTTTGGCGATGGTGGCAAGGTCTACATCTGCCGCCAAGGGTTTGCCCTTTGCGTGGACTTTAAGAATTTCCTCACGGCCCTTGATATCGGGCAGGCCCACTTTGATGAGCCTGTCGAAACGGCCCGGGCGCATGAGTGCCGGGTCAAGGATGTCGGCACGGTTGGTGGCCGCCATCACGATGACGCCTTCGTTGATGCCGAAGCCGTCCATTTCCACGAGCAACTGGTTGAGGGTCTGCTCCCTCTCGTCGTGGCCTCCGCCAAGGCCTGCACCACGGCGGCGGCCTACGGCGTCGATTTCGTCTATGAATACTATGCAGGGGGCGTTCCTCTTTGCTTGGTCAAAGAGGTCACGGACGCGGGATGCGCCAACGCCCACATACATTTCCACAAAGTCGGAACCGGAAATTGAGAAGAAGGGGACTCCCGCTTCTCCCGCTACTGCCCGGGCAAGAAGGGTTTTGCCCGTTCCCGGAGGGCCTACAAGCAGGATGCCTTTGGGGATTCTGGCCCCCAGTTCGTGGAACTTGTCGCGGTTTTTAAGGAAGTCTACGACTTCCACAAGTTCTTCCTTTTCTTCGTCGGCGCCCGCCACATCGGCAAAGGTGGTTTTGCGGCGCTCCTCGGTGCCCAGCTTTACTCTTGCTTTGCCGAAGGTCATTTGGCCGCCGCCCATGCCTGCGCTGCCCATACGGCGGAACATGAAGAACCACAGGACAATCATTCCCACTACTATTATAGCTGTGGGAAGAATATTGAGAAGGATGGGAATGTTGGAGGAGGGTCGCTTGTAGTCCCAAACGATGGATTCGGGGTCTTTGTTCTTGATTTCAATGAGTTTTTCCCGAATGTCCAGGATAAAGAGGTTGACATCGGGGACGGTGTATTTTATGGACTTGTTATCCTCGCTGTTGCGAAGCCAGAGTTGAAGTTTTCCGTTGCCGAGGTCAAGGTCGAAATCCTTTACCTGATCCGACAAGAAATACCCGACTATGTCGGAATATTTTGTCTTTTTTTCGGCAGGCTGCCTTGTCATGAGGAAAAGGGATATGACAAGCAATAGGGGCAAACCCACATAAATTCCTATATATTTCAAAAAATTGCCGGTGTTGTTCCTCAAAAAGTTTTCACTCCTTTTGGCGCCGTTAAAACGCCAGACTTTACGGTTTTTCGTATATTTCGGGCTTTAGCACACCCACATAGGGCAGGTTTCGGTATTTTTCGTTATAGTCAAGCCCGTATCCCACCACAAATTCGTCGGGAACCTTCATTCCTACATAATCGGCTTCGATAGGTACCTGACGGCAGCTGGGCTTGTCAAAGAGGGTACAGATTTTGATGCTGGCCGGGGAGCGGGATTGTATGTTGCTTATGATGTAGCTTAAAGTAAGACCGCTGTCCAGGATATCTTCAACAATCACAACATCATAGCCCGCAACCGGGTTGTTAAGGTCCAAAAGTATTTTTACCACGCCAGAGGTTTTTACACCACTGCCGTAGCTTGATACCGACATAAAATCTATTTGGCAGGGGATGGTGATGGCCCGCATGAGGTCAGCCATAAATACTACCGAGCCTTTCAGCACGCTGACTAAAAGGAGATTTTTGTCCTTGTAGTCTTCGCTGATTTGTGCCCCCAGCCTTTTGACGGCTTGCGCGATTTCTTCTTCAGACGCTAAAACCTTTTTAATGTCCTGTTCCATGCTTTTACCCTCTCTCAATTTCGATAATCAAGACATTTTGTGTGGATTCTGTGATGCGGCACCGCTCTGCGGGCCCGATGCCCTCAATCCACAGT
Source organism: Bacillota bacterium (assembly GCA_029780875.1). Taxonomy (GTDB): domain Bacteria; phylum Bacillota; class Clostridia; order Oscillospirales; family Acutalibacteraceae; genus JAKOXU01. Next base: position 20,909 of record JAKOXU010000061.1, on the reverse strand, counting down.
ATGCCCGCTTCATCCCTCAAAAATAATAGGCTGTCCCTTATGTGGACGGGGATTTTTAACTCGTTGAAAAGTTTTTTGATGCTCTTTGTGATACCCCTGCCCGGCTGTCTGAAGCAGTCACCCGGCTGACGGGCGGTAAATCGGGCATTTCCTTGTATCATATCATAATCCAGTGAAATAGTTAATAACTTTTTGTTAAATTTTTTGGATTTTTTGAAGTTTTCTATGCTCACAAGGGCGGTTTTGGCTACTATTTTGCCGTCGATGTCCACTGTGCCGATTTCAAGGGGGGCAAAAAGAGGGGTGACGGCGGGTGGGCCTGTAAAGGTTAAAATGCCTTGGGTTACAAGGGCAAAATTGTCCCCGAGGCTTACCTTGCCCCGGCCTTTTTTTAGCTGGTTTTCTATTGCTTTGAGGTGTACTGCTTCGCACTGCCTGCCGGTGTGGGTTTCCACAGCCATGATTATTGCACGAGAGCGGATGGCGGCGGGCAGGGATATTAGCTTTTCAAGGCTGTAACCCTCGTCTTGGCGGGCTCTTGAAAGGGCCCGCTGCGCCTTTGAGTTTAAGTATTCTTCATCCTGACGCAGAATCTTTTGGGTGCGGGTGACCGAGTTGTATAGGGAGGGGTTGAGGTGAAGCAGCTGGGGTACGATTTTTTGGCGGATGAAGTTTCTTTTGTACGCCGTGTCGGCGTTTGTGCTGTCAACTATATATGGTATGCCCCTATCGCGGCAGTATTCCTCAATTTCATCGCGGGTGCAGTAAATTAAGGGGCGGATGATGTTGCCCCGCTTTGGGGGGATGCCGCAAAGGCCCTTGAGGGCGGTGCCCCGGGTCAAGTTAAAAAGCATGGTTTCCAAAGAGTCGCTCAATGTGTGGGCGGTTGCCACAAGGGCGCCAAGTTCCTCAGCTTTTTTCGATAAAAAGGCATAGCGGATTCGCCTGCCCGCCTGCTCGATGCTTTCCCCGGTTTCCTCGGCGGCGGAGGATATGTCGGCGCGGTGGATAAAAAGGGGGATGTCCGACTCTTTGCAGTAGCGGCGGACAAATTCTTCGTCCCTGTCCGACTCTTCCCCGCGAAGGCAATGGTTTATGTGGGCAGCGAATATGGTGAGGCTGTATTCACCCGAGATTTCCCGCAAAAAGGAGAGCAGTGCCATGGAATCGGCACCGCCTGACAAGGCCACTATAACCTTGTCGCCAACACTTAACATGTTGTGTTCCTTTACGGCTTTTTGAGCCTTATTCATCAACACGGATGACCTCCCGGGCGGTGTAGCGGGTGAATTCGCCCTGCCAATGGAGTTCTATGGTGGTTGTCCTTCCGTGGCGGTTTTTGGCGACTATGCATTCGGCTTTGTTCATGTCCACTTCTTCGTCGGGTTCGCCTTTGTCTTTTTTGTAGTAGCCCTCCCGGTACAGGAACATGACTATGTCGGCGTCCTGCTCGATGGAGCCGGAATCCCTCAAGTCCGACAAGGTGGGGCGGTGCTCCGTCCGATGTTCCGTGTGGCGGGCAAGCTGGGACAGTACCATGACGGGGACATTTAAGTCCTTTGCCATGATTTTGAGGTTGCGGGTTATCTCGGAAATCTGTTGGACACGGTTTTCCCTGGGGTTTGTGGGGGTAATGAGGCCCAAATAGTCGATTATCACAAGGTCGATGTTTTTCATGCGGCGCACCCTTGCCTTGATTTCGGGCACCGAAATGCCCGCCGTGTCGTCAAAGTAGATTTGAGCTTTGGCAAGGCGTTCCGCCGCCACGGCCAGGCGCGCCCACTCTTCTGTGGTAAGGGTGCCGCGGCGCAAAGTTTCGCTGTTTATCGAAGCTTCCCCCGAGAGCATGCGGGTTACGAGCTGTTCCCTTGTCATTTCCAATGAGAAAAAGGCGACGGGCCTTTCAAGGCGCTGGCCTACATGCTGGGCGATGTTAAGGGCAAAGCTGGTTTTGCCCATGCCCGGGCGGGATGCCAAAATTATCAGGTCGGAGCGGTTTAGGCCAGTGGTGACAAGGTCTATGTCCCCGAGGCCTGTGGAGAGGCCTTGATATAAATGTTTTTCGGGGGAATTTAGCTTTTCCAGCCTGTCGTAGGTTTCCAAAATGGCTTCGCTGATGGGGCGAAGGCCCGAGGATTCCCTGCCACGGCGGATGTCGTATATGCGCTGTTCCGCCAGGTCTAAAAGGAGGCCGGCGTCGCTGTTGCCGGTTACCGCTTCGTCAATGAGGTTGCGGGCAGTTAATATGAGGGTGCGGACATAGTATTTTTCCCGCACGATTTTGGCGTATGCTTCTACATTTGTGGTGGAGGGGACAAGCTGGACTAGCTGCAAAAGATAGTTTTTGCCGCTTTCGTCGTCAAAGATTTTTTCGGCCTTGAGCTCTTCCAAAACCGTGACGAAGTCTATTATCCGGCCCGTGGTGTACATCTTTATCATGACCGAATAAATGGATTGGTGCAGCGTTATGTGGAAATGTTCGGGCTTTAGCATCTCCAGCACCCGGGGGAGGAGGGACTGGTCAAGGAGTATGGCGCCTAAAACCGATTGTTCCGCCTCCAAGCTGTAAGGCAAATTGAGCCCGTCAACATTGGCGTTTATTTCGCTCATGTCCATGGCCCCCCTTTTCGAATTATTTCAGTTCCGACACCACCACATTGATGGCGGCTGTAATCCCTGCCTTTAGCTTTATCTGGGCTTTGTATGTTCCGAAGGCTTTTATGTCGCCGTCTATCGCGATTTTGCGCCTGTCGACCTCGACGCCAAGCTGTTCCTTTATGGCGTCGGCGACTTCTTTTGTGGTGACAGAGCCGAACAGGCGGCCCGTTTGCCCCGATTCTGTCTGGCCTGCCTTGGCGTAACAGGTGACGCTTTTGTTGTTTAGGGCTTCGGCGGTGGCGAGGGCCTTTTGGCGCTCTTCTTCCTCGTGGTGCTTTTGGGCTTCAACCTTGGTTTTGAGCTGGTTTAGGGCACCTTTGTCGGCCACTTCCGCCAAGTTTTTGGGCAAAAGGTAGTTTCGGGCGTAGCCGTCGGATACCTCCACAAGCTGGCCCGCTTTTCCGGTGCCTTTTATGTCAACTCTTAAGATTACTTTCACTTGAATCTCCCCTTTGCTTTTGTGCAAATATTATAGCATATCGGAGGGAAACATGAAAGGGTTTTGTTTATTGGTAAGGATGAGGTTATTGGAGGGGCGCTATGCTATGCCTGCCCCTCGGGGGTTGAAGGGAGAGTGCCCGAAAGCCAAAAAGGGGGAGTGGGCAGGCTGTTTTGGGGTAGAGGGAAAAAAAGACGGTAATAGTAGCATAAATGAGTGCGCTATTATTACCGCTTTGGAGCTATTTTGGAGTTTTAAGGCTGTTAAATATCCATCAGAACCGGCAAAATCATGGGGTTGCGGTGGGTGCGGGCGTAAAGCATGTGGGACAGGTCTTCTTTAAGTTTTGCCTTGATGGAGTTCCAGTCCCTTATATTGCTTTTAAGGCAGGTTTCTATCGTCTTTTTGGCGCATTCCCGGGCGTCTTCTATGATTTTTTCGCTTTCACGGACATAGACAAAGCCGCGGGAGACTATGTCGGGGCCTGCCACTATTTGTTTTGTGAAGGAGTCAATGACGGCTACCACTACGATTAGGCCGTCTTCCGCCAAATGCTTGCGGTCCCGCAGCACTATGTTGCCGACATCGCCGACGCCGATGCCGTCTACCAGCACGCTGCCGGCTTGGGCGGTGCCGACAACCTTGATATCGTCTTTGGTGAGTTCAATGATATTTCCAAGGTCGGGCAGCACGATATTTTTCCTGCTGATGCCCATGTTGAGGGCTAAATTTGCGTGTTTTTTCAGGTGCCTTTGCTCGCCGTGGACGGGGATGAAGAATTTGGGCTTTGTTATGCCCAGCATGAGTTTGAGTTCTTCCTGATAGGCGTGGCCCGACACATGGACTTCGTACATCTTTTCGTAGACCACTTCACAGCCCAGTTTCATGAGCTCGTTTATAATGCGGCTGACCAATTTTTCGTTGCCGGGGATGGGGGTTGCCGAGATTATAATGAGGTCGCCGGCCCCCACCGCCACTTTGCGGTGGTCGGAAAAGGCCATGCGGGACAGGGCCGACATTGGTTCACCTTGGCTGCCTGTGGTGATGAGCACGATTTTTTCTTTCGGGTAGTTGTCAATTTCGTTGATGTCGATGAGGATGCCGTCGGGTATTTTAAGGTAGCCCAAAGATATGGCGATGCTGACCACATTCAGCATGCTCCTGCCCGATACCGCCACCTTTCTGCCGAAACGGCGGGCAGAGTCTATAATCTGCTGTACCCGGTGTATGTTGGAGGAGAAGGTGGCTATTATAATCCGGTTGTTTTGGGCTTTGCTAAAAAGCATGTCGAAGGAGTCGCCGACCTTTGTTTCCGTCATGGCGTAGCCCGGCCGCTCTGCGTTGGTGGAGTCGGAAAGAAGGGCCAGTACCCCTTGCCTTCCAAGCTCGGCAAAGCGGGCAAGGTCGATTATATCCCCTTGAATGGGGGTGGTGTCGATTTTAAAGTCCCCCGTCATGACAATTACTCCGGCGGGTGTGTGGATGGCAAGGCCTACGGCGTCGGGGATGGAGTGGTTGACATGGATAAACTCCACCGTCATGCAGCCGAGCTTGACGATTTGGCCGGGTTTTGTCACTACCAATGTGGCTTTACCGAGGTTCCGGTGCTCCCGAAGTTTGCTCTCTACCAGCCCTAAAGTAAGGGGGGTGCCGTAAATCGGCACATTTAATGTGTCGAGTAAAAATGGCAGGGAGCCGATATGGTCCTCGTGGCCGTGGGTCAGCACTATTCCCCTTATTTTGTCCTTGTTTTTCTCAAGGAAGGTAAAGTCGGGGATGACGATGTCTACCCCCAGCATTTCTTCGTCCGGGAAGGCAAGGCCGCAGTCAACAAGAAACATGTCCCCACCGCACTCGAATACCGTCAGGTTTTTGCCTATCTCGTTGATGCCTCCCAGCATGGTGATTCTCACGGACGGGGAGGTTGCGGCAGTTTTAGCCTTTGAGCGGCGGGACTTGCTGCCCTGGGTTGCCGTTTGCGTTGTCTTTGAGTTGGCCTTTGCCCCTTTTTGGGTTTTGGGGGGCTGCAAGACTGTGGCGGCCTGAAGGGCGCCTTTGTTTTCGGTTTTTTTTACGATTGCCGTTTCATTGGGTTTTTGCTTTTGGGCAGGCAAAGTCGCCCCCTGCTGCTTTGCGGGGGTCAGGCTTGACTCACCTTTGGCGACGGGCAGAGATGTGCCTGAAAAAGGTACATCCATTACTTTCTTTTTTTCTGGTAACATTAATAATCCTCCGTAATATTATGGGTGGCGTGGCAAGTCGTCCAGCTTCCATAATTAAATTTGAATTTTGGCAAAAATTAACTCGCGGCATGGCACAAAGCCTGAACCGTCCCAATTTTAAGCTTTTTCACGACACAAAGAAGAAAACCTTGCGGAATTCTTCAAAAGGCTTAAAATTGGGCGGTTTATTTGGTTTTTTCCGACCAGATTTAAAATCACAATGAAAAGAACCGAACATATATTAAGAGTTTTATAACTCTTATGACCCAAAAGTGAAAAACCGCTGACTTACAAATTAATATTACATTTATTTTCCTTTAATGTCAATACTTTTGGATTTTATGAGCCTTTCAAGGCCGTCGCACAGCTCGCTTGCCGTTTCGTAGTTGGCGGCTTCGGCAAGCATGACAAGGGATTTGCCCCGTTTTGTGGGGCGGATTGTGACTATGCCGCTGCCAAGCTTTATCCCTATCCCTTCGGTTTGGGCAAGGCAGGTGCCCCGGCTGTTCAGTTCCCCGCTGAAGAGCTTTATTATATTGCCGGGGTTGCCTTCGCACCTGACAGAGCGCACTACCCGGGCAAAGTCGGGTAAGTTTTCCATTAGTTCCGGCAGGGTTTTGCCCGTTTCCTTCATGTAGGAAAGCAGCATGACGGCGCAGGCAAGGCCGTCCCGTGCCCAAAGCTGGGTTTCGGCAAGTTCCCGGGCTTTGCTGTCGGAGGAGTCGGCGGGGCAGGCTAAATACCGCAGGATGCGGCGGCCGTAGCGGGCGGCAAGGGAGTCAAGGGCACGGGGGGCGTCGGCGGGCAGGGCAACATCCTTGCCCTTTTCAAATTCCATTTGGCAGCAAAGGGCAAAAACTTTTTCGGGCCAAATGTAGCCCAGTTCATAGTCCAAAATGGACAGGCGGGTACCGTCTTCCGACAGGTGGAGGGTCATGCCTTCCGCAATGCCGCAGCCAAGGTTTAATAGGACTTCTGTCAGCACCTTGCCCGCAAGGCGGTTTGCCGATTTGACGATGGCCGACATGCCTGCCAGGTCTTCTTTTGCCAGCCTTGACAGGTGTTCCGTGTAAAGCTGGCGGATGCCTTTTAGCTCCACCCGCTCTTTGTAGCTGTCCCAAGCGCTGCGGGAAAACTCGCCCTTTATTATGCTGTTTTCAAGTTCTCGTTCCATGGGACGGGTAGGGGGCAGGCCTCCCGCCGCGGCGATTTTGATGCGGCCGACGGGGCCGCTTTGCAAAAATACGCCGAGTTTCAGCCCGCAAAATGAGAGGGCGAAGTTGAGTTCCGCCTCGAAGGATTCGCCGAAATCGAAAACCTGTGCCCCTGCCGACAGCATGCCGGAAATCATGGCCAGCTTCAGCGCCGAGGCCGATTTTTCACGGCTGCAGGCTATGCCGATGCGTTTGCCCTCTTTCAGGCTTGCGGCGGCGGCGCCGATACGGGCGCAAAACTCCGGGGTTAATTCTACTCCCGTTTCCCCGGTTATGCCGTCGTCGTCAAAGAGGGCGGCACGGGCTATCCCGTATTGGAGGTTGTCCCGTACTATGGCACCGTCTTCCACAATTTTGCGGGGCCAGATACACACCCCCGGGTTGACGGCGGCTTCTTCGCCCACTGTGGCGCCGGTGCCTATGACTGCACCTTCAAAGAGGGAGGCGGCCCGCTTGACCGAGGCGCCGGGACACAAAATTGCGCCGGAAAGGGATGCTCTGTCGCCTACAAAGCTGGCGGGGAGAAGGATGGAGGATTTGACCTTTGCCCGGCGGCCGATAAAGCTACGGTCGTCCACTACCGTGCCGGGACCGAGGGTTGCCCCTTCTTCGATTGTTACCCCTTCTCCGATGTAGCAGGGGGGAGTTATTGTGTAGTTCCCCGGGGGAAGGGGAGAGGGGGAGTATACGCCCTGCGCGATTTCACGGGGGAGCCGGCACCTTATTTTGCCCGAGAGCATGTCCTGCTGGCAGCGGGCATAGGTGGCAAGATCGCCGATGTCGCACCAGTAGCCTTTGGCTTCGTGGACGAAGAGGGGTTCATCCCTGGATAAAAGGAGGGGGAAAAGGTCTTTTGCAAAGTCAAAGGGCCGGTTTTCGGGGATGTATTCGAGGGCTTTTGGGGATAAGATATAAATGCCGGTGTTGGCGGTGTCTGTGACGGCTTGGGCGAAGCTGGGCTTTTCGATAAAGCCGGTGACTCGGCCATTTTCATCGAAGTCTACAAGGCCGTATTCCCGTGGGTCGGGGACGCTGCATACCACGATTGTGGCGGCGGCCTTGTTCTTTTTGTGGGTTGCCATTGCCGCCGACAGGTCAAGGTCTGTCATGGCGTCGCCGCTTATGACGATAAAGTCTTCATCTATATCCCCGGCGGCGTTTTTGACGCTTCCGGCGGTGCCGAGGGGCTTGTCTTCCTCCACAAAGGAAAGGGACATGGTTTTGTAACGCCCCTCGGGGAAGTGGCTCCTTATGATGTTGGGCAGGTAGCGCAGCGTCAGGTACCCGTGGGTGACTCCGTGGCTGCATAAAAGATCTAAAATGTACTCTAATATGGGGCGGCCGCAAAGCCTTGCCATTGGTTTTGGTATGTCGCAGGTCAGGGGGCGGAGCCTTGTGCCCTGTCCTCCGGCCATGATTACCGCTTTCATAGAAAGGCACCTCTCTTTTGCGTGGTCTTACCTGTATTATTGCCAGAGAGGGGCGGGAATAAACCGTAAACATGCTATTTTTTGGAAAGGGGGAGAGGCTCTTTACTTGAAATCGGCGGCGGGGTAGTGTAAAATAGGGGTAAAGGGGGGTTGGCAGGGGAAATTTTGTTTACTAATGGTAGATTGCTTTAAAAATATACAAACAGTATATTGAAATGAGTGTTTTAGCTTAAAAGAATCTGAAAAAAAGTTTTGGTTTAGTATTTAAGAAGTGTTGAATTAAAAGGCATTGAAAAATGTGTTGGTATAAATGGTTTTGATAATAGTACCGGAATGGTAAAAGGGGAGGTATGAAGGTTGAGTAAGAAGGTTGTCATTGTAGGCGGAATGGCTGTGGGGGCTTCCTGCGCCACACGGTTGAGGCGCCTTGATGAAGAGGCAAAGATAGTTGTTTTTGAAAGGGGCGAGCATATTTCCTTTGCGAATTGCGGGACGCCCTATTACATCGGGGACGAGATAAAGGATAGGGATGACTTGTTCCTTCGCACCCCCGAGGAGATGAAGGCCCTTTTTGACATTGATTTTAGGGTAAACAGCGAGGTTGTGGCGGTGGATACTGCCCGTAAAGCTGTCAGGGTAAAGGGGCCCGGCGGGGAGTATGAGGAAAGCTACGACTTTCTTGTTCTGGCGCCGGGGGCAAGGGCTGCTGTGCCGCCTATACCGGGAGTAGAAAGTAAGAGAATTATGACGCTTCGTGATATTGACGACACCGACAAAATCAAGGCTTGGGCGGCTGAGGCCAAGCGGGTTTTGATTGTAGGCTCCGGGTTTATAGGCGTTGAGCTGGCCGAAAACTTGAAGCTGGCGGGGTTGTCGGTTGCCCTTGTCGACGCGGCGGGGCAGGTATTGCCCCCTTTTGACATTGAGATGGCGAATATTTTGACAAAGGAACTCGAGGACAAGGGGGTTGAGATTTACTTAAAGGAAAAGGTGACCTCCTTTGAGGATAGGGAGGACGGCCTTGTAGCCAGGTTTGAGAGAGGGCGGGAGTTTTTGTGCGATTTTGCCGTTTTGTCGCTGGGGGTTGTGCCCGATACCGACTTTTTGTCCGGCAGCGGAATAGAGCTGTGGGAGAAAGGGTATATAAAGGTAGATTCCCGCCTTCGCACAAATATTGAAAATGTTTATGCCGCGGGAGATGCTATCCTTGTGAAGGATTTTGTCAGCGGGCAGCTGGCTTCTATCCCTTTAGCGGGGCCGGCAAACAAGCAGGGCAGGATTATCGCCGACAATATCTGCGGCGGGGATGTGGAATATGAGGGGAGTCTTGGTACCGCCATCATTAAGGTATTTGACTTGGCAGGGGCCTGTGTCGGCAACAATGAAAAGATGTTGAGGGCGCAGGGGGTGCCATATAAGGCGGTATATGCCCATCCGGCCTCCCATGCCTCCTATTATCCCGGGGCAAGGCAGATTGCCCTAAAACTTCTCTTCTCACCCGATGACGGCAGGATTTTCGGGGCGCAGGCCGTCGGATATGAAGGGGTGGACAAGAGAATCGATGTCATTGCCACTGTTATGAGGCTAAAGGGAACGGTGAAAGACCTTGAAAAGCTGGAGCTTGCTTATTCGCCGCCCTATTCTTCGGCGAAGGATCCCGTCAATATGCTGGGGTTTATTGCGGAAAATGTAATGGAAGGCAAGATGGATGTCTTTACCCTCGCGGAGCTCGAGGGGCTGGATTTAAGCAAGGTGACGCTGCTGGATATAAGGAGCAAAAGGATTTTTGACTCGGGGCATATTGAAGGGGCGGTGCATATACCCTTTGATGATATAAGGCAGCGGTATACCGAGCTTGATAAATCAAAGGAAATTTATATTTATTGCAATGTGGGCTGGTCGGCTTATAACGCCGGCAGGTTTTTGATGCAAAAGGGATTCGAAGTTAAGAACCTGACCGGCGGGTATAGGACATATTTGCATTATACTTACAGGCCCCGGGGGTCGACTTTCAGTATTGGCGACAAGGTGGGGTCTTTAGGGTAGCTTTACCAGGAGAGAGGCATTAATCGGGTAAAGAGCAACAAAAAACAGCGGCCGTTTTGGCCGCTGTTTTTATTTTAATTTAGGCTATTTGTTATAGGATTTTTTGGGGATGAGGACGAAGGCCGCAGCGAATGCAGACAGGCCAACCAGCATTACCGCAAGGTAGTTGGCGGTGTCGCCGGTCTTGGCAGGCTCGGAATTAGTGGAAGAATTGCTCTCTTGGCTGCTTGCAGGCTGGCTTTCGACCTGGGACTCGGTTTCGCTCTCGGTTTCGGAAGACTCTTCACCGCTTTCCTGCAGGGCGAATAATACATCGTCGATGCTGCCGCCTGCAGATGAGGGGCCTTTGAAGACGATACCGATTTTGGCGGTGCCCGAAGTCACATCAATGTCGTAGAGGTATCTTTCTTCCCAGTGACCGAAGGGGTTGAGGTCAATCTTGATCTCTTGGCCGCCATGGTCTTTGATATAGAGATAGAAAGCTTCGGGGGTGCCCCATGCCTTGGACCAAACCGACACCCTGTATTTGCCTTCGGGCAGGTCGGTCAAGGTCTGGTAAATCTCGATGTCGAGGTCTTCCTCGTCGTTCCAGAAGCACAAGAGATTGCTGCCGCCATGGGGGCCGTTGGTGTCGATGGTGGCGTTGATGCCCTGAGAGATCCAGCCGGCGGCGCCGTCGCCGTTAGCGCCGGTTTCAAAGTCGCCGTTTGTAAGGATGTTTTCACCGGGCACAACTACTTTTGGCTCTTCGCTCTCGGCTTCGCTGGAGGAAGCAGTATCGCCAAAGAGGGCTTTAATCTTATTGGGTATATCGGTGTTGATCATGTTGCCTTGGAAGTTTTCGGCGCCTGCGCCATATGCGAACACCGGTACATTGGCGCCGGTGTGGTTGCCGGTCGTGAACCTGTAGGAGCCGTCGCCATCTTTCTGCAGGCCGCCGGTTTCGTGGTCGGCTGTGACTATGATAAGGGTGTTGCCATCATCTTCGGCAAATTCCTTGGCCACCTTTACGGCCTCGTCAAACTGAAGGGTTTCGCCGATGTTGCGGGGCAGGTTTGTCGCGTGGCCCGCCAAGTCAATGGCGCCGCCTTCCACCATGAGGAAGAAGCCTTCTTCGTTCTGACTCAAAATCTCGATTGCCTTGGATGTCATCTCGGCAAGGGTGGGTGTTGAGGCGGGATAGCCGTCGACATAATAGGGGAAGTTGCCGGTTTGGAACAGACCAAGGAGCTTTGTGTTGCCGTTAAAGGACTGAAGCTGGCTCTTTGTGCTGATTATGGTGTAGCCTTTTTCATTTGTGGCGGTGTTGCGCAGGGCAGAGCTGAAATTGCTGCCGCCGCCGCCCAAAATTACATCGATGCCATTCTCGATAAACTCTGCGGCGATTTGAGACTGATTTGTGCGGCTGGCATTGTGGGCGCCGAAAGCCGCCGGAGTGGCGTCGGTGATGCTGACGGTGGAAATAAGTCCCGTCTTTTTGCCCCTTTCGGCGAAAAATTCCCTGATGTTAGGTACCGGGTTGTTGTTCTGGTCAACGCCGATGCGGCCGTTAGCCGTCTTGATGCCGCATGCCAAAGCTGTGCCGCCTGCCGCGGAGTCGGTTACCTGTCCGTAAACATTGGCGGTTGAGCTGGTGCCTTTGTAGGGGAAGGTTTCCATGTAAAGATCCCTGCCTACACTGTCATGGGCTGCGTTTACCTGATTGGGGCCCATGCCGTCGCCTATCATGAAAATGATGTTTTTAGGCGCGTCTGAAGCTTCTTCCGCCGATGTCACGCCCACAAAAAGCAGGGCAGACATAGCAAGGCAAAGTAAGAGCGCCATGATTTTGAGGGATGCTACCTTTTTCAAGCCTACTACCTCCTTAAAATCTTTTGGAGAAAATTAAATAATTGCAAAATGATAATATCATTTTGGCTCAAAATTATCAATATTTAATTGACAATTTATTTATAATGGCTAATTGAAAAAGTTGCATGTGTGAAAGACATCCTCATCAAAATTGAAGCTTTGATTGGATGTATCCGAGCAGGTCCTCGATTTTTATGCGGACTTGTTCCATGGTGTCCCTGTCACGAACCGTGACGCAGTTGTCGGTTTGGCTGTCGAAGTCGTAGGTTATGCACAGCGGCGTGCCGATTTCGTCTTGGCGGCGGTAGCGCTTGCCGATTGAGCCGGCGTCGTCGTAGTCCACCATAAAGTGGCGGGAAAGGTCGGAGTAGATTTTGCAGGCTTCCTCACCCAGCTTTTTGGAAAGGGGCAAAACAGCCGCCTTGAAGGGGGCAAGGGCCGGGTGGAGGCGCAAAACTACACGGGTTTCGCCCTTCTCCAGCTCTTCTTCGTCGTAGGCGTCGCAGAGGAAAGCCAAAGCTACCCTGTCGGCGCCGAGGGAGGGCTCCACTACATAGGGGACATATTTTTCACCGGTTTCCCCGTCGAAGTATTCGAGGCTCTTGCCGGAATGGTTGATGTGCTGGGTCAGGTCGAAGTCTGTTCTGTCGGCGATGCCCCAAAGCTCGCCCCAGCCGAAGGGGAAGAGAAATTCAATGTCAGTTGTGGCTTTGGAGTAGTGGGACAGCTCTTCCTTTTCGTGGTCCCGGAGCTTTATGTTCTCGCGCTTCAGACCGAGGGAGAGGAGCCAGTTGAGGCAGAAATCCCTCCAGTAGTTAAACCATTCCAAGTCGGTGCCGGGCTTGCAGAAGAATTCTAACTCCATTTGCTCGAATTCCCTTGTGCGGAAAATGAAGTTGCCGGGGGTGATTTCGTTTCTGAAGGATTTGCCTATCTGGGCGACGCCGAAGGGGATTTTTTTGCGGGTGGTGCGCTGGATGTTGGCAAAGTTTACGAAAATGCCCTGTGCCGTTTCGGGGCGCAGGTAGATTTCATTTTTTGAGTCTTCCGTGACGCCCTGGTAGGTTTTGAACATCAGGTTGAAGTGGCGGATGTCGGTGAAGTTGTTGGAGTTGCAGTTGGGGCAGCGGATGTCCTTTTCTTTGATATATTGCTGCATCTGGTCAAAATTCCAGCCGAGGGGGGAGCCGCCGGCGTCTTCTATCAGCTTGTCGGCGCGGTGGCGGGTTTTGCAGTCCTTGCAGTCCATGAGGGGGTCGGAAAAGCCGCCTACATGGCCCGAGGCTACCCATACCTGCGGGTTCATGAGGATGGCGCTGTCAAGGCCTACATTGTAGGGGGACTGCTGGACAAATTTGAGCCACCATGCCCTTTTGATATTATTTTTAAACTCCACGCCGAGGGGGCCGTAGTCCCATGTGTTGGACAGGCCACCGTAAATTTCGCTGCCTGAATATATAAAGCCTCTGCCCTTGCATAGGGCAACGATTTTTTCCATGGTTTTTTCAGTGTTTGAAAGCATAATATTTATTCCTCCGCTTTGTTTTTGGCATAAGCTAATAATAATGTTTTGGGGGGCGGTTGTCAACATGGAAGTGTGGGGCGGGAGGGGCTGCGAGAGGGGGGATATTGGATATGAAAGGCGGGGGTGGGGTAAAATAGCTTGAAGAATTAACAGAATATGTTAAAATGGGGGTGACGCCATAGGGTTGGCATCATAAGAAAGAAGGTGTTGACATTGAAGATTCCGGCATTGGTATTGACGGTATTGTTGGTGATGTCACTTGTGGCCTGCGGCGGCTCGGGCGGAAATGTCCCGAGCGGCGGGGGAAGCTCCGAAGTGAGCAGTGAAGCGGGCTCCGGGGTGAGCAGCTCGGAGGAATCGGGTGAGGCGCAGCCGGAAAGCGAGAGTGAGACTTCAAGTGAGGCATCTTCGGTGTCTCCGGGGGGCGCGTCCTCTTCCACTGCGGCGGGCCCGGCCTCTCAAGGTAACGAGTCTGTCAGTTCGCAGGCGCAGAGCAGGGATACTCAAGTTGAGGACATGAAGACTAACATTGTGGTTTTCGGCGATTTTAGGCTTGTTCCAAACAGGGAAGGGTCTACCGAGAGGCAGAAGAGGCTGTATCAGAGGTACAAGGAAGTTGGGGAAAAGTACAATTGCACTTTTCAGAACAAGACGACGCTGCCTTGCCAGGTTTTGGTGCAGTTTGACTACAACATAATGAGAAAAGATCCGACGGTGGATATTTTCTGCCTTCGTATGGATCAGGACATGGCATTTAAATCCGAGCAGTATCTTTATGATTTAAGCAAGGTTCTCGATGTGAAGGCAGAGAATTTCAACAGGGACATCATCGAGATGTACACAGACAGGAAAACGGGGTCGGTTTATGCCTTTGCCGGGTATGAGTTTGGGCCCCAGAGCTTTATTGTCTTTAACAAGAGTATTTTTGACAGGTGTGGCGTGGAGTACCCTTATCAATATGTGAAAAACAATACTTGGAGCTATGATAAGTTTTTGGATTTGGCGCAAAGGATTACAAATAACGCCGGCGGGGTTAAGGGGTTTTACGGCATAGCCAATGACCCGGCGGTGAGCAGCTTTTTGTTTGGGTTTGGAGGCTCTTTGTACTATATTGACAGCGGCGGCAAGTACAGGTCGGGGTTATCAAAGCCCGAGACGGTTCAGGGGCTTCAGTTTATCCGTGATTTGAACGCAAAGCATAAGGTGACGAAGCTTCCCGAGATTGGGGTGCCTGAAGCGGCGATCAACAATTTCGAGGCGGGAAGTGTGGCCATGGCCTATATTACCGCAGATCAGCTGCCGCTGCTGCAAAATATGGGGGATGATTACGGGATTGTGCCCTGCCCGAAGATGCCGGGAGTCAAGGATTGGCCCAACTCCATGGAAAGCTGTTATGTAATGGTTATGCCACGCAATATCGATCCCGAGCGGGCAAAGCTGGTGGGGAAGGTTTTCTCGGAGATACTAAAGCCTTTGGGGACCCCCGAGGAGCAAAAAAGGTGGATTGAGGAAGAGTATAAAAACAGGTGCCGGGATAATGAATCGGTCGAAATGTTAAAGCTTATCGGCGCGACGGGGCCGAGGATTACAAATGCTTCCGTTGTGGCTCCCAGGGTTTATTATAGCCTGATGTACAATGATTTGGCGAGGGCGCTGCGGGGGGATAATGATTTGGCCGTCACCCTGCAGGAGTATGATTACATAATGCAGGATGATCTTAACCGGATAAATTCGGGGAAATAATAAAGGCGTTGAGTAAAATAAAGCTGCAGGCCGGGTTTGGCCTGCAGCTTTTGTTGTGAAAAATGAAAGGCGAAAGGGGAGGCTTTGAAGGGGAAAGGTTCGGGGCGGATTTTGGGTTATCCACAATTTTGGCTATTGATTGTTTGAAAAAATATTGATATAATTGTCAGGCAAAAGGCGCTGGAGTAGCTCAGCCGGTAGAGCAGCTGATTCGTAATCAGCAGGTCGTGGGTTCGAGTCCCATCTTCAGCTCCAATAAAAAGCCGCTTGTCCGTGTGGACAGGCGGCTTTTGTGCTTTTCAAGGAAAAAGTGGGGGGGAAAGGCTTTTGCTTTGGTGGCGTGGAGGGGCGGATTTTAGCGAAGAATAGGTGAAAAAAGGCTTTTGTATGGGGCGTGGGGCATGGATTTGAGGGGAGGGAGAGGGAAAATAAGGGGAAATGTGCTTTTAAGAGGGGTTGCGGGGTGAAAAAAGTGATAGAAACGGCTTTGAGGCGGTTTTGAGAGGGCGCAAAAGGTGAAAAATGGGCTTGTGACCGGGTATTAGGGAGTAGGACAGTGAAAATTAGTCTCTGTTTAAGGGAGTTTGGGTGTGAAAAATGAAAAATGCCCTGTTTCGGGGCTTTTGGTGAGGCAGTGAAAGTGAAAAAAGCCCCGGTGGGGGGCTTTTTATAGGTTAAATGTTGGGGATTTGCCAGTTTATTTCCGGCTGGCCCGTTTGGCGTAAAAAGCTGTTGGTTTTGGAGAAGTGGCGGCAGCCGAAAAAGCCCTTTGAGGCGGAAAGGGGGCTGGGGTGGGCCGCCGTCAGGACAAGGTGTTTTGAGGTGTCGATGAGGTTTATTTTTACCTTTGCGTTGCTGCCCCAAAGGAGGAAAACTACCGGGGTTTCCTTTTCGTTGACAAGTTCTATCACTTTGTCGGTAAAGGTTTCCCAGCCCTTGCCCCTGTGAGAGTTGGGGGTGTTGGCCCGAACCGTCAGGGCGGTGTTGAGAAGCAGCACCCCTTGCTTTGCCCATGGGATCAGGCAGCCGTTGTTGGGGATATAGCAGCCCAAATCTTCGTGGAGTTCCTTGAAGATGTTGAGTAAAGATGGGGGGCTTGGGATTCCCGCAGGCACCGAAAAGGCAAGGCCGTGGGCTTGGCCTTCCCCGTGGTAGGGGTCTTGGCCTAAAATTACCACCTTTGTGTCGCTGCGTGAAGAAAATTTCAAGGCGTTGAATATGTCGTACATGCCGGGGTATATTGTGTAGTTTTTGTATTCGTGAATCAAAAACTGCCTAAGCTTTAAATAGTAGTCCATTTTAAATTCCTGAACGAGAAGGTCGTCCCAGTCGTTTCCGAAACTAACCACTCACCGATACCCCCAACTGGCCGTTTTTCTCGGAAAGGATGTCTATAAAGACATTTACGATACGAGGGTCAAACTGGGTGCCGGAGTTGCAGAGCAGCTGGTCCATGGCTTCAAGTTTGCCGATGGCGCGGCTGTGGACACGGTTGTTGGTCATGGCGTCAAAGGCGTCCACTACCGCCAAGATGCGGCACTCAATGGGGATTTCGTTGCCGCGAAGGCCCAAAGGATAGCCTTTGCCGTCCCACCTTTCATGGTGTTTGAGGATGAGTTCCGCAATGTGCCTTAAGTCCTCCGACGCCAAGGCTATGCGGTAGCCCTTTTCACAGTGCTGGCGCATTATCTCCCATTCTTCTTCCGTCAGGGGGCCTGCCTTGAAAAGGATGGCATCGGGGATGCCCACCTTTCCGATGTCGTGGGTTTGGGCAAGGAGGTTGAGGTTGGTTATGGTGGACAAGGGGAGATTGAGGCGCTGGCCGATGGCGGTACAAAATTTTGAAAGCCGCTGGGCGTGGCCTCCCGTCATGTAGTCCCGTTCGGCAAGGGCGGCCATGAGGGATTCCATGAGCTGGCTGCGGCTGCTTTGTTTTTGGATAAGCTTTTCGTTGACCATGTTGTCGTCGGCTTCCCTTAAAACCTGCATGAGGGGGGTTTTGTTGTTGTCGGCGGTGGATATGCCGAAGGACAGGCTGAGGGGCAAGTCCTTATTGTTGGCGTTGTAGTGGAGTATGTTCTTTTTTATGAGCTTTATAATCTCCTGTGCCTGCTCAAGGGATGTGCGGGGCAGCAGGGCGCAAAACTCGTCGCCTCCCACCCGGGCGATGATTCGGTCTTTGAGGGTTTCCTTGAGGAGGTTGGCGCAGGCCACAAGCAGCCTGTCGCCGGCTTCGTGGCCCAGAGTTGTGTTGGTGTGGCGCAGGCCGTTTATGTCGCACTTTAAAATGGAGATGGGGTAGCAGTTTGTCTGCTCCATTTTTAACAGCTGTTCTTCGAAGAATTCCCGGTTGTAGAGGTTGGTGAGCTTGTTGTGCTTAACCAGGTAGCGCAGGTTTTGGTTTGCCTGCTGGAGGGATTTTATTAGCTGGTTATTCTGCACTATAACGGAAAACTGGCGGACAAGGATTAAAATGCCTGTCAATGCAAGGCCGAGGACAAGGCTGTTTGCCACCCGGGCTTTTACAAGGATGGTGATGAGGAGCACGGAAAAGCTAAAATAAGGCAGCAGTACCTTTGTGACTTTTGCCGGGAGGCTTTGGCGGATTTTCAGCTTTTTGAACCTTACGATGTTGCCTTCCGCCAGTATTTTGATGCCGGAGAGGCCAAGAAGCAAAAGGCCGAACATCCAAAAGGAGTTTATCCACCTTGCCTTGTCATACAGGTCAAGGACGGAAAGGCAGAAATACAGGATGTCGGCGGTAATGTAAAGTGTAAAGCCGAGGACCGAAACCTTGCCGGCGACGCGGTAAAAGTCCTTGCGCCGGTTGAGGTATATGCTCAAAAATCCAAAGAGGATGCCAAGATCAAGGGCGATGTAGGAGATGCCCATGATAAGGTATGGCAATTCCCTGCTGCGGGCGTAGAAGGCGGGGGAAAGGAAGGTGTACCACAATAGGGAAAAGGCGGCAGTCATGGTGATTAGGATGTCGATGATTAGCTGGAAGTTGAAGTAGTAATTTTTCTTTGTGTATTTTATTTGCAGGATTGCAAGCAAGAAAAATAGACCCTGTAGCCATCGGAAGAGGTCGGGATAGCCAAAGGCAGGCGGGGTCATTAGAAGCACCGATTCATAATAGGAGGAAAATAGCTGGGATATAATAAAGAAAAATGTTCCTATCCACAGAAAAAGCCAGTAGAAACGCTCCTTGCCCGTGATTTTTTTGTATACCCAGTACAAAGACACATATGCGACAAGGAGCCCGATGCAGTGGAAAATGTGACCGCTGATGTATTTGTTGGAAAGGTTGTCGTTAATAAAAAACATCCAAAGAAAGTAGCTGACAAAATATGCGGGTATGAAGATGGACAGCCGTTTGTACAACTTGATCATAAACATCGACCTACTCACATTTTTCTTTGGACGCACACAATGTACCGAAAACCGGAAAGGATATGATTAATAATACACTATTTTGTATAAAAAGTAAGACAAAAAATGACATAAAAAATTTATTTTCGACATGGCGGCGGGGAAGGTTTGGGGATTAGTGAGAGAAAAGGAAGGAGCAAAAGTGAAAGGGGCGGCGTTGTATAATAATTAGTTTTTCAAAGGTTTTTTGGGGAGTTTGGGAAAAAGGAAGGGGGAAGGCAAAAATTATGTAAATTATGCCTTAAATATTTGTTGAGAATTCCATGAGTATAAGGTATAATTATTAAGCTGAAAATAGCTGCAAAGGCCGGTAGGAGGTTTGCGCTTCTTTGCCGGTTAGGGCAGTTTGAATATGAAAGGAGCGGCAGAATGTTTTACAAGGATATTGCTATCGATTTGGGAACCGCAAACACGCTGGTTTATGTCAAGGGAAAGGGCATAGTGATGCGTGAGCCTTCCGTGGTGGCGGTGGATGTCAAGACGAATAAGGTTAAGGCGGTGGGTGAGGCGGCAAAGCAAATGCTGGGACGCACCCCCGGTTCCATTGTGGCGGTAAGGCCTTTGAAAGACGGGGTTATTGCCGATTTTGACAAGACCTGTGATATGCTGAAATATTTTATAAAGAGCGCCGTCAAAAACAGCGTCTTTGGCAAGACCAGGGTTGTTATCTGCGTGCCTTCGGGTGTAACGGAAGTGGAGAAACGCGCCGTTTACGATACCGCTGACCAAGCGGGGGCAAGGGATGTGGAAACCATCGAGGAGCCCATGGCCGCGGCTATCGGCGCAGGGCTGCCTGTAAATGAGACTACCGGCAGCATGGTGGTGGATATCGGCGGCGGCACTTCGGAGGTGGCCGTTATCTCCCTTGGGGATATTGTTACCGCAAAGTCGGTTAGGGTTGGCGGCGACGAGTTTGACAGCGCCATCATCAACTATATCAAGAAAAAGCACAACCTGCTCATCGGTGAGCGTACCTCCGAAGAGATAAAGATACAAATCGGGTCGGCCTTCCCTTACGAAGAGGAGGGCACCATGATGGTAAAGGGCAGGAACCTAATTGACGGGTTGCCCAAATATATCGAAATTACCTCCGAGGAGGTAAGGGAAGCGCTAAAAGACCCGCTGGTGGAAATTGTGGATGCCATCCGCAGTACTCTTGAGCGCACTCCCCCTGAACTTGCCGCCGACATCATTGACAGAGGCATTATGCTGACGGGAGGCGGCGCGCTGCTGCGTGGTATTGACAAGCTGGTTAGCCAGCAGACGGGCATGCCGGTGCATGTGGCTGAAAGACCCCTTGACTGCGTTGTGGAAGGCTGCGGCATGAGTTTGGATTATGCCTTGGACACGAGGAAAAGGTTAAGGTAAGTTTTGCCTTGATTTTGGGGGGTTGGGAGGTAAAGAAGGCTTAAGCGGTGGCAAAATATCGGGCTGTGACGCGGGCCGGAAAGGTTGGTTGACGAAATGAGGGATTTTTTCAGCAGCACCCGGTTTAAAGTGCTCTTATGTATTGTTTTGCTGCTTTTTGGGATTATGCTGCGCGCAGCCACATCTTCGGGATTTGCCACTGAAACTTCCTCCCTGCTTGGGGCTGTGGTTTCCCCTTTGCAGAAGCTGTCGTCCGTGATTTCTTCGGGTACCCGGGAGCTTTTGTCGGTGCTGCTGGATTCGGCGGCTACCCGGCGGGAAAATGAGAAGCTGAAGGAAGAAGTCAGCGAGCTTCGCAAGAAGATTGTGGATTACAATAACCTGAAGAACGAGAACAATTTGTATAAAAACTACCTTGGAATAAAGGGAAATAACCCGGACTTTGACTTAGAGCCTGCCATTGTCATAGGCCGGGATCCTACCCAACCCAATTTTTCCTTTACCATTGACAAGGGCAGCCTCAACGGCGTCAAGCCCAAAGATACCGTTATCAGCAAGGACGGGCTTGTGGGCATCGTGGCTGAAGTGGGGCTGACCTACTCGAAGGTCAGCACGATTTTGGATCCCGCCGTCAATGTGGGGGCCCTCAACAGCCGGACTCGGGAGGACGGTGTTGTGGTAGGGTCTGTGGAGCTCTCGGTGAAGGGGCAGTGCAAGATGTCCTACCTTGCAAGGGACAGCCAGACTGAACCGGGGGATATTATCAGTACCTCGGGTATCGGCGGGATTTACCCGAAGGATGTCGTCATCGGGATTGTCAAGGAGGTAAACTTCGACAGCCAAGGATTGTCCCGGTATGCCGTAATTGAGACGGCGGCTGACTGTAGGAGCGTCAAGGATGTGATTGTAATTAAGTCCTTTTTCGGGCAAGGCGGGCTTTTGCCTGAGGAAGGGGAACAGGGTGAAGCCCCATGATAAAGA
>JAKOXU010000024.1 GCA_029780875.1 Bacillota bacterium | reverse complement strand
TAAATAATCTTCGAGAGGAACTCGGCAGTGGGAGTACCGGGCCTGATACCCGGAATGGTGCCGTTGTTCTTTCTCAAATTATTGGCAATTTCAACGGGGTCATACTGGATTGTCACATAGAAATAGCTGAAAGCAATTATCAAAAGGAAGTAAAACACCGCGTAAAGGGGAGAAGTATAAGCAAACAGCCTTCTTATGCTGTTGAGGACACTTCCCTCTTTGGGGTTGATAAAGTCCATAATCATGCCGGGGAAGGAAATAAATGTGCTGGCAAAGATTATGGGCAGCACCCCGGACATATTCACCTTAATGGGAATATGGGTGCTCTGCCCGCCATACATCTTGCGCCCCACAATCCTCTTTGCATACTGCACGGGCACTCTTCTCTCGGCATTGTCCATAAGCACGATAAAGGCCACAAGCAAAATAAATAGCACCACAACGGCAGGCACAAGGAAGTAGTATTTCACAAGTCCGGCTTTCCTTGCAGCCTCCCAGTAGGCGTACAAAGCCCGAACGGCGGCAGGCCCGCGGGACACAATACCGGCAAAAAGCAGAATAGAAATTCCGTTGCCGATTCCCTTTTCGTTAATCTGCTCACCCAGCCACATCATAAGGGCAGAACCTGCAGCAAAGACAAGGACTATAGTCACAAAGGCAAACCAGCCGCTAAAACCGTGGCGGCCGATGGTGTACTTTACGATGTCCAGACTGTTGCCGTTGGCATCCTTCGCCTGGAAAAGCATGAAGTAGTAAGCGGTGCCCATCAAAAGGCCAAGCAGCACTGTGACATAACGGGTAATCTGGGCAATCTTCTTACGCCCTTCTTCCCCTTCCTTCTGCATCCTGCCAAGAGCAGGAATAGCCACACCAAGCAGCTGCATGATAATAGATGCGTTAATGTAAGGAGACACCGACAGCGCAAAGATGGTAGCGCCGGACAAACCGCCGCCTGACAACACATCAAGGTATCCTAGGATATTGCCGCCACCGAAGGTGAGCTTTGCAAGCTCGTCGCCATCGAGGAAGGGCACGGGGATAGCGGCGCCAACCCTAAAGATAATGATGATAAATAAGGTAAATAGGATTTTCCTTCTCAAATCTTGGATATGAAAGGCATCCCTGAAAACCTTAAACAACTATACCACCTCCGCAGTTCCGCCAGCCGCCTCAATCTTCTGCTTTGCACTTTCAGAGAAGGCAGCAGCTTTAACTGTCAGCTTCCTTGTCAACTCACCCTTGCCTAAAATTTTAATCCCGTCCTCCACCTTTTTGACCAAGCCGGCATTGACGATAGCATCGGTATCGACTACGGCGCCGTCCTCAAAGGCGTTGAGGGCGGAAAGATTAACAACTGCGAACTTCTTTGCAAAAATATTGTTAAAGCCTCTCTTGGGGATACGGCGTGTCAAAGGCATCTGACCGCCTTCAAAAGCGGGCCTCATGCCCTTGCCGGAACGCGCCAACTGACCCTTATGTCCTTTTCCGGCGGTTTTTCCCCATCCGGAACCATGACCTCTGCCCACCCTTTTGGCAGCCCGTCTAGAGCCCGGCGCGGGAGAAAGTTCATGCAGTTTCATATTATCGCACCTCCCCCATTAACTTAATCCTGAATTATTTCAACCAGATGGCTGATTTTAGCCAACTTACCTTTAGTCTGCGGGTTGTCGGGCTGTTCGGAAACATCGCCGACTTTATACAATCCCAAGGTATGGGCCGTTGCAATTTGATCTTTTTTGCTGCCGATGAGGCTCTTTTTGAGCTGAATTTTCACATTAGCCATTTTCGTCAGCCTCCCTTATTTCCCCAAAACTTCCGGAACCGACTTCCCGCGCACTTCCGCAACTTCTTCCGCGGTACGCAGGGCAGCCAATCCGTTAATTGTAGCGGTAACAACATTGACAGGGTTGTTTGAGCGGAGGGACTTTGTGCGGATATCCTTAATCCCAGCAGCCTCCACAACAGCGCGGACAGGCCCGCCGGCGATAACGCCGGTACCGGGCGCGGCAGGCTTTAACAATACTCTTGCAGCGCCAAACTTGCCGATGACTTCGTGAGGAATAGTAGTCCCGCGCATAGAAACCCTGATTAGGTTTTTCTTGGCATCCTCTATGCCCTTGCGGATAGCATCGGGCACTTCACCCGACTTGCCAATACCGAATCCAACAACGCCGTTCCCGTCACCCACAACCATCAGTGCGGAAAATTTGAAAATCCTGCCGCCTTTAACGGTTTTGGCGACACGGTTTAAAGCAACCATGCGCTCTTTCAAATCCAAAGTAGATGCGTCTATCCTTTCCAAGCCTATTCCTCCTTAAAATTTGAGTCCGCCTTCACGGGCGCCTTCCGCCAAATCCTTGACCCGCCCGTGGTACAGGTAGCCTGCACGGTCAAAAACAACTTCGGAAATTCCCTTTTCAAGGGCCTTTTTAGCTAAATTGAGTCCGACCTTCTTTGCAGCCTCCTTGTTGCCGCCGTATCCCTCGAAATCCTTGTCAAGGGAAGAGGCCGACACAAGGGTCACGCCCTTCACATCATCGATAAGCTGGGCATATATGTTGTTGAGAGAGCGGAAAACGCAAAGGCGGGGGCGGTCGGCGGTGCCCATAATTTTAGCGCGAACTCTCTTATGCCTTGTCAATCTTGCCTGATTGGTATCGGGCTTGTTAATCATGCGGTTTCACTCCTTACTGGATAACCTATTATAACGCCAATGGTAACAACGACAATTCTGCCTTTATTAGGCGCCCTTGCCGGCCTTGCCTTCTTTGCGGCGGATGACTTCATAGTCATACTTGATACCCTTGCCCTTATAAGGTTCGGGCGGGCGCTTAGCGCGCACTTCAGCCGCAAACTGGCCAACCATTTCCTTGTCGCAGCCCGAAATCACAATTTTGTTGGGCGCGGGCACCTCAATGGTAATACCGGGAATTTCCGGCATAATAACCTGATGGGAATACCCAAGGTTCATGACAAGGTCTTTGCCCTGTTTAGCGGCACGGTAACCGACGCCGTTTATTTCAAGGTTTTTGGTAAAGCCTTTAGTAACCCCCTCCACCATGTTGGCGACAAGGGTACGAGTAAGGCCGTGCAAAGCCTTGTTTTCGTTGCTGTCGTCGGGCCTTGTGACATTGATGACGGAGCCCTCCATCACAACATCAATATTGGGATGGATAGTGCGCTCCATGGTACCTTTAGGCCCTTTAACGGTAATCTTCTTCCCTTCAATCTTGACATCAACGCCAGAAGGGACTTCAATGGGTTTTTTACCTATACGAGACATTTCTGCTCCTCCTTACCATACAAAGGCCAGGACTTCCCCTCCCACATTTTCCTTACGGGCTGCCTTATCGGTCATAACGCCCTTGGGAGTGGAGAGGATGGCTATGCCGAGGCCCTTTAGCACTTTAGGCATATCCTCACAGCTTGTATAGATTCTCAATCCCGGCTTTGACACTCTGCGTATACCGGTAATGGCGCTTTTCTTCCCGGCGCCGTATTTCAGGGTAATGCGGATAATATTCTGCTTGTTATCCTCTATAACCTTAAATCCCTTAATATACCCTTCATCCACGAGAATTTGGGCAATAGCCTTCTTCATATTGGAAGCGGGGATATCAACGGTCTCATGCTTTGCCGCGCTTGCATTGCGAATGCGGGTAAGCATATCGGCGATTGCATCTGTTGTATGCATGCTTTTTCCTCCTTTTGCGAAAGCTCTTTACCAGCTTGCCTTCCTGACGCCCGGAATTTCTCCCTTATGGGCAAGGTTACGGAAGCATATGCGGCAAATGCCGAATTTCCTCAAATAAGCCCTGGGCCTGCCGCAGATATTGCACCTGTTATAAGCACGGGTGGAAAACTTCGGCTTTCTTTGTTGCTTGACCTTCAATGAAGTTTTAGCCAAACCAATCGCCTCCCTTACTTGGCAAACGGAGCGCCCAGAAGCCTCAGGAGCTCTCTGGATTCTTCGTCTGTTTTAGCGGTAGTGACAAAGCAAATGTCCATTCCGCGGACCTTGTCAATCTTGTCGTAATTAATCTCCGGGAAAATGAGCTGTTCTTTCAAGCCCATGTTGTAATTTCCCCTGCCGTCGAAAGAGTTGGGATTAATGCCCCTGAAGTCACGGACTCTGGGAAGGGCAACCGAAAAGAGCCTATCCACGAATTCATACATTCTGTCGCCCCTGAGGGTAACTTTAACGCCGATTTTCATGCCTTCCCTAACCTTGAAGTTAGAAACCGACTTTTTAGCCTTGGTCGCAACGGCGCGCTGGCCGGTAATAGCGGTCAGATCCTCGATAACGGCATCGATAACCTTGGAATTGTCCCGCGCTTCACCTGCGCCGACATTTATGACGACCTTTTCAAGCTTCGGCACTTGCATGATATTCTTGTATCCGAACTTCTTCATCAAGGCAGGAGCGACT
>JAKOXU010000016.1 GCA_029780875.1 Bacillota bacterium | reverse complement strand
CACCATCGCAGATGAGAAAAAGCCAATCGCACTTGCCGGAGTCATGGGCGGAGAGTACAGCGGCATCATGGATGACACCCAAACAATAGTATTCGAGTCTGCCAACTTCAACCCCGCCTCGGTCAGAACAACGGCAAAAGAACTGGGAATGCGCACCGATTCTTCCTCCCGCTTTGAAAAGGGCCTGTCCCCGCAAATGTGCCTGCCCGCAATCCTTCGCGCCTGCGAGCTTGTGGAAATGCTGGGTGCCGGCGAAGTCGTGGGAGGAATTATAGACTGCGATTATTCGGTAACCAAGCCCGTCATTATTGACTTTGACCCCAAATGGATAAACGAATTTCTTGGCACCGAAATTCCTGAACATGATATGCGGGATTATCTTACAAGGCTCGGCTTTGAGTTAGACGGCAATAAAATCATGGTGCCCCATTTCCGCTCCGATATAGAAACCAAATTTGATATTGCCGAGGAAATAGCCCGCCTTTACGGCTATGACAACATCCCCACTACAGCCTTGAGGGGAACAGCTCAAGCCCACAAAACAAGGGAACAGAAGTTCAAGGATCTTGTCATAAGCACCTTGTTGGCACAGGGACTTGATGAAATCAAAACCTATTCTTTCATCAGCCCCAAACTATACGACAAAATACGCATGCCCAAGGATTCGCCGCAGCGCCGCTCCGTCACAATTTCCAACCCATTAGGTGAAGATACATCCATCATGCGCACCACAGCACTGCCTTCAATGCTCCAAGTGCTGTCCACAAACTATAACAACCGCAACGAGTCGGCATGGCTCTTTGAAATCGCAACGGAGTATATCCCCAAAGGTGAAAACGAGCTGCCCGAAGAAAAACAAAGCATAATAATCGGCCTATACGGGGACAACGCCGACTTCTTCACAATAAAGGGCATTGTGGAAGAACTCCTTGACAAGGTCAACATTTCCGGCTATGAATTTACATCCAGCTCTGATTACTACGCCTTCCACCCTGGCCGCTGCGCTGAAATTATGGCAAAATGCAAAACAATTGGAGTTGTGGGCGAAATCCATCCCATTGTAGCCGAAAATAATGACATCCTCGAAAAGGTTTACGCCGCCTGCCTCGATATCAACCTCATGCTTGAAAGCGTAGGGGAGGCAAAACAGTATACTCCCTTGCCCAAATTCCCCGCCGTAATGCGAGATTTGGCGCTGGTATGCGACGAAGACATGCCCGTCGGCCTTGTCCAAAAGATGATAAAAGAGTCGGCCGGCGAGTATCTTGAAAGCATCGAGCTTTTCGACATCTACAAAGGCAAGCAAATCGCCGAAAACAAAAAGAGCGTAGCCTTCAATTTGACTTTGCGCTCTAATAAATCCACTTTAACCGACGAAGAATCTGACAAAATAGTCGGCAAAATCATCTCCGAACTAGCCAAAATCAATGTGCACCTTCGCACATAATACTAAATCAAGGGTGAACTGATGAATTGAGTTGCTATAAAAGATTGCTAAAAGTAGCGCGCCCCTACTGGGGTCTGCTCATGCTTGTCACATTGAGCACCATTGCCATGACAGGGCTCAATCTACTGGTGCCCTGGCTCTTGCGGGATCTTACCGCAGGATTGACGGCAAAGGAAGCCATATCCCTTGAACATATCTATAAATTGGGCATAATCCTTACAATAGCCTTCCTTGCAAGAATGGTGCTCCGTTATTTTACAAGCTATTATTCCCATGTAGTAGCTTGGAATGTGGTACAGCTCATGAGGGTCAGGGTATACTCCCACCTGCAAAAGCTGTCTTTGAGGTTCTACCACGACAAGCAAACGGGACAGCTCATGAGCAGGACAGTCAACGACACCGCCTCAATAGAAGCGCTGATAGCCCATTCCATACCCGACCTTGTCACGAACATATTGGTGCTGATTGGCGTCGCAGTGGTACTCTTTAGCATAAACCCGAAACTGACTCTTTTCACCTTTATACCGGTCCCATTCCTCTTCATGTCGGGATTTCTATTCACAAAGAAAATCCGCCCAAATTTCCTCCAGTCGCAAAAGACTTTGGCGGAACTCAACGCCGTGCTGCAGGACAACATCTCGGGCATGAAGGAAATCCAGGTATTCAACCAGCAGGAGTATGAAGTAAAGCGGGTCAAAAAAACTGCCACATCCTACACAAAATCACTTTTGCGGGCCCTAAGGCTTTCGGCCATATTCCACCCAAGCTTTGAGTTTGTAACCTCAATAGGCACGGTAATTGTCGTGGTATTCGGCGGCATCATGGCGCTAAACCACGAGGTAACTCCAGCCGACATCGTGGCTTTTCTCCTGTATTTGAGCATGTTTTATCAACCAATCAGCACTTTAGGGCGAATTGCCGAGGAAATGCAGCAAGCCTATGCCGGCGCCACAAGGGTATTTGAAGTCCTCGACACCGAGCCTGATGTAACCGACTCCCCAAATGCCATCGCCATCCCGAAATCTATGGGCAAAATCACCTTCGACAATGTTTCCTTCCATTATGTCGAAGGCACGCCGGTATTAAAGGACATCTCCTTTACAGTCCAGCCCGGCCAGATGGTGGCTTTAGTCGGCCCCACAGGGGTAGGAAAGACCACCATAATAAGCCTGCTTGCCCGCTTTTACGACCCCGTCAGAGGCAGCATCAAAATCGACGACTACGATTTAAAGGACATAACCTTGGAG
Source organism: Bacillota bacterium (assembly GCA_029780875.1). Taxonomy (GTDB): domain Bacteria; phylum Bacillota; class Clostridia; order Oscillospirales; family Acutalibacteraceae; genus JAKOXU01. Next base: position 11,156 of record JAKOXU010000016.1, on the reverse strand, counting down.
TCCTTTAGAGACCAGATAAGCATCGTGCTTCAAGATGTCTTCCTATTCAACGGCACCGTTTACGAAAACATTGCCTATGGCTGTAAAGACGCCACGAAAGAGGACATCGAGAGGGCGGCGAAAATTGCAAACGCCCATGAATTTATTCTAAATATGCCGGAAGGATACAACACCATAATAGGGGAAAGGGGAGTCCGCCTGTCGGGAGGGCAAAAACAGCGCCTTGCTATAGCCCGCGCCGTGTTGCGGGACACTCCCATACTTATCCTTGACGAGGCCACTGCATCTGTTGATGTACAGACAGAAGCGGAAATCCAAAAGGCCATCAGCCAGCTTGCCGGAACAAGGACAATCATAGTAATTGCCCACCGCTTGTCCACCGTCAAGCGGGCCGACAAAATTTTGGTGATAAAAGACGGCGTCATCGCCGAAGAGGGCACCCATGATGAGTTAATCAACCTCAAAGGGCTTTATGCAAAATTATGTAAGGTTCAATTTACAGACACCAATGAATATATTTCCGACACTCCCGAATTTGAGTAATATTTTTAAATATTTTGTTCCAATTTTCTATTTAATTTTTCATTAGAATTTGTTAAAATCAATGTACTTAATATTAGGGAGTGATACGATGCAGGGCCTCACCGGAGTAGAAAGGATAAACAATATCCTTCAACACAAGCCAGTGGATAGGATCGGCTTGTACGAGCACCTATGGGGTGACACCGTCGCGGCCTACACTAAACAAGGCCACCTGAAAGAAGGGGAGCCTTACGAAATCACTTTGGGGTTAGACCTTATCGAATGCTGGCCCTTTAATTTCGTTGCCAATTTGGATTTCAAACCAGAAATTTTGGAGGAAACCGATCAAACCATACTTATAAAAGACGGCAACGGGGCCACTTTGCGTCGTCACAAGCAGCATGAAACTACTCCCGAGCATGTAAACTTCTCGGTACAATGCCATGAGGACTGGCTGAAATACCGCCCCTTCCTCCTTGAACCCGACGAGCGCAGGATTAATTTTGAAGAATACAGAAAACGCCGCAACCTCGCAAAAGAGCACAACCTCTTTTTCTGCTGCAGCAGCGCCAATGTGTTTGAACTCATGCACCCCATCTGCGGCCACGAATATATGCTCATGGGCATGGCTTTAGAGCCCGAATGGATTGAAGATATGGCAAATGTCTACGCCAACCTTCTCATTTCCCTTCAGGAAATACTTTTTGAAAGAGAAGGCTATCCCGACGGCTTCTTTTACTATGACGATTTGGGCTACAAGTTGGCTCCCTTCATGTCCCCGGCCTTCTACCAGCACTTTATAATGCCCTTCCACAAAAAAACGGTGGAGTTTGCCCACTCAAAGGGCGTTAAAGTCATAATGCACAGCTGCGGCTTTATCGAGCCCCTGCTGCCCTACATGGTGCAAACGGGAATTGACTGCCTGCAGGTAATTGAAATAAAAGCGGGCATGGACCTTTTGAAAGTACATAAAGAATTCGGCGACAAAATAGCCCTCATGGGCGGCATCGACGCCCGAGTCATCACTTCCAACGACAAAGCCGCCATCGACAAAGAACTCTCAAGCAAAATCCCGATTGTCAAACAAGGCTTCGGCTATGTTCTCCACAGCGACCACTCAATCCCCGAGACTGTAACCTTCGACACCTTGCAGTACTTCATAAACAGAGGTCTCGAACTGGGCAAATATTAAATTTTATGGGTATCGGTTAAACCGATACTCTTTTGTTTAGGAGTAAAGTATAAATGCTTTACAGCAAAATAAAGAAGGCGGTTTTTCTTGACCGCCCTAATAGATTTATCGCGAATATCGAACTTGACGGGGAAAAGTTGCAAGCCCATGTCAAAAATACAGGCCGTTGCAAGGAACTTTTGATCCCCGGCGCCACAGTTTATGTTCAAGAAAAGGACATTGCCTGCAGAAAAACAAAATACGACCTTATAACAGTGAAAAAGGGCGACAGGCTCGTCAACATTGACAGCCAAGCGCCAAACAAAGTTGTCCTCGAATGGATAAAAGACGGAAATTTTTTGCCTGACATCACAAAAATCCAAAGCGAATACACCCTAAAAGGCTCCAGGATTGACTTTTTTGTCGAATACCAAGGCAAAAAGGCCTTAATTGAAGTCAAGGGCGTCACCCTCGAGCAAGATGGGGTGGCCCTTTTTCCCGACGCTCCCACCGACCGGGGCGTCAAGCACATAAAAGAGTTAATTTTAGCCCAAAACAGCGGCTTTGAGGCCTATATCATTTTTTTAATCCAACTGAAAGGTGTCAGTTATTTTTCCCCAAATGCCAATACCCACAAAGAATTTGCCGAAGAACTAAAAAAAGCGCATCAAAGCGGCGTTATAATCATCGCTCTTGACAGCATAGTCACTAAAGACAGCATAACGGCAGGGGACAGGGTGGAAATTCGGCTCTAAAACAAAAATCAACCCTTTTCAGGGTTGATTTTTTTCTTGCCGGATATGGCTCAAACAGTTTATCGGCTTTCTGCCGACTATCAGCCTTTCGCCGTCGGTAAACCCTTCCTCGCGCCCGGTCAGCTCCTTTATCAAAAAACTTCTTAAATACTCTATGCGATCCTTTCTACCCTCGTCATTGATTAAGTCCTTGAGCTCATGGGGATCGTTTTCCAAATCAAAATACTGTTCCCGCCCCGTCTGGGAATACCAGATGTACTTATCCTTTTCAGTGACGATAAACTGGTTGGAATACTCGTCAAACTGGTGCTCGCCGTGGATATATTCCCGCCATCCCTTTTCGTCGCCGTAGAGCAAAGGCCGCACGGATTGCCCTTCCACGGTTTCGGGTATGGGCACGCCGGCAAAATCCAAAAAAGTAGGCATCACATCCCTCAATTCCACCAGCTTATCTATGACAGTGTTTTTCTTGATACCAAGATGGTCGCCGGGATCATAGATAATAAAGGGGATAGAAACACTGCCCTCATAAGGGAATGATTTTCTCGTCAAGTTATGGTCGCCCAAAAGGTCACCGTGGTCGGAAGTAAACAGTATAATCGTGTTGTCAAGCTCCCCATACTCCCACAACGCTTGCAAAAGCCTTCCAATCTGGTGGTCAATATGGGTAATCAAGGCATAGTACGCCGCCCTGGCACGCATAATCGCCCGCCGGTCAATTATCCCGTAGTAACAGTCCACAACCCTGCCGTTTTTCTCGGGGTCCTCTCTTTCCGCCCAATCACCCATAAAGGGCTCCGCAAGTTCCCGGTCTTTATACATGTCAAAGTAAACCTGCGGGGGATCAAGGGGCGAATGGGGACGAACAAAAGATGTCATCAGGAAAAAGGGCTTTGTCGGGTCTTTCCTCTTTAAAAACTCAATCGATCTGGTAACCACCCAGTTGGTGGGATGCAGGGTCTCGTCATAAATCCACGGCCGGGCAACCCAAGAATTGCAGTCAAGTCCCGAATCAATCAAATCGGCGCCTGGCCCCAGCTTTTCGCGCAGCCAGTCCAAATAGTCATCGCTCTGCCTATCCTTTTGGCTAATGTCAAACCTGCGGTTACAGTGCAAATACCCGTCATGAAGCTCCACATCATGGAACCCGCAAAGGCTGCGGTGGGGATACACATGCATTTTACCCACGCACTTGGTATGGTACCCAGCATTGGCAAAAGCACTGGCAATGGTATGCTTATAATTCCACGGCACGCAATCCTCATACCCGACCCTGCCGTGAGAGCGCTGTGTCAAACCCGTCATAAGCGCCGCCCTTGCCGGCACACAAGTAGGAGTGGCAGAGTAGGCGCGGGTAAAAACAGCCCCATTCCTTACCATAGTGTCAAGGTTTGGAGTCTCAACATCGGGATGCCCCAAAATCCCAAGACAGTCGCCACGCATTTGATCGACGCAAATCAGTAGAATATTCGGCTTCATTTCAATTTTCCTTTCCCCAAAACATAACCGATTCCCTTACATAAACATTATAAACGATGCTGTAAAAAAATCAAATAAAATGGTAAAATGTAAAAAATCAATAAGCCAGAGGCCGTATTTTCCGCTTGACTTTTCAATGACGGCAAGTTATAATAATTCACGCTGCTAAACGGCAGAAAAGGTTTGCGCCCGTGGCGGAATCGGCAGACGCGCTAGATTCAGGATCTAGTCGGGGCGACTCGGTGGAGGTTCAAGTCCTCTCGGGCGCACCACATGAAAACGGCAACTTTCAATACGAAGTTGCCGTTTTCTATTATTATTAACAAAAACATCAAAAAATAGAAATGCCTTATTCCACTGAAATCCGGTTGCATATATTCAAGCCCCTATGTTATTCATACAACGAAACTGAAAGTATTTTTTAGTGAACATCAAAGATCATTATAGGTCTATTCCCCAAAGTATTGCGCGCATATCCACAGTGCTATATACAAAGATTATAATCCTTTTGTTTGTTAATTAAGAATAAAAATGCATTATAGCAATTTCCAACATAATTTTTTACAATAGCTATACAAAATTGACAAAATTATTGTTTAAATTGATTGATATTAGAGTTTGATTTTGCTATAATGAGAAAAATAATGGCAGAGGAGTGCAAAAACATGAAAAAGCTGTTATCGATTTGCTTTATATTTATGCTGATTTTGCAGCTTTTTGCCGCTGCCGATCAAAACCCCGCAGAATTTGAAGTCAAGTCAAAGGACGAAAGCAAAGTCTTTCGCTTTAAGCCTTCCTCAAACGACCCTTTAAAAGGTACCGCTACCGCAGGGTTGTATAAAGGTTCAAATCCGACGGAAGTTATATATACCGTTGAAAACTTGCGATCCCGGGCATACAGGGAAGATTTTTATTTTTCCGAAGATTTAATGAGTTTTTTCTTTGTCCCCAAAGATGACCTTGAAATTGCCTTGGAGTATTATTCAAGGGGAAAGCTCGAGAAAACATACGAAATAAAAGACCTTGTAAATGACCTTGATATAATATCAAATTCCGATTCAAAATCCACATGGCTCAAGCCTGGCTCAAAGATTGTCCAGACCCTAAACACCCTCACATTTACCACGATTGACGATTTGACATATTATTTAGACATAGCGACCGGCGACATTTTTAAGGTTGACAAAAAGAAAGATTCCTTTTTCGACTACTTTCTCAAAGCCATGCCCTTTTTAATTATCATTTTGTCTGTTGGGGGCTATCTAGCCTTCTTTATCCTAAAACAACAACAAAAACCCTTCTTATACATCTTATAGTTTTGGAGGTTCAGCCTCATGATCCTATCCGACAATACAATCAAAAGGCTGCTTGAAAGCGGCGAGCTTAAAATATCTCCCCTCGAAGAGGAACAAATTCAGCCTGCCAGCGTCGACATCCGCCTCGGCAGGACCTTTTGCGTCATTGAAGACTCATCAACCGGCGTCGTAACTTTGGACAAAGAGGTAAACTACAAAACCTTCGAGGCCGACAAATACATAATATTGCCCGGCCAATTTGTCCTTGCCACCACCATGGAGTATTTTGAGCTGCCAGACAACCTTACAGCCTTCGTGGAGGGCCGCAGCTCCCTCGGGCGCATGGGTCTCTTTATTCAAAACGCCGGATGGGTCGACCCGGGCTTCAAAGGAGAAATCACTCTAGAACTATTCAACGCAAACCGCTGCGCCATTGAACTGAAAGCCGGCCGTAGGATTGGGCAGCTCGTTTTTGCTCAACTTGATGATAACGCCTTGCGGCCCTACAGAGGCAAATATCAAGGACAAAGAGGAGCCACAGGCTCGAGGGTATATCTTGACTACGAAGCAAAATAGCAATGCAAATCCAACAATCTTTACAAACCAAAAAAGACGAACCTAAAATTGGGTTCGTCTTTTTTACTATATACAGCGTCTCATATTTGTTACTCTTGTATAAAGATACAAAGTTTCCTAAAGACTAATATTATTGTTGACGCAGAAAAGATTATTGGATATAATGATATCGATAAATAAATATCGATAAGGAGTGTGGGAAATGTCTTCAGATTCTAATAGTAGTATTCAACAGATACCCGAGCCTACTTTACGCAGGCTGCCCCTTTACCACCAGCTATTGAGCGAAAAGCACAGCGAGGGAGCCAAAAACATTTCTTGCACTGAAATATCGAACATACTTGGCTTTACCGCAATTCAGATTAGAAAAGATTTAGCATACACAGGCGCGGTAGGCCGCTCGAAAACGGGCTACAATGTCAAAGAGCTGCTCTATATATTAGAAGACATACTGGGCTACACAAAGACAAAAGACGCCCTAATTGTAGGAGCCGGCAACCTCGGTCTAGCCCTCATGGGATATGACGGCTTTAAAAACTACGGCCTAAATATTGTTGCGGCCTTTGACACAGACCCTCAAAAGACAGGCAAATTATTTCACGGAAAAGCAGTCTTTGATATTTCAGAGCTTGAAAAACTGGCAAAGGAAAAGGGGATAAAAATCGGCATTCTCACTGTGCCGTCGGCCTTTGCGCAGGAAACGGCAGACCTGATGGTCAATGCGGGCATCAAAGCCATTTGGAATTTCGCCCCCGTCAAAATCAATGTTCCCGACGATGTTCTGGTACAGCACGAAAACCTGGCCTCATCCCTTGCGGTGCTGTCCCACAAGCTTGACAATTTGACATCGGTGCAGCGAAATGAATAATAAGATGTCTTATCGACTCAGAATGGAGGAAAACCATGAACAAAGCGAAAAACTACGAAATTGTTGACAATGTCGAAGCCCTTGACAAAACCATAAAAACGGTAAGGGAAGCCCAGCAAATTTTTGCCACCTACACCCAAGAGCAGGTGGATAAAATCTTCAAAGCCGCGGCAATTGCCGCCAACAAAGCCAGAATCCCCCTTGCTCAAATGGCCGTTGAAGAAACAGGCATGGGCGTGATGGAGGACAAGGTTATAAAGAACCAATACGCCGCCGAATATGTCTACAACGCCTACAAAGACACCAAAACCTGCGGCGTGATTGAGGAAGACAAATTTTACGGCATCAAGAAAATCGCCGAGCCCGTAGGCGTAATAGCCGCCGTAATTCCCACCACAAACCCCACATCCACGGCCATTTTCAAAATTCTCCTCGCCCTCAAGACTCGCAACGGCATCATAATCAGCCCCCACCCAAGGGCAAAAAAGTGCACCATCGAAGCCTCCAAAATCCTGCTTGAAGCGGCAGTCGCCGCCGGTGCCCCCGAAGGCATAGTGGGCTGGATCGATGTCCCAAGCCTCGAGATGACAAACCACGCGATGAGGGAGTGCGACATAATCTTGGCGACGGGCGGCCTCGGCATGGTGAAGTCCGCCTATTCCAGCGGCAAGCCCGCAATAGGCGTCGGCGCCGGCAACACCCCAGCCATAATCGACGATACATCCGACATTCTGCTTGCCGTCAACTCCATCATCCACTCCAAAACCTTTGACAACGGCATGATCTGCGCCTCGGAGCAATCGGTCATAGTCCTCGACAAAATCTATGACAAAGCCAAGGAAGAGTTCCGCGCCCGCGGCTGCTATTTCCTCAATCCCGAAGAGACTGAAAAAGTGCGTAAAACCATAATCATAAACAACTCCCTCAACGCAAAGATAGTAGGTCAAAAGGCCCACACCATCGCCACACTTGCAGGAGTTGAAGTGCCGGAAGACACCAAAATCCTCATAGGCGAAGTGGAAAGGTACGACCTGTCCGAAGAATTCGCCCACGAAAAACTCTCTCCCGTCCTTGCCATGTATAGGGCAAAGGACTTCGACGCCGCCCTCAATATCGCCGAACACCTCATCGAAGACGGCGGCCTTGGACATACAGCCGCAATTTACATCGACGCCCTCAACGGAAAAGATAAGCTTGAACAATTCGAAAAGCGCATGAAGACCTGCCGCATTCTTGTCAACACCCCCTCCTCCCACGGTGCCATAGGGGACCTATACAACTTCAAGCTGGCGCCCTCCCTGACGCTGGGCTGCGGTTCGTGGGGTGGCAATTCCGTGTCGGAAAATGTCGGGGTCAAACACCTATTGAATATCAAAACCGTGGCCGAGAGGAGAGAAAACATGCTGTGGTTCAGAACCCCGGAAAAAATTTACATCAAAAGGGGCTGCCTGCCCGTTGCCCTTGAAGAATTAAAAGCTGTCCTCGGCAAAAAGAAAGCCTTTATCGTAACCGACAGATTCCTTTACAGCAACGGCTTTATAAAGCCCGTAACCGACAAACTAAAGGAACTCGGCATCGAGTTTGCCGTCTACTCCAATGTGGAACCTGACCCCACCCTTGCCTGCGCCAGAGAAGGGGCAGAGCAAATGCGAGCATTTGAGCCCGACACCATCATCGCCGTAGGCGGCGGCTCGCCCATGGACGCCGCGAAAATCATGTGGGTTATGTACGAGCACCCCGACGCCGACTTTATGGACATGGCAATGCGCTTTGCCGATATCCGCAAAAGGGTTTACACCTTCCCCAAATTGGGCGAAAAAGCCTACTTTATAGCCATTCCCACAACCGCCGGCACCGGCTCCGAAGTCACCCCCTTTGCCGTAATCACCGATGAGAAGACCAAGATTAAATACCCCCTTGCCGACTATGAGCTGTTGCCCGACATGGCTATCGTGGACGCAAACCTCATGATGGACGCGCCAAAGGGCCTTACCGCGGCATCGGGTATCGACGCCCTAACCCACGCAATAGAAGCCTATGTTTCCATGCTGTCCACAGACTACACCGACGCCCTTGCCCTGCGCGCCATTTCCATGATTTTCGAATACCTGCCAAGGGCATATAATAACGGAGCAAAGGACCCCGAAGCCCGCGTGAAGATGGCCGACGCCGCCACTATTGCCGGCATGGCCTTCGCAAACGCCTTCCTCGGCGTGTGCCATTCCATGGCTCACAAACTGGGCGCCGCCTTTAACTTGCCCCACGGCATCGCCAACGCCCTCATGATTTGCGAAACCATCAGGTTCAACGCGGCCGAAGCCCCCGCCAAGATGGGCACATTCCCGCAGTATGACCATCCCAAAACGCTGGCGAAATACGCCCAAATCTCCGATTATCTCGGCCTTGGCGGACAAAACGACCAAGAAAAGCTTGAAAATCTCATCAAAAAGATTAATAATTTGAAGGAAAGCATAGGCATCAAAGAATCCATCAAGGCTTACGGCATAGAAGAAAAAGACTTCCTTGCAAAGCTCGACGACATGGCCCTGCAAGCCTTTGACGACCAGTGCACTGGCGCCAACCCCCGCTACCCGTTAATCAGCGAAATCAAGCAAATGTATCTCAACGCGTACTACAATGCCGAGGGAGGGCAATAAAATGAAATTCGATACCGTTTTAGCCGTTAGGGAAAGGAAAGTAGTCTACCGTGATGGCGACAGGGCGATAAAAGTTTTCGATGAAGATTACTCAAAGGCCGACATCTTAAACGAAGCCTTAAATCAGGCAAGAGTAGAAGAAACCGGCCTTGACATCCCCAAAATTTTAGAGGTGACAAAAGTCGACTCCAAATGGGCGATAGTCACTGAATTCATCGAAGGCAAAACTTTAGCCACCCTCATGCAGGAAAACCCCGAAAAATTTGACGAACACCTTGAGCTCTTTGTGGATTTGCAGATAAAAATGCATTCCAAAAAGGCGCCCCTGCTCAATAAGTTAAGGGACAAAATGCACCGCAAAATCTCGGAAACCGACTTTGACGACTCCGTCAAATACGAACTGCACACCCGCCTTGAATCCATGCCAAAACACGACAAAGTTTGCCACGGTGACTACAACCCCAGCAACATTATAATAACTCCCGACGGCAAGCCTTATATTTTAGACTGGTCCCACGCTACCCAAGGCAACGCTTCGGCCGACGCCGCAAGGACTTACCTGCTATTTTGGCTCAACGGCGACAATGTGGGCGCGGAAAAATACCTCGACCTCTTTTGCAAAAAGACAAACACCGAAAAGCAATATGTTCAAAAGTGGCTCCCCATAGTTGCCGCGTCCCAATCGGTAAAGGGCAAACCCGAGGAAAAGGAACTTCTTCAGCGTTGGGTCAATGTAGTGGAATACGAGTAAGTTTGTGCCAATTCAAAACAAAAGGGATGGAATCAAAATCCATCCCTTTTTATTTTAGCTACGGTATGGTATAATTTTCCTGTGATTGTTGAAATTGTTTACTCTTTATTCACTATAAGTTGAATTTTAATTGCTATTATTATATAATAAATCCAAAGGAGGGAACAAAATGGCAATAAACAACTACTCGGCAGTAACACCAGAAATCAAAAAACTGGCCTCTCTTTGTTACAACAACACCCAAATTGACCCGGATCTTTATCAAAAGTACGATGTAAAAAGAGGCCTACGCGACATTTCCGGAAAGGGTGTCTTGGCGGGCCTTACAGATATTTCTGAAATTAGGCAATACAAAATTGTCGATGGAGAAACTGTTCCCAGTGACGGGCAGCTGTTTTATCGAGGCATAAATATTGAGGATATAATCAATGGTTTTATGGAAGAAGACCGTTTCGGCTTTGAGGAAGTAACATATCTTCTGCTTTTCGGCACTCTTCCTACAAAGCAGCAGCTGGAGGAATTTACCCGCCTCCTTTCAAGCTACCGCACCCTGCCCAAAAACTTTATCCGTGATGTCATCATGAAAGCATCCAACCCCGACATCATGAATATGTTGGCAAGGAGCGTGTTGACCCTTTATTCTTACGACAACAATGCCAACGATTTGTCAATCGACAATGTCTTAAGGCAGTGCCTCCAGTTAATAGCTGTTTTCCCGCTCCTGTCTGTGTATGGATATCAGTCTTATATTCACTACCACTTGCAGAAAAGCCTGTATATCCACCAGCCTGAACCCGACCGCTCAACCGCCGAGAACATTCTCCTCATGCTCCGTCCCGATCAGAAATACACCGAGCTTGAGGCAAAGGTTCTGGATGTTGCATTAGTCCTCCACGCCGAGCACGGCGGTGGCAACAACTCCACCTTTACGACTCATGTGGTGACCTCCTCCGGCACCGACACCTATTCCACAATAGCAGCGGCATTGAGCTCCCTTAAAGGGCCGAAGCACGGGGGCGCAAATATTAAAGTCGTCCAAATGATTGAAGACTTCAAGCAAAATATCAAAGACTGGGACGACG
>JAKOXU010000010.1 GCA_029780875.1 Bacillota bacterium | reverse complement strand
CCAGTGGTCAAACATCCTCGGCGGCATCGACCTAATCCGCAAAAAGCAGGGCAAACAAGTCTACGGCATGACCTTTACCTTGCTCACCACCAGCGACGGCAGAAAAATGGGCAAAACCGAAAAGGGCGCTGTGTGGCTTGACCCCGCAAAAACTTCAACCTTCGACTTCTTCCAGTATTGGAGAAACATCGAAGACAGCAGCGTCATTAAATGCATGAAGATGCTCACCTTCATGTCCCTTGAAGAAATCGCTAAATACGAAGGCCTCCAAGGCAAAGATCTGAACCGGGCAAAAGAAGTCTTGGCATATGAAATCACCAAGATCGTCCACGGTGAAGAAGAGGCGTCAAAAGCCCTTGAAGCTGCACGAGCCCTCTTTACCGGCCCGGGAGTATCCGACGACATGCCCACAACAACCCTTTCAGCCCAAGATTTCACTGACGGAGCCATAAATGCAATGGATTTGCTTGTAAAAACATCCCTTGCCCCCTCAAAATCCGAGGCAAGAAGGCTCATATCTCAAGGCGGCGTGTCAATCGATGATGTAAAGGTTTCAGACTTTACAGAATCCTTACCTATTGATAGTTTTGAAAAAGGCTATGTTATTATTAAAAAAGGCAAAAAAATCTACCACAAAGTCGTTTTAGGTTAATAAAAAACCGCCCGGCAAACAACCGGGCGGTTTTTTATTTTTATTCCTTAATCAAATGCCTTTTCAATCGTCTTTTTTGCCAAAACAGCAGTTTCCTTTGTCATCAGCATGGAAATATCGGTTTCCGAAGTGGTAATAAGCCTCAAATCAGCTTTTGCTGATGCCGCGGCGGCGAATACTTTAGCCGCCACACCGGCGTTATCCCGCATAAAGTCACCCGCCACCGAGATTTTACAATAGTCACCGGTAACTGCCACTTCAACCCCATTGTTGCGAATTTGGGGGATAAGGGGAAAGAACATGCCCAAATCGTTGTCGTCAATGGTAAATGAAATATCGGTATGCTCACCTTTAGGGGCTGTCATGGAAATCATATCAATGTTAATGCCCGCCTTTGCCACAGTATCAAAGGCAAAGGAAATAAATGAAATGTCGGTCGGTATGTTGGAAAGGGTAACAAGGGACACATTTTCTTTAAGGGTTATAGCCGTATTCTTCATCTCGACGCCCTTCCTTTCATTACAATACTGTCAAGTTCAAACACTTTACACTTCTGACAGCATACTTCCCATATCATAAAGACCTGGTTTTTTGCCTACAATAAAGTTAGCTGCGTTAACAGCTCCCACTGCAAAGATTTCCTTTGACATAGCTATGTGGGAGATAGATACAATCTCGTCCCTGCCGGCAAAAATAACCTCATGTTCACCCACAATAGTGCCGCCCCTGACGGAATGAATGCCTATTTCATTTTTATCCCGCTTTTTTCTTACTGAATGGCGGTCATATACGAAGTTAGGCTTTTCATTTAAGCTGTCGGAAATGGCGTTGGCAATCATCAGTGCCGTCCCGCTGGGAGCGTCAATCTTCTGATTGTGGTGCTTCTCCACAATCTCAATATCAAAGCTGCCGTCCAAAAGAGCCGCTGCCTTTTTTGCAAGGTTGGTTATCAAATTGACGCCTAAAGACATATTTGCGCTGAAGAATACGGGAATATCCTTTGCGGCATCAGCAATCTGCTGCTGTTGGGCCGCCGACAGCCCGGTAGTCGCCATCACAACCGGCAGCTTTCTTGAAAGGGCATATTCAATTATCCTGCCCGTCACGCTGGGGTGAGAGAAGTCAACAATGACATCTGCGTCACCGCTAAACTCAAAGGGATCGGAAAAAACGGGGAAGGAGGCAACAAGGCTGGTATCCTTATCAATTCCCGCAACAATTGTACAGTCGTTGCGGTCATTGACCAAATTTGCGATTACCTTGCCCATTTTTCCGCTGCAACCCACAAGTACGATTCTTATCATTTAAACCTCCACGCCCTTTTGGGACAATTATATTTGCATAGTAGGCTATTTCACAAGGCCATATTCAATAAGCAATTGCCTCAATTTCTCCTTAGCGCCTTCTTCCATGGTAGTCAAGGGCATCCTGCATTCTCCCACATCCAATCCCATCATGTTCATTGCAGCCTTGACGGGTATGGGATTCACATCGGAAAATAGAGCATTTGTCAGCTTCAAGAACTTCAGCTGCAAATCCCTGCTGCCCTTTATATCGCCATTGAAGAACCTTTCGCAAATTTCATGGGTTTCCCTCGGCAAAATATTGGATTGAACCGAAATTACCCCTTTTGCACCCAAAGCGAGGAAGGGCACAATCTGGTCGTCATTTCCCGAATAAACATCGATATTGTCGCCGCAAAGATCAAAGGTTTGGGCAGCCGCGACAATATTCCCGTTTGCCTCCTTAATAGCCACAATATTGGGATGCTTTGACAGCTCATAGTAGGTTTGTGGCTTGACATCTAATCCCGTCCGCGAAGGCACATTATACACTATAATGGGCAAATCCACATTGTCGGCAATGTATGTATAGTGCCGCACAAGCCCGGCTTGGGAGGTCTTATTGTAGTACGGAGTCACAATCAGCAGCGCGTCGGCCCCCAGCTTTTGCGCTTCAAGGCTAAGCTCCAAGGCATAAGCCGTATCATTACTGCCCGTGCCGGCAATTACGGGAACACGCCCGGCAGCCGCTTCCACTGCCTGGCTTATTACCTTTAAATGCTCCTCATGGCTCAATACAGCCGATTCACCGGTAGTCCCGCAGGCAATAATGGCGTCGGTACCGTTTTCAATCTGATAGTCAACAAGCTCACCAAGCTTATTGTAATTGACAGAACCGTCGGGATACATGGGAGTGACAATGGCAACTCCGGCACCCGTAAAAATCGTGTTCTTCATAAAGGCTTATATCCTTTCCAATTCAATGTGTCAACATACTCTCATAAATATTATATGCGCCCCACTGTTAAACCTTAACGCCTATCGATAAAACCCTGGGCGCAGAGCAACTCAGCCATCAAAACCGCCCCGCCGGCGGCGCCCCTCAATGTGTTGTGGGACAAGCACACAAACTTGATATCATACTGGGTATCATAGCGGAGCCTGCCGATTGAAACTGCCATACCGTTTTCAAGGTTGCGGTCAAGTTTTGCTTGAGGCCTGTTGTCCTCGCTGAAATAATGCAGGAATTTTTTCGGTGCGCTGGGGAGCTTTAGCTTCTGGGGAAGTCCTTCAAACTCATCCCACCGCTTCAAAATCTCCTCAATTGTTGGCTTTTTCTCAAAGGAAGCAAATACGGCGGCAGTATGCCCGTCAGACACGGGAACCCTTAAGCATTGTGCCGTAATCGACGGGGAGGTGGCATTGACAATCTCACCATCCTGCACTTTGCCCCAGATTTTAAGGGGCTCCTGCTCGGATTTTTCCTCTTCTCCGCCGATATAGGGGATAATGTTATCCACTATTTCAGGGCAAGTCTCAAGGGTTTTTCCGGCACCCGAAATGGCTTGGTATGTGCAGGCCAAAACTTCTTTCAGGCCTAAATCCATGAGGGGATAAAGGGCGGGAACATAACTTTGAAGGGAACAGTTGGATTTAACTGCGATAAAGCCTCTCTTTGTGCCAAGCCTTTTTCTCTGAGCATGGATTACCTCGCTGTGCTCGGGATTTATTTCGGGAATAATCATGGGCACATCGGGCGTCGAGCGGTGAGCGCTGTTATTAGAAACAACGGGACACTCTGCCTTTGCATAGGCAAGCTCAAGGGCTTTGATCTCATCCTTTTTCATGTCCACAGCGCAAAATACAAAGTCCACGCTGTTTGCTATTTTGTCAATATCCGCCGTTGCGTCCATCACAATCATATCCGCCATCTTTGCGGGAATAGCTACATCCATAGCCCACCTGTCGCCCACAGCCTCGGCATAAGTCTTGCCGGCGGAGCGAGGGGAAGCCGCCAAGGCAGTCACCTCAAACCAGGGATGATTCTCAAGCAGGGTAGCGAACCGCTGCCCAACCATTCCCGTAGCCCCGATAATTCCAACTTTGTACTTGTTCATGAAAACCAACTCCAAACGCAAATATTTAGGTAAACAAAAAACCGGTTGTCAACCGGTCATCAATGAAATATAATAGGAGTATTGACTAAAAATATGCCGATAGCTCTCCATCATATTCATGATGACAGTCGTATAAGTTTTTCACCCATACAACCAGGCGGTTGCTTGCCGTCACAACCCCTTCGGCGATCATACCTTTCACTGCAATCAACGGCCCCGGCGGCCTCATAACAGCTACTGATTATAACCGCGCCTCTATCCTTACCATATTAACTTTTACATTATAATATCATTACATCTAATATGTGTCAAATGTTTTTGGAAAATAATATTGAAAATCTGGAGACATGGCGATGAAAAAACAAGATTTCTACTACGACTTGCCCGAAAGACTGATAGCCCAAACCCCGCCCGAGCGCAGGGACCTATCAAAGCTTATGATTTTGCACCGCCACAGCGGAGAAGTGGAACATAAAATATTTTACGAACTGCCTGACCTATTAGAACCGGGGGACTGCCTCATCCTCAACGATTCAAGGGTACTGCCTGCCCGCCTTTACGGCGTCAAGGATGGCACGAACTCAATAGTTGAGTTTCTGTTGTTGACCCAAAAAGGCACAGACACATGGGAAGTGCTGACGGGGCCAGGGAAAAAGGCCAAAATCGGCTCTCGTTTTACCTTCGGCGACGGTACTCTCAAAGCCGAAATAATCGATATAGTCAAAGACGGCAACCGCATTGCCAAATTTGAATTTGAAGGCAACTTTTTCTCAATCCTCGAAAAAATAGGGGAGATGCCCCTTCCTCACTACATCAAACAAAAGCTGCAAAACAAAGACAGCTACCAAACGGTATACGCCAAAGAGCCCGGTTCGGTAGCCGCGCCCACCGCCGGCCTCCACTTTACCCGGGAAATACTGGACAAGCTCCAAAACAAGGGCGTCAAAATCGGCTTTGTAACCCTCCATGTTGGCCTCGGCACCTTTCGCCCGGTAAAGGCTGACGACATCACACAACATGAAATGCACTCCGAACACTATTCATTACCCGAATCCACGGCAAAACTCATTGAGGAAACAAAACGCCAAAACAAAAGGATTATTGCCGTCGGCACCACAAGCTGCCGCACCCTCGAAGCCATAGCCACGGAACACGGCAAAATCATCCCTTGCGATGGCTGGACGGATATATTCATTTACCCCGGCTACCAATTCAAGGTCATCGACGGGATGATTACCAACTTTCACCTTCCCGAAAGCACCCTTATAATGCTCGTCAGCGCCTTTGCCGGCCTTGACAATGTCATGCGTGCCTATAACATAGCCATAGAAAATGAATACCGATTTTACAGCTTTGGCGACGCCATGCTGATTATTTGAGGTGAAAACATGTTTGAGATTATTGCCAAACAAGGCAAGGCGAGAAGAGCCACCTTTACAACAATACACGGAAAAATCGAAACCCCCGCCTTTATGAATGTGGCCACCCAAGGGGCAATAAAGGGCGCCGTTTCCGCCTACGACTTAAAAGAGCTTATATGCCAAGTCCAGCTTTGCAACACCTACCATCTCCACCTTCGCCCCGGCGACCATATAGTAAAAGAGCTAGGCGGCCTACACAAATTTACGGGCTTTGACGGCCCCATCTTGACAGACAGCGGCGGCTTTCAAGTCTTTTCCCTCGCCAAGCTGCGTAAAATCACCGAAAAAGGCGTTCATTTTTCATCCCACATCGACGGGCGAAAAATCTTCATGGGCCCAGAAGAGAGCATACAAATCCAATCAAACCTTGCATCCACCATAGCCATGGCCTTCGACGAATGCATCCCAAACCCCGCCCCATACGAGTACGCCAAGCTCTCCAGCACCCGTACGGTAAGGTGGCTTTACCGGTGCAAGGATGAGCACGAACGCCTTAAATCCCTTCACGACACAATAAACCAAAAGCAGCTCCTTTTCGGCATAAACCAAGGCTCAATTTACGACGACATCCGCATCGAAAATATGCAACGAATAGTAGAACTCGACCTTGACGGCTACGCTATCGGCGGCCTGGCGGTAGGGGAGAGCGCCGAAGAAATGTACCGCGTCATCTCCGTTGTTGAGCCCTATATGCCTGAAAACAAGCCCCGCTACCTTATGGGCGTAGGCACACCGGCAAACATCATCGAAGCCGTCAGCCGAGGCGTAGACCTTTTCGACTGCGTTCTGCCCACGAGAAATGCCCGCCACGGCCACCTTTTCACTTCACAAGGAGTTATGAACCTCTTTAACGAAAAATATGTAAAAGACACCGCGCCCATCGACCCCGACTGCGGCTGCCCCACCTGCCAAAAACACTCAAGGGCATACCTGCGCCACCTCTATAAAAGCGGCGAAATGCTTGCCGCAAGATTGGCAGTCATGCACAATCTCTACTTTTACAATAACCTTCTCAAAAACATAAGGCAAGCCATTGAAGCCGGCACATTTGACCAATTTAAAGAAAAAATGCTACCCATTTTGTCAAAAAGGATATAGTTTCACATTATTCTTGCAACCTCACCCAATATCCTGTATAATTAGCAGTAAATTTGGAGGTGCATTTAATGTTCAATTTTGTATTACAGTTTGCCGCCGGCTCAAGCGAAGTCACCAGCCAAGCCCAAAACGCTCCCTCTGCATGGAGCAACATCATGCAATTGTTGCTTTTCCCCGCACTGTTTGTCATCATGTACCTTGTCCTTTTCCGTCCCCAGAAAAAACGTCAAAAGCAAGAGGAAGAAATGCGCAAAAACATTCAAATTGGCGACGAGATAACAACCATCGGCGGAATAGTGGGAAAGGTAGTCAACCTGCGTGAAGACTCCCTGGTAATCGAAACAGGAGCCGACCGCAACAAACTCCGCGTAAAGCGTTGGGCAGTTCAATCTGTCGACACCGAAAAGGAATCCGACAGCTCCAAATAAACTGTCAGCAAGTAATATTTAGCCCCCCTTTTGAATATAGCTTGTAGTGAATATCCGTATTCC
>JAKOXU010000008.1 GCA_029780875.1 Bacillota bacterium | reverse complement strand
GGGGATATCCTTGAAGGAGGGGCGCTCCATGATGAGATTGGAAAGGGATTTGACATTGTCCTTGCAAATATTGTGGCCGATGTGATTATAAGGCTGTGTGATACTGTGCCGGAATTTTTGAAAAGCGGCGGGATGTTTGTTTGCAGCGGGATAATCGAGGAGCGGCTTTTCGAGGTTGAAGATGCCCTTAAAAAAGCCGGGTTTGACATTTACGGGGTGAAAAAGGCGGAGGGCTGGTGCGCTGTCCTTGCGAAGCTCATGTAAGGAGGGGTTTTTAGTTGAAGATTTACGACATTTCGAGGGAGCTCTTGTCTGCGCCCGTTTTTGAGGGGGATCCAGCCCCGAAACTTTATACCCTGCGCAGTTTTGAAAAGGGGGACGGGTTGAATTTGTCGGCTTTGTACTGCTGCCTTCATGCAGGGACTCATGTGGATGCCCCCTTTCACTTCCTTGACGGGGGCGAAACCGTGGATATGCTGCCCTTGTCCCTTTTTTTCGGAAAATGCACCGTTATGTCCTTTGAGGGGGCTGTGACGGGAGCCGACATTGACAGCAGGGTAAAGTCCGGGTGTACGCGGCTGCTGATAAAGGGAGGGGGAGGGTCGTATTTGACCCAAAGCGCCGCCTTTGCCCTTTTTGACGCGGGGGTAAAGCTGGTTGGGATTGACGCCCAGTCGGTTGCCTCCACCGAGGATGACGGGACGGTGCACCGGGAGCTGCTGGCGAATAAGGTGGCGGTGCTGGAAGGGCTGGATTTGCGGGCTGTGAACGATGGGGATTATTTCCTTGCGGCGGCGCCCGTGAAAATTGCCGGCGCGGACGGGGCTTTGTGCCGGGCTGTGCTGCTGGAAGGCATTTTTGAGCTGTAAGGCTTTATAATGGGCGGGTTTTGGCGGGGGTTTTCAGCTCTGGGCCGAGACTTCGGGGGAAAATGTAAAAATTTTATCTTGATTTATTTGCGTAAAAGTGATATAGTACTAAAGCGGTAAAATTGTGCTTGTAGCTCAGCCGGATAGAGTAACTGGCTACGAACCAGTAGGTCGGGGGTTCGAGTCCCTCCAAGCACGCCACAAAGCCTCCCCTCCTTTTCGGGCGTGGGAGGCTTTGTTTTTTATCAAATTTGGGCTTTCTCGGGGAAAAATTGAGGAGGTTTTTATATGAAGGAGAAAAAGGGAAATGTTGTGCTGATAGGCATGCCCGGGGCGGGGAAAAGCACTATCGGAGTGCTCCTTGCCAAGGCTTTGGGGAAGAAGTTTTTGGACACCGACCTGTTAATTCAGGAGAGGGAAGGGGCGTTGCTGGGCAGGCTCCTTGAGGAAAAGGGCGTAAAAGGTTTCCTTGAGATTGAGGAGAGGGTGCTGGCGGGGCTTTGCCTTGAAAATTGCCTTGTGGCGACGGGAGGCAGCGCCGTTTATTCGGAAAAGGGGATGGAGCACTTAAAGAGGCAGGGGGTTGTGGTGTACCTCGAGCTCAACAAAGAGGAGCTTTTAAATAGGGTCAGCAACATCAAGGCCCGGGGGGTTGTGCTGCCCGGGGGCAAGAGTTTTGGCGAGGTCTATGACGAGAGGCTGCCCCTTTATGAGAAGTATGCCGATGTAACTGTGTCCTGCGACGGCAAGGGCGTGGAGGAGATTGTGGAGGAAGTCGCGGATATATTGAAGGGGATTGACGGGGAAAATTGAAGCGGATTTGATTTTCATTTGGAGTGAATTGTGTTAGGCGGGGATTTTTGGATTTTTTATACTTTACATGAGGGGCTGACTGTGATATAATACTGGCGCTGTGACCTTTTACTTTGCCTTGGGGTAAAGCCGGTTTTCCGGAGTTCACCTGCCCATGGCGAAGTTTGAGGCAAAAAAATAAAAGGGGTGAAATATATGCAAAGAGAAGAAAAGCTCGATATCATTAAGGCTAATGCCCGCCATGAGGGAGATACAGGCTCCCCCGAGGTGCAGATTGCCATTTTGACCAAGAGAATCAACGATTTGACCGAGCACCTGAAGGTCCACAAAAAGGACTTCCACTCACGCCGGGGATTGTTGAAGATGGTCGGGCGCAGGCGCAACCTTCTCAATTACTTGATGAAGAAGGATGTCGAAAGATACCGCGCTATCATCGAAAAATTGGGAATCCGTAAATAGGGAAGAAAACGGCAGGCGTTTTTCGCCTGCCTTTATTCCGTAAAATTAAAATAAAGATGGGGTGGGACGGTTTTAGTAGTAAATCGGGTATTTGCATAAAAGGACGGTTTCTGTATAAAACTAACTTTATGGCGCAAATATCGGATTTATTGCTAAACTCGTACCCTCCATCTTTAAGATAATCCAATTTAAGAAAATGGAGGATATGGAATGTTTGAAAATTACAGAGTGTTTGAAACAACCCTGGCAGGCAGGCCTCTCATTCTTGAGACGGGCAAAGTTGCCCAGCTTGCCAACGCAGATTTTCTCGTAAGATACGGGGAAACTGTTGTAAATGTGGCTGTTACCGCTTCCGCAAAGCCGAGGGAAGGCATTGACTTTTTCCCTTTGTCTGTGGACTATGAGGAAAAGCTTTATTCCGTGGGCAAGATCCCCGGCTCCTTTTTGAGGAGGGAGGGAAGGCCCAGCGAAAAGGCTGTTTTGGCGGCAAGGCTTATTGACAGGCCTATTCGCCCCCTGTTCCCCAAAGATATGCGCAACGATGTGGCTGTCGTTTGCACCGTGCTGTCGGTGGACCCGGATTGTTCCCCGGAAATCGCGGCTATGATCGGTACTTCGGCGGCTTTGTCGGTGTCGGATATCCCTTGGAAAGGGCCTATCTGCGGCGTCATGGTGGGATATGTGGACGGCCAGTATGTCATTAACCCCACCGAGGCTGAAAAGGAAGTTTCCCTCATGAATGTCACCGTTGCTTCCACGGAAAACAAGGTGGTCATGATTGAGGCCGGTGCCAATGAGGTTTCCAATGAGGTGATGCTGGAAGGCATAAAGCTCGCCCATGAGGAAAACCGCAAGTTGGTGCAGTTTATAAAGGATATTCAAACTCAAATCGGCAAGCCCAAGTTTGAGTTTGAGTCCAACGAGCCCGATGAGGAAATGTATGAGGCCATAAAGGAGTTTGCCATCGAAAAGGTGCGCCATGCCCTTGATACCGACGACAAGGTGGAAAGGGAAGAGCGGTTGCATCTTGTCTATAGCGAGGTTCACGAAAAATTTGACGAAGCTTATCCCGAGATGGGTGCCAAGATTGATGAGTGCCTCTATAAGCTTCAGAAGTATGTCGTGCGCCGCTGGCTCCTGGATGAGGGCAAGCGTGTAGACGGCAGGGGACTGAATGATCTGCGCCCCCTGGCTGCCGAGGTAGGGCTGCTGCCCCGTACTCACGGTTCGGGCCTCTTTACAAGGGGGCAGACCCAGGTGCTGACTGTGGCTACCTTGGGAATGTCGAGCGATTATCAGATTTTGGACGGCATTGACAATGAGGATAAGAAAAGGTATATCCATCACTATAACTTCCCCTCCTACTCGGTAGGTGAGGCGAGGCCCTCAAGGGGGCCCGGCAGGCGTGAAATCGGCCACGGCGCTTTGGCGGAGAGGGCTTTGGAGCCCGTTATACCCTCCCTTGAGGAGTTCCCCTATACCATAAGGCTTGTGTCGGAAGTGTTGTCTTCCAACGGCTCCACTTCCCAAGGGGCTGTGTGCGGCTCCACTCTGGCTTTGATGGACGCCGGTGTGCCCATTAAGGCTCCCGTGGCGGGAATCTCCTGCGGCCTTGTGACCGAAGAGGACAGATGGCTTACCATGCTGGACATCCAAGGGGTTGAAGACTTCTTTGGAGATATGGACTTTAAGGTGGCGGGGACCCATAAGGGCATTACCGCCATTCAGATGGATATTAAGATTGACGGCCTGACCTTTGACATTATCGAGGAGGTCCTTGCCAAGACGGAAAAGGCCAGGATTTATATCCTTGACGAGGTCATGCTCAAGGCCATTGACAAGCCGCGGCCCGAGCTTTCCAAATACGCGCCCAAGATGCTGTCTACCAAGATTGATGTGGACAAGATCCGCGATGTTATCGGGTCGGGCGGCAAGATTATCCAGAAGATTTGCGCCGAGTGCGATGTCAAGATTGATATTCAAGAGGACGGCATGGTCTTTATCTCCTCCATGGACATTGATAATGCCCGCCGTGCTCTCAGCATCATTGAGACTATCGCAAAAGACCCTGAAACGGGTGCCATTTTCAAAGGCGTCGTTACCCGGATTATGGATTTTGGCGCCTTTGTGGAAATTGCTCCCGGAAAAGAGGGGCTTGTGCACATCTCCCACCTTGATGTGAAGCGTACCGAGAAGGTCACCGATGTGGTAAATGTGGGCGACGAGATAATTGTAAAGGTGCTGGAGATTGACGATAAGGGCAGGCTCAATTTGTCAAGGCGCGACGCCCTCGTTGAGTTAGAGGGGCTGCAGGCCGAGCCCATTTCAAGGCCTTCGGGGCAGCAAAGGCGCAGGCCGGACCAAAGGCCTCCCCACAGAAGATAAGAGTATAATAATAAAAACGCCATGCGGGAAACCGCAGGGCGTTTTTTTTATGCCTTTTGGGCGGGAAAAAAACCGGGCAAAGCTTTGGCCTTGCCCGGCAGTTTTTGATGGGGAGTACTCTTGGCATAATTGCGGGATGTTTTTGAAAAATGTTTTTCGGGGTTGCGGGTGTTTTATATTTATTCAGATTTATTCAGACAAAATTTCGGTTATGACCCTGTTGCTTACCAAAAACCCTTGGCGGGTAATTCTGATGCCCTTTTCGTCACACTCCACAAGTCCGTCGAGGGACTTTGCTTTTTTTATAAGGCGGGGGGGCAGGTCTTTGCCGTAACGGCGCCTGAAGTCTCCGGCGTCAACTCCCTCGGTGAGCCGCAGTCGCAGCATTATGTATTCTTCCTCGTCACCGCCGGGGCCGTCGTCTATGTATTGCGCCTCCTTCAAAAACCCGTCGAAGTCCCGGGGGGTGTAGAAGCGGCGGCCTTGTAAAAATGAGTGGGCCGAAGGGCCGATGCCCAAATACTCTTCGCAGTTCCAGTACTTTAGGTTGTGGCGGCTCTCCCGCCCCTTTTTTGCGAAATTTGAGATTTCGTATTGGGAAAACCCTGCCTTTTCAAGCTCTTCGCAGGCGGCAAGGTATAATTTGCTGGTTTCATCTTCGTCGGGGAGGCAAAGGGCATGACGCCTATCGTAAAAGGGGGTGCCTTCCTCGATTTTCAGAATGTAGGCCGAGACATGGCTTGCCCCCAAATCCTTGCAAAACCCGATGGAATAGGTAAGGGATTCTGTTGTCTGCCCCTCGATGCCCAGCATAAGGTCAAGGGAGATGTTGTCAAACCCCGCCTTTTGGGCGGCATTGACAGCTTTTTCGGCGTCGCGGGCGGTGTGGCGCCTCCCCAAAGATAATAGTTCGCAGTCTTTAGCGCTTTGCAGGCCGAAGGAAAGCCTGTTGACCCCCCCTTCTTTTAGAGCATAAAACTGTTCTGACACATCCCCTGAAGGGTTTGCCTCCACGGTTATTTCAGCCCCCTCAAGGCTAAAGTGTTCCCTTGCTTTGCTTATAATACGGCAGAGCCGTTCGGCGCCAAGCAAGGTAGGAGTGCCGCCGCCGAAATACAGGGTGTCGGCGCGGGTGTCAAGGCGGCCCCATTTTTCAAGTTCACGGCATACCGCCTTTGCATATTCTTCCTTTTGAGGTTCCCCTGACGCGAAGGAGTAAAAGTCGCAGTAGGGGCATTTTGAGCGGCAAAAGGGGATATGAATGTAAATCCCAATCGGCATTAAAATATCCTCCCGGGGGAAAATCACACCTTCATTATCCCTTTTGAGGGGCTCAATGTCAAGGAGGAGGAGAGAAATCCGGCCTATCGATAAAAAAAGTGCATAATAAAACAAGTGAAAAGCTTTTAATAGAGTGCAGTTTTTACAAAGTAGAGGGGCGGCGCAATAAAGTCTTGAAATAAGTTGAAAAATATACTAAAATTAAGAAAGATATTTTAAGGAGGAGTAGAAAATATGGCTATCAAAATTGGTATCAATGGCTACGGACGCATCGGTCGTCTTGTTTTCAGGGTCGCTGTGGAAAACCCCGACATTTACGAAGTCGTGGGCATCAATGACCCCTTTATCGATCCTGAATATATGGTTTACATGACAAAATACGATTCCGTTCACGGCAGGTTTAAGGGAGAAGTCAAGGCTGAAAACGGCAAACTGGTGGTAAACGGCAAGGCCATTTCGGTGTTTGAGTGCAAGGCTCCCGAAGAGATTCCTTGGGGCGAAGTTGGCGCTGAATATGTTGTTGAGTCTACCGGCGTGTTCACCACCACTGAAGCTGCTTCCGCCCACATCAAGGCCGGCGCCAAGAAGGTTGTTATCTCCGCTCCCGCTAAAGATTCCGAGACTCCTACCTTTGTTATGGGCGTAAACCATGAGTCATACAAGAAGGAAATGACGGTTGTTTCCAACGCTTCCTGCACCACTAACTGCCTTGCCCCCCTTGCGAAGGTCATCAACGACAATTTCGGCATTGCGGAAGGGCTTATGACTACAGTTCACGCCACCACAGCCACCCAGAAGACCGTTGACGGCCCCTCCAAGAAGGACTGGAGAGGCGGACGCGCTGCAAGTGTCAACATTATTCCCTCCTCCACCGGTGCTGCCAAGGCAGTGGGACTTGTTATCCCCGAGCTCAAGGGCAAGCTGACGGGTATGGCCTTTAGGGTGCCCAACATTGACGGTTCCGTTGTTGACCTGACTGTGCGCCTTGCAAAGGCTACCACCTATGATGAGATTTGCAACAAGGTTAAGGAAGCCAGCGAAGGGCCCATGAAGGGCATTTTGGAATACACCGAGGACGAAATCGTGTCTTCCGATATTCTCACCAATCCCCATACCTCCATTTTCGATGCCAAGGCCGGAATTATGCTCAATTCCAACTTTGTGAAGCTC
>JAKOXU010000113.1 GCA_029780875.1 Bacillota bacterium | reverse complement strand
CCATCCCCAACCTGCAAACACCCCACCAAACAAAAAAAGGGAGGCTCCCACCTCCCAAAAACACAGATTCAATAATCAGTCGGATAACTCATTCATAACAAGCCCGGTAATCAGCTTCGGGTAAAAATAAGTGGACTTCTGGGGCATCTTCTCCCCTGCCTTTGCCACATCCCTAATCTCGGTCACCCTCGTGGGATTAAGGATAAAGGCGCACTGATACTCGCCGGAATCCACCCCCGAAAGGGCCTCATTTATATCCCGGGTATAGGTAAGGTTAGTCTGGTTTGCCATGCTCTCCTTGTCAATGCCAAGTATATTTTCCAACACAAGGGTATGCAGCACGGTAACATCCAGTCCCCGGGAGGCCTCACTCATATAGGGTAGCAGCTCAACCATTACCTCCATACTCTTGAGGGTGAGCAAATGCCACTTTTTACCCCCGCAGTAAAGGGCAAAAGCCTTATCTCCCTTCAAATATCGCTCTTTTAGCGCCCCTTCAATCTTCTCTACCCCTTCAAACTCCGCCACATCAAAGTACTGCCCGCACCTGACAAGCAGCTTTTCGGGGATAAACTTATAAAGGCGCCTTACCATCCTATGGGTGGGGAAAACCGTGAGCCCCTCATGCCCCATATCCACCAGCATCATCATGATATAGTCGGCGCTCTCATTTACAATCCCCCGCTCCTTAAGGTAGTTTCTGTAATTGAGCGCCGTCTCGTACCTATGGTGCCCGTCGGCGATATATAGCTTCCTGTCGGCAAAGTCGCCGCACACAGCCTGAGTTTCCGCCTCATCGGTCACAACCCAAAGCCTGTGAATAAGCCCGGCCTCATCCGCCATCTCCACATCGGGAGCACCGGCCGAGAGCCTGTCAATCCTCGCCCGGGTCTTCCCTTCCTCATCCATATAGAGGGAATAGACTTGGCTGAAATTGCAGTTTGTGGCGCGCATCAAATTAAACCTGTCGGTCTTGGCTTTTGAGAGGGTCTCCTCATGGGGCAGCACCACCCCTTTTGAAAACTCCTCGAGCTTTACCCGGCAAATAAAGCCTTTGACCCGATTTTTCTCGCCCTTTACCTCAAACTCAATCTCATATATATAAATGGCGGGCTTCTCGTCCCGTTTCAGCAATCCCGATTCCTTCCACTCCGCCAGCGTCTTGCCGGCAGCCTCATAGGCGTTTTGCCCCTTCGGCAGCTCAAGGCGCACCACATTGTACTGGTTAGCCTCAAGGTACCCGAGTCGCTGCTCCTCGCTGATAATATCATAGGGCGGGCAGGTCAAGGTTTCAATCTTCCCCGCCACATTGCAGTCATAACGCAGCCCCCTGAAAGGTTTGACAACAGCCATTATTATCGCTCCATTCAAGATTTTGTCAGTATTAATTTTATATATATCGCTCCCACAGGTCAAGGCTTTTGCCTCGCCGGGAAAAATATCATGAGATACAACAAAAAGTACTAAAAATCCCCCACACCTTTGTTCACTTTACCATAATACAAGATTAAAGCCGCCCCGTTTAAAGGGCGGCGAACCAAGTTTATTTTTCAATAAACTCTATAATCTGCTCCTTTTGATGAAACCCGATCAGCCTTGCTGCCTCCTCACCGTTTTTAAAGAGCACAAGGGCGGGTATATTCATGATATTGTAGGCTTCGGCAAGCTCCATATTGTCGTCCACGTTTACCTTGGCGATGAGCACCTTGTCCCCAACCTCATTGTCCACATCGTGGAGCACGGGGGCCATCATCCTGCAAGGCCCGCACCACTGGGCCCAAAAGTCCACCAGAACGGGAGTCTCGGAACTTTCAATAACTTCCTGAAAATTTGTCTTGTCAAGCTCTTTTATGGCCATCTCAAATCCTCCTTAAAATAAATTCAGCTAACAATCTGCTCGCAAAATCCACATACTAACCCATCACTGGATTGATGAACGAAATCGGGCAAATCAAACTCAAAGGCCTTGACACACCGCTTATTTCTGCACCGCTTGCCCGGCTCAATATGGGTACCTTCCCTCAATTCCCTGACATTCAGCCCTTCCGACAGCATGGTGTAAATTAGCGCCATCCTGGCAAACACCCCATACCGCGCCTGTCTGAAATAGGCCGCCCGGGGGTCAGAATCCACCTCAACGGCAATTTCGTCCACCCTCGGCAGAGGATGCATCACAATCAAATCCTTCTTTGCCCGCTTCATCTTCTCCCCGTCCAAAACATAAACGCCCTTTTGCGCCTCATATTCCTCCGGGGAAGAAAACCGCTCCCGCTGAATACGGGTCATATACAGCACATCAAGCTCCGGCACAGCCTCCTCAAGGGTCTCGGCAAAGGAGTATTCACACCCGCTTTTATCTAAAACCTCCCTGACATAAGGAGGAACCGTCAGCTCCTTTGTGGATATGAGCACAAACCTGTTATTATTAAAGCAAGACAAAGCCTTGATAAGGGAGTGGACAGTCCTGCCATACCACAAATCCCCGCACACTCCGATACAGTGTCCGTCAAACCCGCCCTTTTCAATGGACAAGGTCACAAGGTCGGTCAGGGTCTGGGTCGGGTGCAAATGCCCCCCATCCCCGGCATTGATAATGGGCACATCGGAGGAAATTGCCGCCGCCAGCGCCGACCCGTCTAAAGGATGCCGCATGGCGATAATGTCGGAGTAGCCCGCCAGCATACGAATAGTGTCTTTAAGACTCTCCCCCTTCGCCACAGAGGTAGTGCCGGGATTGTCAAAGCCTATAACCTGCCCGCCCAACCTAAACATGGCGCTTTGAAAAGAAAACTGGGTGCGGGTGGAAGGCTCGTAAAACAAAGTCGCGAGTATTTTCCCCCTGCAGCACTGGTTATATTCCTCCGGGTTTTCCCTCATCCTTTCGGCAAGGTCAACCAGCCTTCCCCAATCCTCAACCTTCAAGGAATTCAAGTCTATAAAATGGTTTGCGGGCATCCCATCACCTTCATGGCAAAAAGTAACTTCATTTCCCTATATTTTAACAGCAATAAAGCAAAATAACAACACATTTTTATCCTTTTTCGGCAATAAAAAAGTCGGCAAAGGCCGGGTCTTTACCTTCCCTTCAAAAACTCAATGGCGCTCCTTGCCGCCAAAGCCCCCTGCCCTACAGCCGTGGCAATCTGCAGGAAATCCCCCACGCAGTCCCCGGCAGCAAAGAGCCCGGGCACTCCGGTCCTGCCCTGCCCGTCGGTGACAATGGCGCCGTTTCTCACCTCAACGCCCAGCTTCCTCGCAAAATCGGCGCTGCCGGCCACCCCCACGGCAATAAAAATGCCGTCAAGGCTCTCTATCTCCCCGCCCTCGAGCTCTACGCCCTGAATTTTGTCCTCGCCAAAAACCTTCAAAATTTTGCGGCCCTCAACCTTGCAGGGCGGCTCCTTTTGAGCTTTTAGCTCCTCGCCGTTCGTGAAAATCGTGACACTTTGGGTAAAATTCAACAGGTTCTCGGCCTCATGAATGGCATAGTCGCCGCTGCCCACAACCCCCACAGCCTTTCCCCTGAAGAAAAAGCCGTCGCACACCGAGCAGTAGCTGACACCCCTGCCTTCATA
>JAKOXU010000095.1 GCA_029780875.1 Bacillota bacterium | reverse complement strand
AAGGGACGCTCACCTCGTAATGATGATAATATAATTTGGGTTATAATTCAATGTTTTGCGCAGCAAAACTACTGATTCTCTTAACTTTTCTCTCTTACTTTTCTCTGAAAACGACATTTTTAAGTTAAAAGAGGAGAACAAGAATAGAAAATTGAATAGTATAAAAAAACGACAACTTTCTGACGAAAATTGTCGTTTTTTTGGTGGAGCATAGGGGGATCGAACCCCTGACCTCTGCATTGCGAACGCAGCGCTCTCCCAGCTGAGCTAATACCCCGGACACCCGTATATTTTACCACTAATTTTTTTCAGAATCAATAAGAAAATCGGGGCAAATGAAACAATTTCATCTGCCCCGACAAGATTATTTTTCAAAGACTTTTTTGAAAGCGTTGTCGATATCCTCGATCAAATCCTCCACATTCTCAATTCCCACCGAGAACCTCACGGTATTGGGATAAATCCCCACTTCCTCAAGCTCCTCTTTTGTCATCTGAGAGTGAGTGATAGTGGCGGGATGAATGACGAGAGACTTGACATCGGCCACATTGGCAAGGAGCGAGAAAATCTCAAGGTTATCGATAAACTCCATGGTTTGCTCCTGGGTACCCTTAATGTCAAAGGAGAGTATGGAGCCGGCGCCCTTACCGAAATACTTCTTAGCCAAGGAATAGTACTTGTTGCCCTCAACGGAAGGATGGTTGACCCTTTCAACATAGGGGCTCTTTGACAGGTAATCAATAATCTTCAAGGTGTTTTCAATGTGCCGCTCCACGCGCAACGACAGGGTCTCCAGCCCTTGAAGCAATAGGAAGGCGTTGAAGGGGGAGAGGCAAGCTCCCGTATCCCTCAAGAGCAGCGCCCTTGCCCTGACGATATAGGCGAGATTGCCAAAAGTCTCTGTAAAGCTGAGACCATGATAGCTCGGGTTCTTATCGGTCAAGCAAGAGAACTTGCCGGAAGCCGCAAAGTCAAACTTGCCGCTGTCCACAATCAGGCCACCCAAGGTGGTGCCGTGCCCGCCGATAAACTTTGTAGCCGAGTGGACAACTATATCTGCACCAAACTCAAAGGGCCGGATAAGGTAGGGGGTGCCAAAGGTGTTGTCCACAATAAGGGGAATGCCGTGCCTGTGGGCAATATCCGCCACGGCCTCAATATCCACAATATTGATGTTGGGGTTGCCGAGGCTCTCGATAAATATGGCCCTTGTATCCCCATCGATGGCCTTTTCGAAGGCCGACAAGTCATCGGAATCGACAAATTTCACCTTTATCCCATACTGCTTCGGGAAGGTATGGGCAAAAAGGTTATAAGTCCCGCCGTAAAGGGTATTTGCAGCCACAATATTCTGCCCCGAAAGGGTTATGTTTTGAATTGCCATTGTAATAGCTGCCGAACCTGACGATAAAGCAAGGGCGGCAACACCCCCCTCAAGGGCGGCAATCCTTTTCTCCAGCACATCGCAAGTGGGGTTGGTAAGCCTCGAATAAATATACCCTGCTTCCTTTAGATCAAAAAGGGCTTTGGCGTGCTCGCAGTTTTTAAAGGTATAGCTGGTGGTCTGATAAATTGGAACGGCAGTAGCGCCGGTAGCGATATCGGGCTCTTGACCTGCGTGAACTTGCAAAGTTTCAAATCTATATTTATTTGCCATTTTAAATCATCTCCCAAATTTAATTTATTCTTTTTCAAACAGAGGTGTAGACAAGTACCTTTCGCCTGTATCGGGCAGCAAAACCACAATAGTCTTGCCCGCATTTTCTTTACGGTTGGCAATCTCAGTCGCGGCGTACAGGGCAGCGCCGGAAGATATGCCAACGAGTAAACCTTCGTGTTGTGCGGCGGCTCTGGTTGCTGAAAAGGCATCTTCAGTAGTAACTTGAAGAACTTCATCGATAAGGGTTGAGTCAAGAATTTTGGGAACAAACCCGGCTCCTATCCCCTGAATTTTGTGGGGTCCGGGATTTCCGCCCGACAGTACCGGGGAATCAAAGGGTTCAACTGCCACAATTTTCACGCCGGGATTTTTCTCTTTAAGATACCGCCCGACTCCTGTAATAGTCCCGCCGGTGCCAACTCCGGCCACAAATATATCTATCTGGCCATCCGTATCCCGCCAAATTTCCTGTGCCGTGGTTTCATAGTGAATGGCGGGGTTAGAGCTGTTTTCAAACTGCTGGGGGATAAAGGAGTTGGGGATTTCCTCCTTTAATTCCAATGCCTTATCGATGGCTCCCTTCATGCCCTGCGACCCGGGAGTCAGCACAATTTCAGCTCCCAAAGCCGCCAATAGCATTCGTCTTTCCACACTCATCGTGTCAGGCATCGTCAAAATCAGCCTATATTTTCTCGAGGCGCAAACCATGGCAAGGGCGATACCGGTATTTCCGCTGGTAAGTTCAATAATGACGGTGTCCTTGTCAATAAGGCCCATCATTTCTGCGTCCCGGATCATGGCATAGCCAATTCTGTCCTTCACACTGCCGGCAGGGTTGAAGTATTCGAGTTTACCGATCAGTCTAGCCTTAACCCCTTTTTGCATATTATAGTTAGAGAGCTCCAAAAGGGGAGTGTTACCGATTAGTTCCGTTAGGCTCTTTGCAATCCTTGGCATGGATTACACCTCCTTTTTCATACTATTGCCCTAGGTTTTCCATTATTTTAATTTAGATAAATTGATTTGTCAAACAAAAATTGCAACAAAAACAAATATTTCGTAAAAAAAATTTATAAAACCCTTGACAACATTGAAACTGTATGTTAACATTTCAGAAAAATCAAAACCTTTGATGTGGTATGGGGCCTATACCAATCCCATCTAAAGCGAGCCGAGATGGT
This sequence comes from Bacillota bacterium, assembly GCA_029780875.1. Taxonomy (GTDB): domain Bacteria; phylum Bacillota; class Clostridia; order Oscillospirales; family Acutalibacteraceae; genus JAKOXU01. The sequence goes on along the minus strand of JAKOXU010000095.1, from coordinate 6,744 downwards.
GAAAGTCGGCGTTGGGGAATAGGCTTTCCGTTGGTCCACGGAGGGCGGGATGAAAGCGCATATTGCGTGAGTATTACCCGACGCATCACCGGCGTTATGTGGTGAGGGGTGTGTTGGCACCCTGTATGAGGTGGATGCATATATTGCATCAATCAAGGTGGTACCGCAGGTTTTACGCCTGTCCTTGCAAGTCAAGGGCAGGCTTTTTTGTTACCTGAAATTTAGGTTATAACCTAAAAATATATTAAATTGCAGACGGGAGGAATTAAGATGAAAAAGCAAGTTCCCTATCAAATCCATCTTTCTGAAAGCGAGATGCCGAAACAGTGGTATAACATCATGGCTGATATGAAGGAACTGCCCGAGCCGGCATTGAGTCCCGTGACAAAAAAGCCGGCGACCTTAGAAGAATTGAGGCAGATTTTCCCCACAGGCCTGCTGGAACAGGAAATGTCGACGGAACGCTACATTGACATTCCCGAAGAGGTTCTGGAAAAATACAAGATGTTCCGCACCACCCCTCTTCACAGGGCATACAACCTTGAAAAATTCCTGAAAACCCCGGCGCGCCTCTATTACAAATACGAGGGGCAAAACCCTTCGGGCAGCCACAAGCTAAACACAGCCATACCGCAAGTCTACTACAACAAGCTGGAGGGCATAAAGCGCCTTGCCACTGAAACGGGAGCAGGGCAGTGGGGCACGGCCCTCGCCACAGCTTGCAGCTTCTATGACATTGACTGCACGGTTTACATGGTACGAGTCAGCTACGACCAAAAGCCATACAGGAAAATCCTTATGCAGACCTTTGGCGCAACGGTTCATCCCAGTCCCTCGGTTCACACCGAAGCCGGACGCAAAATTTTGGCGGAGGACCCCAACTCTTCAGGCAGCCTCGGTATCGCCATTAGCGAAGCCGTTGAGGATGCGGTAACCCATTCCGACACAAACTATGCCTTGGGAAGCGTTCTCAACCATGTAATCCTGCACCAAACCATTATCGGTCAGGAAGCCGTTCTCCAGATGGAGAAGATCGATGAATATCCCGACATTGTCATCGGCTGCAACGGCGGCGGCAGCAACTTCTGCGGCTTTGCCTTCCCCTTCCTCAAGGATAAGCTCAATGGCAAGAGCAACACAAAATTCATAGCCGTCGAGCCCCTTGCCTGCCCGAAGTTGACAAAAGGCGTCTATACCTACGACTACGGCGACACTGCCGGCATGGCCCCAATAGCAAAAATGTATACTTTAGGCCACAAGTTTATGCCTCCGGGCATCCATGCGGGCGGCCTCAGGTATCACGGCGACTCGCCCCTGCTCTCAAAGCTGTACCACGACGGATATATAGAGGCAGTAGCTTTGGCACAAGCAGATGTATTCAAGGCAGCAATCGATTTTGCAAAGACAGAAGCCATACTTCCGGCGCCCGAATCCTCTCACGCCATTTGCCAGGCCATAAAAGAGGCTGTGAAATGCAGGGAAACGGGCGAAGAAAAGGTAATCATCTTTAATGTATCGGGCCACGGATACCTTGACTTGGCAGCCTACGATAACTACCTTTCCGGAAAGCTCGATTCCGACAACATCTGCATCGATGAAGAATTGGAAAAATCCTTAAAAGAGCTTCCTAAATTGGAGTAAAGCAATATCACTTTACACCGGAGCCTTCTCGGCTTCGGTGTAATTTTTTTGTTTCTGTTGTAAAACCAAACAAATAAATATATAATAGTTGTTAGTAATTAATTTGAGGTGTTTTGTGGCATGGCAAGATCAAGGAGAAGAAAAAAGACAAACCTATTTCCGATAATATCAGTCGTATTAATGGCCCTTTTTGCCTGCCTTCTTGTTTTTATTGTTTTTTTTAACAAAGGAAAACCGGAAGCAGGCTCCTCACAAAGCGAGAGTACTTCCTCAGGGATTTCCGAAAGCGGAGAGGTGCCATCCCGGACCACCTCATCTTCACAATCTGGAAACAGCGCTTCCTCAAGCCCGGCGGCAAGCAGCGGAGGATCTTCAACCGTTGACAAAACTGCTTGGAACTTGCTGCTTGTCAATGACAACAACCCCATGCCGGAAGGTTACACCCTCAAAGTGTCGCAAATCGATTCAAAATACATCGCCTCCGGCTTTGGTAAGGCTTACTTTGACTCCCGGGCAATAGAACAGCTCCACGCCATGCTAAATGCTGCCCACGCCGACGGAGTCGACCTGCGCGTCAGAACGGGCTACAGGTCGGTATCCCATCAGGCATCTCTCTTTAATGACAAGGTAAAAAGCTTTACTGATAAAGGCTATTCCAAGGAAGAGGCGGCCATAGAAGCGGCCAAAAGTATTGCACGCCCGGGCCACAGCGAGCATAATTTGGGCTTGAGCGTAGATTTCAACAGCCTGTCGGAGAGTTTTGAAAAGACAAAAGAATTCAAATGGCTCCAGCAACACGCCGCCGAATATGGGTTCATTTTGAGGTATCCCAAAGAAAAGCAGCATATCACCGGCATCATCTATGAGCCTTGGCACTATCGATTTGTGGGCGCCGAACACGCTAAAGTCATAATGGAAAAGGGCCTTTGCCTTGAGGAATACCTTGAAAATCAATAATTTTTGCAAATTTCCCTTGACAATAAAAGGGCTTTCTGTTAAACTATGTAGCGTGAAAACAAAGTGGGGCATATAGCTCCCACCTGAAGGGTAAATCCCGTTCGGGTCAATAATGGAAGGCGTCAGCTTTCTGCTATTGCGCACGGGATTTTCACATTCCGTGCTTTTTGTTTATCAACTGACAAATTTTTGGAGGTGCTAGTTATTAGCAGTAAAGAACTGCAGATTAACGAGGAAATTCGCGACAAAGAGGTGCGCCTGGTTGACGAGGATGGCAAGCAGATAGGTGTTGTGCCTATAAAAGAGGCTCAAAGGTTTGCCATTGAGAAAAATCTTGACCTTGTCAAAATTGCGCCACAGGCAACCCCGCCGGTCTGTAAGATAATGGACTACGGCAAATACCGGTTTGAACAGGCAAAGCGTGAGCGCGAAGCGAGAAAGAATCAACACATCGTTGAACTCAAAGAAGTCCGTTTGTCAGTAAACATTGACACACATGATTTCAATACCAAAGCCGAGCACGCAAAACGGTTCTTGAAAAACGGCAACAAGGTAAAGGTCACCATCAGGTTTCGCGGGCGCGAAATGATGCACACACATCTTGCCTTGGAGACCATGAAAAAGTTTGCGGAGATTTGCAGCGAGTTCGGCAAGGTTGAAAAAGAATCTCAGCTGGAAGGGCGTCAAATGCTCATGTTTTTAGCGCCCAAGCCATCGAAGTAATTTTGTTAATTTTAAGGAGGCTTTCAAATGTCTAAACTTAAAACCCACAGCGGTGCAAAAAAACGCTTCAAGATTACCAAAAGCGGTAAGATAAAGCATGCACACGCCAACAGATCTCACATTTTGACAAAGATGACCACCAAGCGCAAGAGGCACCTTCGGGCCGCAGGCTTGGTTGACAAGACAAACTCAGCCGCAGTAAAGAAGCTGCTTCCCTACAACTAATTTTCATCCACTTAAGCTTAATAATTACAACTGAAATCGGAGGTACAAATCATGGCTCGTGTTAAGGGCGGAATGATGTCCCATAAAAGAAGAAAAAAGATTTTGAAGTTGGCTAAAGGCTACTATGGCGGCAAAAGCAAACTCTTCAGAGTTGCAAAAGAAGCCGTAATGAAATCCGGCCAATATGCATACATTGGCCGCAAGCAGAAAAAGCGCAATTTCCGCAGGCTCTGGATTACCCGCATTTCTGCAGGTTGCAAGGCAAACGGAATCAACTACTCCACCTTCATGAATGGCCTCAAAAAAGCCGGAATTTCTCTTGATCGCAAAGTTTTGTCCAATCTGGCAATCAATGATGAAGCAGGCTTTTCCGCGTTGGTAGAGAAAGCAAAGGCTGCCCTATCAAAGTAATAAATTTGCCCGTGTTAAACCACGGGCATGCTTTTTATAAAGCGGGGCGATAAAAGTGCGAGCTATTGAAAGCCGCAATAATCAAAATGTAAAAGATATTATAAAACTTATAAAAAGCGCTCGTGAGCGCCGTGAAAGGGCTGCCTGCGTAGTGGAAGGCCTGCGCCTTTGCAGCGATGTGGCATCTTCCAAAATCACTATTAAGCAGTTTTACTTTACCAAACAGGCGCAGGAACAGTATTTTGACGATATTGAGAAAATCGCCTCAATGGCTGTTGAGTGCTTTCTTGTCAGTGACACAGTGATGAAGGCAATCAGCTATACAAGCACCCCTCAGGGCCTTGTCTGCGTGTGTCAATTGCCGGAATGCCCTCCCTTGGATGAACTTGACACACAGGGCTGCTATATTTGCTGTGAAAATGTTTTAGATCCCGGAAACCTTGGAACCATTTTGCGCACTGCCGAAGCACTGGGAATATCGGGCGCGATTTTGTCCAAAGACTGTTGCGACCCCTTTTCCCCAAAGGTAATAAGGGGGAGCATGGGCTCGGTTTTTCGCCTGCCCATCTACTTTTCCGGAAACCTGGCAAAGGATATTGAAACTTTAAATTATCGTGGAATGAAATCTTTCGCGGCAGTGGTGGACGAAAGCGCCACACCGGTTTCCGACATCACCTTTCAAAAGGGAAGCATCGTGGCAATCGGTAACGAAGCAAATGGCCTTACCAAGGCATTAATCGATTCCAGCAGCAAAAAAATAACCCTGCCCATGAAGGGCAAAGCGGAATCTCTCAACGCGGCTATTGCCGCAGGAATACTAATGTGGGAATTGACAAGACGGATATAGGGGGAAGTCCTGTGGACAAAACTCTCTACTGGATTTGGCTGCAAGGGGCAATTTCACGAAACGCAGGCGCAAAAGCAAATCATATCTTGTCTGTCTTCAAATCCCTTCGCGAGTTTTACGAAGCGGGTTTGGATGACTGGCGCCTTTTAGGAATTTTCACCGAAAAAGAGCTTGAAAAGCTAAAGAACAATTCTCTAGATTATTCCGAGAGGATACTTGATAAATGCAAAAAACTGGGTTACAATGTACTAACGCCTGAGGATGAAAAATATCCCTCAAGGCTTCTATGCATTTACGATTACCCTTGCGCCTTATATGTCTGGGGCGACATGGGGGATATTGACGACGAGGTGTGCATCTCCATAGTAGGCACCCGGAACGCCTCTCCCTACGGACTGCAAGTTGCCTACAACCTTGCCCTGGGCCTTGCCAAGGCTGGGGCTGTGGTAGTCAGCGGCGCCGCCCTTGGCATCGACACCAAAGCCCATGAAGGAGCCCTTGCGGCGGGTGGACGCACAATCGCCGTTTTAGGCTGCGGCATCAATTACAATTATTTAAATGAAAACAAAGAATTGCGCCGCACCATTTCCAATAACGGGGCAGTTATATCCGAGTACCCGCCCGACACAGAAGTCAGGCCCTACCACTTCCCGGTGCGAAACCGCATAATTTCCGGCCTTTCTTTAGGCACCGTGGTAGTTGAGGCCCGGCGCAAAAGCGGAGCCCTCATCACAGCGTCTTTGTCGGCGGAACATGGTAAGGATGTCTTTGCCGTCCCGGGCAGTATCATGAGCGAATATTCCGACGGCGCCAACAAGCTCCTCTCCGACGGGGCCAAACCCGTCTCCAGCGCCGTAGATATATTGGAAGAATACACCCATCTCTACCCTCATAAAATAGATATGCTCAAGGCGGAAGCCTTCTCACGCATCCCATCAAGGTTTATCAGGGAGGAAGAAGGGCAGAATCAGGCACTGGTGGCACAGCCTCCCGTCAAAATTCAAAAGGAAGAAACGGCAAAACAGCAAAAGAAGCAGCCGCCTGAAAACCTGTCCTCAAATGCCCTTAAAGTGTATTCCGCAATAGATTTCGAACCTATTCATGTTGACGATATTCAAAGAAAAGTATCCCTCAAAACCTTTGTTGTGCTGCAATCCCTCACCGAACTGGAACTGGCCGGGCTGATAACACCCCTTTCCGGCAGGCGCTACTGCGCTGTTACTGATTAACATGTCACACAACGACTATACAGTTTAGGAGAGTTAAGATGTCTAAAGTTGTAATTGTTGAATCTCCTGCAAAGGCAAAAACAATCAAAAAGTATTTAGGCAAAGATTTTGAAGTCCTCGCTTCCATGGGGCACATCAGGGATTTGCCTCCAAAGCGCCTCGGCGTGGATATAAAGAACGATTTTAAGCCTAAATACGAAGTAATCAAAGACAAAAAAGATGTAATCGAAAAACTGAAAAAAGCTGTGGAGAGCAGCAGCCAAGTATTCCTTGCCACTGACCCTGACAGGGAAGGGGAAGCCATATCTTGGCATCTGGCCTATGTCCTGAACCTTGATCTAAACGAAAAAAACCGCATAACCTTTAACGAAATCACAAAATCCGGCATAGAAACCGGCATGTCATCTCCCCGAGCAATAGACATAGAGCTTGTAAACGCCCAGCAGGCAAGAAGGATACTTGACCGCATCGTTGGCTATCAACTCAGCCCCTTTCTGTCCCAGAAGATAGAGCGGGGCCTTTCAGCCGGCAGGGTCCAGTCCGTCGCCGTCAAAATGATAGTGGACAGGGAAAAAGCCATTCGCGGCTTTGTCCCCAAAGAATACTGGACTATCGATGCCACTTTATCTGTTCCGAGCGATAAGTCAAAACCTTTTAAAGCCACATTCTATGGGGACAAAAAGGGCGAAATCAAAATAGAGAACAAAGAAC
>JAKOXU010000093.1 GCA_029780875.1 Bacillota bacterium | reverse complement strand
GGCAGGAGCGACTTCGCTCTTATAATAGTCCTTGAGCCTTGCCATGCTTATTCCTCCTTAAAAAGTTTCGCCGCAATCTTTTCTCTTGCAAACGCGGTACTTCTTGCCGTCACTAGAGACCATATGCCCCACTCTGGTGGGTTTGCCGCAGTTGGGGCATACAGGCATGACCTTGCAGGCGTAGATCGGGGCTTCCGCCTTGATAATTCCGCCCGGGTCTCCCATTTTTCTGGGCTTAACATGCTTGTTAACGATGCTGACGCCCTCAACGATGATTTTACCTTCCTTGGGGCTGACCTCGAGCACCTTGCCCTTTTTACCCTTATCTCTGCCGCTGATGACATAAACGGTATCGCCTGTTTTTACATGTACCTTTTTTCTCACTTTAATAACCCTCCCATCAGAGTACCTCCGGGGCAAGACTCAAAATCTTCGAAAAGTTCTTCTCACGAAGCTCTCTTGCGACCGGGCCAAAAATACGCGTACCCCTCGGATTATTATCATCTCTAATTATAACTGCAGCATTGTCATCAAACCTGATATATGAGCCGTCATCACGGCGCATCCCGAAAGCGGATCGCACAACCACGGCTTTGACAACATCGCCTTTTTTAACGGCGCCGCCCGGGGTAACCTTTTTAACCGATGCTATAATAATATCGCCGATATTGGCATACCTTTTTCCGGAGCCGCCCAGCACGCGAATGCATTTGATTTCTTTTGCGCCGGTATTGTCGGCAACCGTGAGTATGCTCTCTTGTTGAATCACAGTGCTTCCTCCTTCCCCATGGGAGCGAAAATTTTACTTGGCTTTTTCGATAATTTCAACCAAACGCCATCTTTTATCTTTAGAAAGAGGCCGGGTCTCCATAATTAAAACCTTATCGCCAATCTTGCACTCGTTGTTTTCGTCGTGAACCTTAAACTTCTTGGTCTGTTTGACAATCTTATTGTAAAGGGGATGCAAGACCCTTGACTCAACCACCACAACAACGGTCTTGTCCATTTTATCGCTGACAACCTTGCCAACCCTTGTTTTCCTCAGATTCCTATCCATATAGCCTTAACCCTCCTTGAGCTCATTCTCGCGCAAAATTGTTTTAATGCGAGCGATATCTTTTTTTACATGGTTAAGACGCATGGGATTGTCCAACTGGTTTATGGAATGCTGAAACCTAAGGTTAAAAAGCTCAGCCTTCAGATCATTAAGCTTATCTTTCAGCTCATTTACGGACAAATCTCTTAACTCCTTGGCTTTCATGCGTTATCGCCCTCCGTTTCAGCCTTGACAACAAACTTGCACTTAATGGGAAGTTTGCTGGCAGCCAATCTCATAGCTTCGCGGGCAACTTCTTCATCAACGCCGTCCAGTTCAAAAAGCACCCTGTCCGGCTTGACAACAGCCACCCAATATTCCGGGGAGCCCTTACCGGAACCCATTCGGGTCTCGGCAGGCTTAGCGGTAACCGGCTTGTCGGGGAAAACCTTTATCCAAACCTGACCGCCGCGCTTGATGTAACGGGTCAAGGCGATACGGGCAGCCTCAATCTGGTTAGAAGTAATCCATGCCGGCTCCATAGCCACAAGGCCGTACTTTCCATAGTCAATTGTATTGCCGCGGGAAGCCCTGCCCTTCATGCGGCCCCTTTGCACTTTACGGTATTTAACGCGTTTCGGCATTAACATTACTTGTTGCCCCCTTCCTTGCGGGAAGCAGACCCATCGCTCAGAACTTCGCCCTTATAGATCCACACCTTGCAGCCGATACGGCCGTAGGTGGTATGGGCTTCGGCAAAGCCGTAATCAATATCAGCCCTGATGGTCTGCAGCGGAATAGTTCCCTCATGATAGTGCTCTGTACGAGCAATTTCAGCGCCGCCCAAACGGCCGGAAACTTGTGTCTTGATGCCCTTTGCACCCATCTTCATGCAGCGGCCGATAGCCTGCTTCATGGCGCGGCGGAAGGACACTCTCTTCTCAAGCTGCGCTGCGATGGACTCTGCCACCAACTGCGCATTGAGATTGGGGTTCTTTATTTCAATAATATTGATAACTACCTGCTTATTGAGGAAAGCCTCGCACTGCTTGCGCAGCTTCTCGATTTCGGCGCCGCCCTTGCCTATGACAATACCGGGCTTTGCGCAGTAAATGTTGATCCTGACTCGGGAAGCGTCCCTTTCAATCTCAACGGAAGGCACCCCGGCAGGGGCAAGCTGCTTCAGCAATATCTTCCTGAGGTTATAGTCCTCAATAACATTTTTGGCGAACTCTTTGTCGTCCTTGGCAAACCAGCGGGAATTCCAGTCCCTGATAATTCCCACTCTTAAACCGTGCGGATGTATTTTCTGACCCATACTCTATCTCCTCTCCTTATTCCTTTTCCCTGAGTATCAAGGTGACATGAGAAGTCTTCTTCTCAACCCTGTACGCACGGCCTTGAGCTCTGGGGCGAATGCGTTTGAGGATGGGACCGGGGCTCACATGGCATTCGGAAATATAAAGCCTTGAGACATCCATATTTTTCTGTTCGGCGTTTGCCACACAGGACTTGAGCAGCTTTAACAGGTACCCGCAAGCAGCTTTCGGGGTGAATTTCAGAATAGCAAAGGCCTTATCCACATCCTGATTTCTGATAAGGTCGAGCACTATCTTCACCTTTCTGGGAGAGATACGGGCATACCTTAAATGTGCTTTAGCTTCCAATACTTCCATGGTATTACTCCTTTCAAGCCCTACTTGGACCCGCTGGTCTTTGAGCCGGCATGTCCCTTAAAGGTTCTGGTAGGCGCAAACTCACCCAACCTGTGGCCCACCATATCCTCGGTAACATAAACCGGCACATGTTTGCGCCCGTCATGGACGGCGATAGTGTGCCCCACAAATTCGGGGAAGATGGTGGACGCGCGGCTCCAAGTCTTAACAATTCTCTTTTCGCCGGTCTCATTCATGGCTTTTATCTTTTTCATCAAAGAAGGGTGCACATAAGGACCCTTTTTCAAACTTCTACCCATACTACCTTGCTCCTTTCAACCTTATTTTACGCCTCTGCGCTTGACTATAAACTTATCGGAGCGGTTGCGCTTCGCGCGGGTCTTATAGCCCAGCGTGGGTTTGCCCCAAGGCGATACAGGAGACGGCATACCAACGGGGGACTTGCCTTCGCCGCCGCCGTGGGGATGGTCGACAGGGTTCATGGCGGAACCGCGTACGGTGGGACGGATTCCAAGGTGGCGTGTTCTGCCCGCCTTGCCAATCTTGACATTCTCATGGTCAATGTTGCCCACTTGTCCGATGGTAGCCATGCACTCCTGAGGCACATTCCTGAGTTCTCCGGAAGGCAGCCTCAACAGGGCGTACCTGCCCTCTTTAGCCATGAGCTGTGCCAGGTTACCGGCAGCCCGGGCCAACTGCCCGCCTTTACCGGGATGGAGCTCAATGTTGTGCACAAAGGTACCGACCGGTATCCTTGAAAGGGGCAACGCGTTTCCGGGCATAATGTCTGCATTGTCGCCGGATTCGATGGTGTCGCCCACTTTAAGTCCCAAAGGAGCAATTATATATCTTTTCTCCCCGTCCTCATACTGAACAAGGGCGATATGAGCGCTGCGGTTGGGATCATACTCGATGGACAGCACGGTAGCCTTCATATCATGCTTATCTCTTTTAAAATCAATAATCCTGTACTTTCTGCGATTTCCGCCCCCGCGGTGACGCACTGTGATTTTGCCTTGACTGTTCCTGCCCGACTTTTTGTGAAGGGGTGCAAGGAGGCTCCTTTCGGGCTTTACTTTAGACAAAACCGAATAGTCGGTAACCGACATATTGCGCCTGCCCGCAGTAGTGGGCTTATAATTTATAATTGGCATATTACGCTTCACTCTCCTCTATGGCTTTGCGGGGAAGTTAAATCCCCATACCTTCCACGGGCCAAATTCAGCTTTAAATCAGCCCTTCAAAGAACTCTATGGTCTTGGATCCGGGCGCCAAGGTGACAATGGCCTTTTTCCAAGCGGAAGTATACCCTTCGGACCTGCCCCTTCTCCTTAGCTTTCCTCTCACGGAGACGGTGTTGACCTTGACAACCTTCACCTTAAAGAGCTCTTCCACAGCCCTTGCGATATCGATTTTAGTAGCATCCTTTGCCACTTCAAAGGTGTATTTGTTGTTCCTGACGCCTGCCAGGGACCGCTCTGTCAAAATCGGTCTGATGATGATATCATGCGCGTTCATCAGGCATAAACCTCCTCTATCTTGGAGATGGAACCCTTATCCAAAATCAGCTTGTCGTGGGCAAGGATGTCATATACATTGATGGTATTGACATAAGCCGTATCGACGCCGGGGATATTGCGGAGGCTCCTGACAGCCACCTCATCCTTTTCCGCCAGCACAACCAGGGCCTTTTTCTCCACATTCAAGGCTTTGAGCATGGCAACGGCACTCTTTGTTGAGAAGTTATCAAACTTAATGCCGTCCACCACGATGATATCATTGTTCAAAACCTTGCTGGAAAAAGCGGAATGAAGGGCCAGCCTCTTTACCTTCTTATTAATCGGGTACCTGTAATCTCTGGGCTTCGGAGCAAAGACCACGCCGCCGTGCCTCCACTGAGGAGAGCGGATGGAGCCTTGCCTTGCGTGCCCGGTACCCTTCTGCCTCCAGGGCTTCCTGCCGCCGCCGGCAACTTCGGCGCGGGTAAGGGCGGACTGGGTGCCTTGCCTCTGATTGGCAAGATAGTTTACCACCACGGCGTGCATAGCCGACTCATTGGGTTCAATTCCAAATATGGCATCGGAAAGCTCGATTTCACCGGTTTTGCTTCCCGCCATATCAAATACATCTACTTTAGGCATACTTTAAGTCTCCTTCCCTTACGCCTTGTTCTTGACGCTGTCATAGATGATTACATAGGCTCCTTTAGGCCCGGGAACAGCGCCCTTGACAGCGATCAAATTGTTCTCGGCATCCACTTTCACAACATCAAGGTTCTGGACGGTAACGGTTTCGGCTCCCATATGCCCGGGCAGCTTCTTGCCCTTAAACACGCGGGAGGGATTGGCGCTGGAGCCCATGGACCCCGCATGCCTTGCCACAGGGCCGGTACCGTGGGACATCTTAAGCCTTGCAAAGTTGTGGCGCTTGATGGCGCCCTGGAAGCCCTTACCCTTGCTGGTGCCCTGCACATCAACGGCATCGCCCGGGGCAAAGGTATCCGCCTTGATTATGTCCCCAACATTGTAAGCGTCGGTATCCTCGAGCCTAAACTCGCGCAGCACCCTTTTGGGAGCCACATCGACCTTTGTAAAGTGTCCTGAAAGGGGCCGATTTACCTTTCTTGGCGCAATATCGCCAAATCCGACCTGAATGGCGCTGTAGCCGTCCTTTTCCACGGTTTTCTTCTGAACAACCACGCAAGGACCGGCTTCAATGACAGTGCAGGGAATGACCTTCCCGCTCTCGTCAAAAAGCTGGGTCATCCCTATTTTTCTGCCGATTATTCCTTTTTTCATAAGTAAACCTCCTTTGGTTATTGGTTGACTCTCAAAGGAGCCAACATGACCTGCGGCACAGACAGCCGCTTTAGAGCTTAATCTCAATCTCGACGCCGGCGGGGAGCTCTAAGCCCATCAAAGCCTCAACTGTCTTGTTAGAGGGCCTTAAAATATCGATAAGCCTCTTGTGAGTACGGTACTCAAACTGCTCGCGGCTGTCCTTATACTTGTGCACAGCGCGGAGAATGGTGATGATCTGCTTCTCGGTGGGCAGGGGCACAGGGCCCGAAACGCTGGCACCGGTACGCTTTGCCGTCTCCACAATCTTTTCGGCGGCTTTATCCACCAGATTGTGGTCATAGCTCTTGAGCCTTATCCTGATTTTTTCCTTTTTGACTGCCATTTGTCTTTGCCTCCCTGAAATTTAGTTTGGCGGGTAGTGCTTTCTAACACTATGCCGGGTGTTTCACACTTTGGCATTTGAAAAACCGGATTAACAGGATTCTGTTTAATCCGGGAGCGTTAAAAAGTCTTTGCGCAAGACCCCGAAAAGGAGCTTTGCGTTACTACCTGTCGCCCGGTTTAAAAACGGACATACTCCACGGAAATCTCCCGCTATAGGCGGCAACCTCCCGCTTCATCGCATATCTTTGCAGTCGCACCTTCGTATAATACTATAAACTTTCCCAAATTGCAAGCAAAATTTTAATTTTTTCTTAAAATTTTTTGATTTTTCTCCCGCTTTTCCCCTTCTCCCCCGCCTTAACCCTCAAAACCGCCTTTTGACGCCAATTTTTACGCAAATTCAGAGCCTTCTCAACCGCCGAAACCGCCTATCGGGGCAACCATTATATAAATGTGTACCCTCCATCCCCTCAAAAACACCCTTTCTAAAGCCTTACAAGGGGACAAAGCCCTGCTAACACCGCCAAAGCCCCATTTTTGGGGCATTTTTATCGGCAATAAATTCCCTTCGCCGCCTTCCCCGATAAAAACCTTCGGCAAAGCCGCCAAAGGGGCGCGGCTTTGCCGTCAAAACATAATTCAGTCCAAGTTTTGCCCCGTTCCTTTTCTCACAAAGGGCAGGCCATCACCTAAAATACTCAACCCCCGCCTCAAACAGGTGCTGGTCCTTCTCCCCGGGCACATTGATGCAGACCCCGTTTCCGATCCTCTCCGAGTGGCCCATCTTGCCCAGCACCCGCCCGTCGGGGCTGGTAATGCCCTCAATGGCGCACACCGACCCGTTGGGGTTATAGAGGGGATCCCCTGTGGCCTTGCCCTCCAAGTCGACATATTGGAAGGCCACCTGCCCCTTTTCGTTCAGCTTCATCAAGGTCTCCTCATTTGCCACAAAGCGCCCTTCCCCGTGGGAAATGGCTATGGCATGGATGTCCCCCAACTCGCACTTTGCCAGCCACGGAGACTTTACCGACACTACTTTGGTCCTCACCATTCGGGAAATATGCCGCCCGATGGTGTTAAAGGTCAAGGTCGGGTCATCCTCGCCAATCTCGCAAACCTTTCCGTAAGGCACAAGCCCGAGCTTGATTAAAGCTTGGAACCCGTTGCAAATTCCCAGCATCAGCCCGTCCCGCTCCTCCAAAAGGCGTGTCACCGCCTCTTTGACATAGGGGTTGCGAAAAGTCGTGGCGATAAACTTGCCGCTGCCGTCGGGCTCGTCGCCCCCCGAAAACCCGCCGGGAATCATGACGATCTGGGACTTATCAATCAGCTCCGCCATTTTCCGCACCGTCTCCTCAATGGCAGCGGGCGTCAGGTTATTGACAACCAGTATCTCGGCCTTCGCCCCCGCCCTTTCAAAGGCCCGGGCAGTGTCCACCTCACAGTTCGTGCCGGGGAAAACGGGTATAAAGACCCTCGGCTTTGCCGCCTTTATAGCCGGCGCCTTTATAAGCCTTTCCCCAAAGGGCACGATTTTCGGCTCCATTTTCGGCACAGCGTCGGCCGCGTCTGGGAAAATGTTGTTTAAAGTCCCCCTCCAAACCTCGATCAGCTCACCGATGGGCATTTTCTTGCTTTCAATTACAATATAGGGCTCTGCTATGGTGCGTCCCAGCGCCACCGCCCCAAACTCCGCCAAATCCCCATCGCCTTTTAACTCCAGCACAAAGGAGCCGCAAAGGGGCGCAAACAAAAGCCGCCCGTCGCTTACCTCAAACTCAAACCCGATTTTGTTACCGAAAGCCATTTTCGCCACAGCCGCGGCGGCGCCCCCTTCTTTTACCACGCAGGCCGCCAAAATTTCGCCGCTATCGGCAAGCTCAAAAATCTTCTCATACAAAGCCCGGAGCTTTTCCCAATCGGGCAGGGCAGTGGCCTTATCCACAGGCACGGGCACAAAGCACACCTTCGACCCCGCCCTTTTAAAGGCCGCCGACACCGTCTTCGACGCTTTAGTCAAAGCCACGGCAAAGCTCACAAGGGTAGGCGGCACATCCATATCCTCAAAGGAGCCCGACATGCTGTCCTTGCCGCCGATGGAAGGCACCCCCAGCTTTTTCTGGGCCAAAAAGGCGCCCAAAAGTGCCGCCGCGGGCTTTCCGAATCGCCGAGGCTCCCCGTACATCCGTTCAAAATACTCTTGGAAGGTCAGCCGCGCCTTCAAGGCCGGCGCGCCCACCGCCGCTATTTTGGACAAGCTCTCCACCACGGCATAGGCCGCCCCGTGGAAGGGGCTCCACCGGGACAAACCGGGCATAAACCCAAAGCTCATGGCGGTAGCGGTATCAGTCTCCCCCTTGAGGGAGGGGATTTTGGCAACCATGGCCTCCTCGGGCGTCAACTGATGGGCACCACCAAAGGGCATTAGCACAGTTCCCGCGCCGATGGTGCTGTCAAACATTTCCACAAGCCCCTTTTGGGCCGCCACATTCAGCCTTGCAAGGTTATCTTTAAAAGCCCTGTCGATTTCCTTTCCTTCAATCTCCCGAGGCACCCTTTCCCTATAATTCCCCGCCGGGTCCACAGCGGAAATAATGGCCCGGGCCCGCTGCTGCACCCCGTTTGTGTCAAGGAAGGCGCGGGTTATATCCACAATCTTTTTGCCCCGCCACCGCATGACAAGCCGCGGAGTTTCGCTCACCCTCGCCACGGGAGTAGCCTCAAGGTTTTCCCGGTTTGCAAGCTCGATAAACTTTTCCACATCGCAGGCATCCAGCACTACCGCCATCCTCTCCTGGGACTCGGATATGGCAAGCTCGGTGCCGTCCAACCCCTCGTACTTTTTGGGCACCTTGTCAAGCTCAATCTCAAGCCCGGGGGCCAGCTCCCCAATGGCAACGCACACCCCGCCGGCGCCGAAGTCGTTGCATTTCTTGATAAGCCGGCTGGCTTCGGGATTCCTAAAAAGCCTTTGGATTTTCCGCTCGGTAGGCGGGTTGCCCTTTTGCACCTCTGCCCCGCAAAGGGCAGTAGACTCCTGGGTATGGGCCTTGGACGAGCCGGTAGCTCCGCCGCAGCCGTCCCTTCCCGTCCTGCCACCCAGCAGCACGATGACATCCCCCGGCGCCGGCTTTTCCCGCTTTACATTCTCCTTCGGGCAAGCGCCGATAACGGCGCCTATTTCCATCCTCTTTGCCACATATCCCTCATCGTAAATCTCATTTACCTGCCCGGTGGCAAGCCCTATCTGATTGCCATAGCTACTATACCCTTGGGCCGCCCCTACGGTTATCTTCCTTTGGGAGAGTTTCCCGGGCAAGGTCTTTTCAATGGGAGTGCGGGGGTCGCCGCTCCCTGTCACACGCATGGCCTGATAGACATAAGCCCGCCCGGAAAGGGGATCCCGTATCGCCCCGCCAAGGCAGGTAGCCGCCCCGCCAAAAGGCTCGATTTCGGTGGGGTGGTTGTGGGTCTCATTCTTAAACTGCACAAGCCAAGTCTCCACCTTGCCGTCAATCTCCACCGGCACCTCAATGGAACAGGCATTGATTTCATCCGACAAATCAAGGTCGCTTAATTTTCCTTGCTTCTTTAATAACTTCATGCCCATGGTGGCAATATCCATAAGGGTCACTGCCCTGTCGGTCTCCCCGTATACTTCCCGCCTTGCCTCATGGTAGGCTTTCAATGCCTCCTCAATGGGCGCCGCCAGTTCCCCCTTTTCAACTTCAATGCTGTCCAGCCTTGTCAAAAAGGTGGTATGCCGGCAGTGGTCGGACCAATAAGTGTCAATCACCCTGATTTCGGTAATGGTGGGATCCCTTTTCTCCACATCCCTAAAATAATCCCGGCAAAAGGCAAGGTCCTCGGCCGTCATGGCAAGGCCGAGCTCCTTCCAAAGCCGCATGACACCTTCCCCATCCAGCTTTGTAAAGCCTTCCATCACCGCCACATCCTCGGGCACGCTCACCTCAAGGTCAAGGGAAGGGGGCTTTTCAAAGGAAGCAAGGCGCGACTCCACAGGGTTAATAAGATAATCCTTAACCCTCTCCACATCCCCGTCGGAGATATCCCCTTTCAGGGCAACCACCTTGGCGCTGCGCACCTTCGGCGCCTCCCCTTGGGTCAGAAGCTGCACACACTGGGCAGCCGAATCCGCCCTTTGGTCATACTGCCCCGGCAAATACTCCATGGCAAAAACCCTGTACTCTGCGGGGAGGTTGAGCTCCTCATCATAAACAATATCCACATTCGGCTCCGAGAAAATCATCCTCTTTGCCAAATTCAACTCCTCATCGCTGATGCCGGAAATGTCATACCTGTTTAAAAGCCGAACTTCCATAAGGCCCCGAATACCCAGGTTATCCCTCAAATCCTTCAGCAAATGGGAAGCCTCAATGTCAAAACCCTTTTTCTTTTCAACGAAAATCCGCTTAACTTCAGCCATTTTTTTACCCCGCTTTTTCCTCATTCCTATATTAACGGGCAGTTCACCGCCCATCAAAATGCCTTCTTAAATTCTCCGCCGCCGAAATATTCATGCCGGGCACAGCGGCCAGCTCTTCAAGAGTTGCGCCCTTTATCCTTTCAATCGTGCCAAAGTGTTTGAGGAGGGCCTTTGCCCGCTTTTCTCCGACACCCTCAATTTGCAAAAGGGAACTGCCCAAGACCCGCTTTTTTCTCCTTTGCCTGTGGAACCCTATGGCAAACCTGTGGACTTCCTCCTGAATTTGGGACAAAAGGGTAAAGGCCCGCCGGGTAGAGGCAATGCTGATCTCTCCCCCGTCTGCGGCCACAGCCCTTGTCCTGTGCCTCTCATCCTTGACCATCCCGAAAACGGGTATATCAAAGCCGTGCCGCCTCACCACGGGCAACACCGAGGACACATGCCCCCTTCCCCCGTCAAGGAGTATAAGGTCGGGAAGTTTACCAAACCCCTCGCCGGAATCCTTTTCCTCAAGGTACCGCTCAAGGCGCCGGGTAATCACTTCCTGCATGGAGGCATAGTCGTCCTGCCCCTCCACATCCTTTATAATAAACTTCCTATACGCCGACTTTTTTGGCCTGCCGTCTTCGAAAACCACCATAGCCCCCACATTGTCACTGCCGGCGGTATTGGAAATATCATAAGCCTCAATATACCTCGGCGGCTCATTGAGACCCAACAGCCTTCCCAGCTCATCGAGGGCACCGGCCTCCCTTAAGGTGCGCCCGACACTTTGGGCCAACCGCTCGGCGGCATTGCTGCGGCACATCTCCACGAGCTTTGCCTGCTCGCCCTTTTGGGGCACAACAATTTTAACCTTCCTGCCCGCCTTTTCCGACAGCCATTGGGCCGTGAGAGACGCGTCCTCCACAGGCCCGTCAAGGGTAATCTGGACCGGCACAAAATCCCGAATATGGTAGTACCGGTGCAAAAACTCGGTACGGGCCGCCTTTTCCGCCCCTATGTCCTTCAGCAGAAACTCCTCCCGGTCATATAGGGACCCACCTTTGAACCTGAAGACTTCAAAACAGGCGCTGTCCCCAAGCCGGGCCAAAGCTATGACATCCTGCTCCTTGACGGCGTTTGCCACCACCTTCTGCTTTTCGGCGATACGCTTTATGGCGGCAATCCTGTCCCGCAAAGCCGCCGCCCGCTCAAACTCAAGCCTCTCGGCGGCCTCCTCCATCTGCTTTGTAAGGGCCTTTATGCTCTCGGCGCTGCCCCCCTTGAGAAACTCAAGGGCATCCTCCACCGCCTCCTCATACCTCTCAAGGCTCACTTTCCCGCTGCAAGGAGCCATGCACTGCCCTATGTGGGAATTCAGGCATGGCCGCCCCTTGCCGATATCCTCGGGAAACCTCCGGGAACAGCCGGGGAGCCTGAAAATCTTCCTTGCGCTCTCCACAGCCTGCTTTACAGCCCAGGAACTGGTATAAGGGCCGATATACTCCGCCCCGTCATCCTCAATCTTTTTAGCCTCTTTTATAGTCCTCCAGGGCGGCGGGCTGACACGGATATAGTGATACCCTTTATCGTCTTTCAAAAGTATATTGTATTTGGGCCGATGCTGTTTTATCAGGCTGCATTCCAGCACCAAAGCCTCAAACTCACTGTCTGTGATAATATATTCAAAGTCGTGGACATTCTCCACCATATGCCGCACTTTTTCGTCGTGCCGGGCGGGGGAAGAAAAATACTGGCTCACCCGGTTTTTCAGGGCCTTTGCCTTGCCGATATAGATAATCTTGCCCGATTTGTCCCGCATAAGGTACACCCCGGGCAGCTCCGGCAGCTTTATTGCCTTCTGCCGCAGCTCCTTTATCCTGCCCTCATCCACTTCCCCCACCTCCTTTATAAGGTCAAAAGTCCCTTCCCCGAAAAAACTTTCCCAAAGGGGAAGTCACCACCACAATTATACCCGCACAGCTCAAAAAAATAAAGTCGGATTTGCCGGAGCACCCTTTCCGACTAATTTATATTTTCTTATAAATTTAAAAACGGCCACCCCGAAATAAATCAGAGCAACCGAATATTGTCTAAAACCATCTATTCTACATCAGAAAAGCCGGAGTTAATGAGCTTGACAAGGCCTTCCACAGCCTGCTTTTCGTCGGCACCGTCAGCGATAATCCTGATGGTAGTACCGCCCACAATCCCCAGTGAGAGGACGCAGAGAAGGCTCTTTGCATTGACGCGCCTTTCATCTTTTTCAATCCAAATCGAAGACTTATACTCATTGGCCTTTTGGATGAAAAATGTTGCCGGCCGCGCATGCAAACCAACCTGATTTTGCACAGTAACATCTTTCACATACATTTAGTCTCTCTCCCCTTAACTGCCTTATTCGCAAACTGCCTTATTCGCAAGCTACAAAACACCACACCTAATTATAAACACATTCACCAAAAAGGTCAACTATTTTCACCCATTTTAGAGGGCGATTTACATAATTCGTCCTGCTAAACTATGAAATCGAAAAAAATCACGCAAATTTTAGTGAAAATAACCAGTTTTTGATAAAAATTTTATTTTATCTGGCATAATAACGGCGCATATTCCGCAATCCTATCAAAGCCCTAAACATCCTGCCGGAAATTTTTGTAAATTTTCAACAATTTTTACTCCTTTTCCCCTTTCACATGCCTTTCATATAGGTCGGGCCGCCTTATTTTAGTCCTCTCCAAAGCCTGCTGCCTTCTCCACTCCTCAATTTTGGCGTGATGCCCCGAGAGCAGCACTTCCGGCACCTCCCGCCCCCTCCACACGGCAGGGCGGGTATATTGGGGATGTTCCAGCAGCTCTTCAAAATGGCTTTCCTGCTCAAAACACTCGCTGTCGGACAGCACTCCCGGCACCAGCCGCGCCACTGCGTCGGCCAGCACAAGGGCGGGCAGCTCCCCGCCCGTCAGCACATAGTCGCCGATAGAGATTTCCTCGTCCACAATCTCCTCGATTACCCTTTCGTCCACGCCCTCATAGTGCCCGCAAAGTATGGCGATATGGCTCATTTTGGACAGCTCCAGCGCCCGTTTTTGGGTCAGCACCTTCCCTTGAGGCGTCATGTAAATAAGGTGGGGCCGCACCCCGTTCTTATTACACACCGCCTCAAAGCAGTCGAAAATGGGCTGGGCCTGCAGAATCATGCCCCGCCCGCCTCCGTAAGGGGCGTCGTCCACCCGCCTTAACCTGTCAAGGGAATAATCCCGAATATTGTGGCATTCAAAGTCAATTGCGCCCTTTTTCTTTGCCCTGCCGATAATGCTTTCGTTTAAAACGGCATAGCACATATCGGGGAAAAGGGTCAAAATATCAATCTTCATCCTCAAAAATCCCCTTTACGGGCCTTACTTTCATGCAGCCGGCATCAATCTCCACCGACACTACCATTTCCCTGACGGCGGGCAGCAAATACACCCGCCCGTCCCCGCCTTTTACATGATAGACATCGTTGGCCCCGGTAGGGCTCACATCCGCCAGTGTCCCGTACACTTTGCCGGTATCGGCGTCCAACACCTCAAGGCCGATTAAATCCTGAATAAAGTAGGTGCCCTCGGGCAGCGCCAAATCCTTTCTGTCGATAAACAAAACCCTGCCCTTTAGCTTTTCCGCCTCATCGATATAGTCAATGCCCGAAAACTTAAATATAACCGAATTCTTGTGCACCCGAGCGGAAACGACCTTCAGCTTTTGCCTGCCCTCCCCGTCAAGGTAAAGGGAGCCAAAGCCGGCCAGCACCTCATTGGAGTCGCACCAAGACTGAGCCCTCACCTCGCCCTTCAGCCCGTGAGTGCCCACAATTTTCCCAGCTTCCAAAAACCTCTTACCCATAATCCCTCACGCAAAACGAAAGGGAAAGCTCAACACTCTCCCTTCCCTCACCAATTAGTCAATTTCCAACATAACTTTTTGAGACTTGCGGTTCGCGGCGGCTCGGATTACAGTCCTGATGGCCTTTGCAATGCGACCCTGCTTGCCGATTACCCGTCCCATGTCGGCTTCTGCCACATGAAGGTGATAAACCGTGACATTGTCCTCGTTGGGCCCATCTGCGGTTACCACGACTTCGTCAGGGGACTCCACAAGGCCCTTAGCAATGTTCTCGATAAGTTCTTTCATTGTTGATACCTCCTGTTATTCAATGCCGAATTTCTTCATCAATTTTCTGACCGTCTCGGTGGGTTGAGCACCGTTAGCCATCCATTTTTTAGCCTTTTCCGCATCTATCTTAAAGACAGAGGGCTCTTCCAGGGGATTATAAAATCCTATCTCCTCAATAAAGCGGCCATCTCTGGCATAACGGGAATCGGCTACAACGACGCGGTAAATGGGAACCTTTTTTGCGCCCATTCTGCGCAGCCTGATTTTAACAGCCATCTTTTTCACCTCCACATTTCAGCCCTTGCTGTCAAAACAAGGTTTATTATCTAAAAGGGAAACCCGGGAATCCGGGGCCCTCTTTTGCCTGCCATGCCCTTCATCTGCTTCATCAGTTTTTGCATCTGCTCGAATTGCTTCAGCAGCCTGTTGACATCCTCCACTTTAGTGCCGCTGCCGGCAGCAATCCGCCTCTTTCTGGACGGGTTTATAAGATCGGGCTTCTCCCTTTCCTTTTTTGTCATGGATTTGATAATGGCAACCATTCTGTCAATCTGCCTGTCGTCCACATCCACATCCCGGATTTTCTTGTCCATCCCCGGCAACATAGATAAGACATTTTTAAGGGGGCCCATTTTCCTGACCTGTTCCATCTGCTCCAGCAGGTCGTTGAAATCAAACTTATTTTTTTCAATCTTCTTGACGAGCTCCATAGCCTTTTTCTCGTCAAGCTCCCTTTCCGCCTTTTCAATAAGGGTTAGGACATCCCCCATGCCAAGGATTCGGGAAGCCATCCTTTCAGGGTGAAAAAGCTCCAAATCCTCCAGCTTTTCGCCGGTACCGGCAAATTTTATGGGTTTGCCCGTCACCGCCTTGACGGAAAGGGCGGCACCGCCGCGGGTATCGCCGTCCAGCTTTGTCAGCACCACTCCGTCAATCCCCAAAGCCTCATTGAAGGCCTCAGCCACATTGACGGCATCCTGCCCCGTCATGGAGTCCACCACAAGTAGGATCTCGTGGGGCTCAACCTCTTTCTTTATATCCTCAAGCTCCTTCATCAATTCCTCATCGATATGGAGCCTGCCGGCGGTATCGATAATCACAATGTCGTTGCCGTAATCCTTGGCATGCCTTACCGCCGCCTTTGCTATCTTGACGGGATTTTCGGTCCCCATCTCAAAAACGGGCACCCCCGCCTTTGTCCCCACCACCTTGAGCTGGTCAATAGCGGCGGGCCTGTATATATCGCAGGCCACAAGCAGGGGCCTGTGCCCCTCCTTTTTAAACATCAGGGCCAGCTTCCCCGCGTGGGTAGTCTTGCCCGAGCCCTGCAGCCCGCACATCAAAATCACGGTAGGAGGCTTCGAGGCAAAATTCACCCTTGCCTTTTCCCCTCCCATGAGGGCGCACAGTTCCTCATTTACTATTTTCACGACCTGCTGGGCCGGCGTCAGACTCTCCATAACCTCGGCACCCACAGCCCGCTCGGTCACCTTGTTTACAAATTCCTTTGCCACCTTAAAGTTAACATCGGCTTCCAAAAGGGCAAGGCGCACTTCCCTCATGGCGGATTTTACATCGCTTTCCGACAGTTTCCCCTTTGAACGCAGCTTTTTAAAGGCGGCGGACAATTTATCTGCAAGACCTTCAAAGGCCACAAAATCACATCCTCGGTTACTCGAACAGCTTCCTGACTATAGCTATAATCTTCTTCGCCCGGTCATTTATCTCCCGGGAATACCCATACCTGTCGTTAAAGGCGTCAATGTCCTTGGCGCAGTTATAAATCTCTTCCAAATCCCGGCGCATATCCTTAAATTTCTGAACCAGCCTTAACTTTTCCTCCATTTCAACGAGCTGCGCCTGAGCCCGCTGAATGGCATCTCTCACGCCCTGCCTTGTAATACCTTCGTTTTCGGCAATTTCCGAGAGGGACAAATCGTTGTTGTAGTAATCGTTGAGCATGCTCTGCTGCTTTTCCGTCAGCATATCCCCATAAAAATCCAAAAGCAAAGAAATCTCATAATTCTTATCCATACAAACCCTCCCTCTCCGAACAACAATCGTCAAGGCCGTCGAGGCAGCATATACCGCCTCCCAAGACAAGGAGTGTAAAGTTCAAACCTTTACACTGATTATATTACACGCCCCTTCAAAAGTCAACAAGATTTTTATTTTCCAACCCCTTTCCCTTGTTAAAAAACGGTTGACATAAGTTGTATAATTTGTGATAATAAATATAATATTTCTCCCCTATCGGTTGGAGGTAAAAAGCATGCGCGTTATATCTGGCTCTGCCAAACTGCGGAGGCTGGAACCCGTCAAGGGGCAAGACATCCGCCCCACTTCAGACCGAGTCAAGGAAGCCATATTTACCATAATTCAGTTTGACATCGAGGGCAAGAATGTCCTTGACCTTTTTGCGGGAACGGGCCAGTTGGGGATTGAGGCTTTGAGCCGCGGCGCGCAGGGTGCCGTTTTTGTGGACAACTCCCCCACGGCAATCGAAACAGTCAGGAAAAACCTTCTCAACACAGGCTTTTATACCAAGGCAAAGGTATACAAAATGAGCTATGACGCCTACCTTCGCACCTCTTCGGAAAGGTTTGACATAGCCTTTTTGGACCCCCCCTACAACAAAAACCTTTTGCCTCCTGCCCTATACGCCGTAGCCGACCGCATGAACCCGGGGAGCCTCATTGTATGCGAGCATTCCGATAAGGATGTCCTGCCCCCGTCTGTGGGCAATTTTGAAACCCTGCGCACCTACCGTTACGGGACTGTGCGGGTCACCCTATACCGTAACTGACTGGAAAGGATAAAGGAAATGAAAACAGCCATCTGCCCGGGAAGTTTTGATCCCATAACTTTAGGCCACATCGACATAATAAAGCGGGTCTCAAAGCTCTTCGACAAAATAATCGTGGTAGTTTTGCCAAACCCGAGGAAAAACCCCTGCTTTACCATCGAGGAACGCCTTGACTTCATAAAGCGCGCCACCGCCGACATTCCCAATGTGGAAGTGGACTGTTACGAGGGCCTTTTGGCCGACTACTGCAAAAAGAAGCAGGCCTGCTGCGTAGTCAAGGGTCTTCGCGCCGTTTCCGACTTTGAGTATGAATTTCAAATGGCCCTATCCAACAAGAAGCTCAACCCCGACACCGAAACAATATTCCTGACCACCAGCGAACAAAACCTGTATTTGAGCTCCAGCATAGTAAAACAAATAGCGAGTTATGGCGGTGACATCAGTCATTTTGTCCCCTCCTGCATATTGGAGGATATAAAAAACAGATTATTGAAAGGGAGTAAGGGCAATGAATGTTGACGAATTATTGGATATGATCGATGAGATGATTGATAACGCGTGGGGGCTGCCCCTATCGGGAGGCAGGTGCTTTATCGACGCCGAAAAGCTGCGGGACATCATCGACGATATTCGCCTCAACCTCCCGCAGGAAATCAAACAGGCAAAAAACATCGTGTCTGACCGCACCGAAATCATCAACAACGCCCGCCGGGAAGCCGAGTCAATTGTCCGCACCGCCGAAGAGCGCGCAAAGCTGCTGGTAGCCCAAGAGGAAATAGTAAAGCAAGCCCAAGCCAAAGCCAACGACATTTTAAGCAGCGCCCAGGCAAAGGCAAGGGACATGCGCAAAGCCGCCAACGACTATGTGGAAGACATAATGCGCCGCACCGACGAGGCACTGACCAACAATTTGACGGAACTGCGCAAAGCCCGCCAGAACCTTCGCGCCCCCAAAAAGGAACAACAGCAGGAATAAAGGTCATATATCCCAATATCAACACCCTTTAAGGTGCCATTTCCGGCACCTTTTTTCTTTTTCCCATTCATAAATACTCCTGCAAACGAGAAAAACTTCCAACCCCGCACCTCCCCCCATTATTAACCCCTCTATCCCCAAATACCACCCAACCCGTCACCTTTTCCCCCGTATATCCCCTCTCAAACAAGCCCTCTCCCCTATTTAACCCTCACCCTGCAAAAAACAATTCCCAAATCCGCTCCCCTCTCCTCCACACCCCCAATCCCCCACAAAACAAAAGCCGCGAAGGTTATAACCCTCGCAGCTTATATGTTATTTCACCTAATCTTAAAACTTCAGTACCAATTTTCCGTCCTCGACTCTGATATTATCCCTAAAATCGAGGTGAAATGCGCTAATACGGTTGTCAAAGGGCTGCCTGTGGCGCCAATCCTGATTTCCCGGATCAGGAGGAAAAACAACCAAATCCCCATCATCATATTCAAAGTCATAGATCATCAAAGCGTCATCGGTATCAGCCGAGACGATAAACCCGGCAGAAGTCAAAAAAGCGTCAAAACCGCTGCCATAAAGAGCAAAACCCGTACCGCCAAAGTCTTCATAAATCCCACTCCTTATAATTGTTTTCGCAAAAACTATCGTAAACCTATAAGTTTTCTCAGCTATAAATTAAGTGCCTCAAACCTGCCATTTTGTTGCAGCAAAACAAAAAAATTTATCTCATCAACAAAAAAGGCCGCGCCCTATAGCGCGGCCTTTATATATCCTTATTTCTCAAACACAGCGCCGGTAGCCCCGGAAGTCACAAGCCTTGCGTACCGCTTCATATACCCCGTCACATTCATAACTGGGGGCTTCCACTCGGCGCGCCTCTTCTCAATCTCGGCCTCATCCACTAAAAGCTCCAGCTTTCGGGCGGTTATATCAATGGAGATAATATCCCCTTCTTTAACGAGCCCTATCAGCCCGCCGGCCGCCGCTTCTGGGGACACATGGCCGATAGCCGCACCGCGGGTAGCGCCCGAGAACCTGCCGTCGGTTATGAGGGCCACCTTATCGTCCAGCCCCATCCCGGCAAGGGAAGAGGTAGGCGCCAGCATTTCCCGCATACCGGGCCCGCCTTTCGGCCCTTCGTACCTGATGACCACCACGTCACCGGCCACTATCTTGCCGCCGAGTATCGCCTTCGACGCGTCCTCCTCGCAGTCAAATACCCGGGCCGGCCCCTGATGCTTCATCATGGAAGGCGCCACGGCGCCCTTCTTGACCACAGCCCCCTGGGGGCACAGGTTCCCACGCAAAATGGCAATGCCGCCGTCTTTGCTGAAGGGGTTGTCAATCTTCCTAATAACCTCGCCGTCAGCCTCAGGCGCCTTCGAGAACCTCTCATAAACGGTGCCCGACACAGTCAGGCAGTCGCGGTTAATAAGGCCGCCCTTGTCAAGCTCCCGGATCACCGACTGGATCCCGCCCACTTCGTCCAAATCCTCGATAAAGACATAGCTTGCGGGATTTAGCTTGCAAAGCTGGGGCGTCTCATGGCTTATCTTGTCAATCAAATCAAGGTCAAGGTCAACCCCCGCCTCATGGGCGATAGCCGTCAAGTGCAAAACGGTATTGGTGGAGCACCCCAGCGCCATATCGCACCTCAGGGCATTTTCAAAGGCCTTCTCCGTCAAAATATCACTGGGCCTTATATTCTCCTCGAGGAGCTGCACCACCCGCTCCCCCGCCTCTTTGGCAAGCCGCCTTCTGGCGGAAGACACAGCGGAAATAGTCCCGTTCCCCGGCAGCGCAAGTCCGATCGCTTCCGTCAAACAGTTCATGGAGTTCGCGGTAAACATGCCGGAACAAGACCCGCAGGTCGGACAAGCGGAATTTTCCATCTCATAAAGGGTATCCTCGTCAAGCTTACCCGCGGCACAGGCGCCTACCGCCTCAAACATATCGTTAAGGCTGATCCGCCCGCCCCTGAACCTGCCGGCGCTCATAGGCCCGCCGCTGACAAATATGCAGGGCAAATTCAGTCTTGCCGCAGCCATGAGCATTCCCGGCACGATTTTGTCGCAGTTGGGGATAAAGACCGCCGCATCCAGCGGGTGGGCTGTCAGCATCACCTCAATGCTGTCGGCGATAAGCTCCCTCGAGGCCAAGGAATACTTCATGCCCTTATGGTTCATGGAAAGCCCGTCGCACACCCCGATGGTGGAAAACTCAAAGGGCACGCCCCCGGCGTTTCTGATACCCGCCTTGACGCACTCGCCGATTTCCCTCAAATGGGTATGCCCGGGCACATAGTCGTTAACGGAATTTACAACAGCGATAAAGGGCCTTTTCATCTCGCTGTCGGTAATCCCCAAAGCCTTCAGCAGCGACCTGTGGGGAGCCCTGGCCGCCCCGACCTTCAAATTATCGCTTCTCATACAACATGCTCCCTTCACGCCGGCGACCCGGCAGACTAATTTGCTTTTCTAATCCTGAATTTTCTCAATATCAAACATAATGTTGTGGAGCAGCTCCTTTGCCTGCTTTTGCCTTTTCTCCACGCCCTTGATATTCTTTATATTCTCGCTTATCACCCGCACGGTAAAATACATATCGTCGGGGAACCGCTCGAGCCCCGGGCTTTTCCTAAACCGGCTGTCCTTCCAGTTAAAGCCCATTTCCTTCCCCGCCGGGGTATCAATAGGCTCCGCCGCGTTTGTTTTCAAAATTTCCTCATACATCACCTGATCGGAGATATAGAGCATTACCTGCCCCAGCTTAATGGTAGTCATAAGCTCCATTGTGGCGCCGGTATGGTTATACATGCCCCCATCCTTGCTCGAGATAAAGAGCACTTCCACATTTACTTCCCCGTCGCCGTTTAAATCGGTGCCGTACTTTTCAAGGGCCTGCCGCAGGCTGTAAATCTCATTTACGCCCGTCGCACCCAAAGTGTCGGGGACAAACTCATCGGTCACAAGCAGCACTTTATAGTCGTAATCCTCATGGGTCACGATATTATAGGCTATGGCGACGGCGATAAAAACCACGGCGCAAATGCCGAAAATCACCCAGCCCTTGTAGTAGTACCAGAAATTATCCAGTTTCTTTTTCCAATCTCCTGCCAAGGCTTGTCCCCCCTAAAAAGATTACTCCTTTGGTTTCATTGTGGGGAATAGCAGCACATCCCTGATGGAGCTTTGGTCGCACAGCAGCATGACAAGCCTGTCAATGCCAATCCCCAGCCCGCCGGTAGGCGGCATGCCGTATTCGAGGGCAGTGACAAAATCCTCATCCATCATGCTGGCCTCATCATTTCCCCCTTCACGGAGTGCCACCTGCCGCAAAAATCGCTCCTTTTGGTCAATGGGGTTATTGAGTTCCGAATAGGCATTGGCAATTTCCCGCCTGCAGATAAAGAGCTCAAACCTCTCGGTAAGTTCCGGCCTGTCAGCCTTTCGCTTGGCAAGGGGCGACACTTCCACGGGATAATCGATAATAAATGTGGGCTGCATAAGGTGCTCCTCCACCTTCTCCTCAAATACCTTGTTGAGCACCTCGCCCCAACTGTCATTCTTCTCAACTTCCACGCCAAGGCTCTTGGCCGCTTCCCTTGCCTTTTCATGGTCCAGCCTGAACTCATCAAAATCCACGCCGGCATAGGCCTTAACTGCCTCAATCATGGAAATCCTCTTCCAAGGCGGGGTAAGGTCAATCTCCTCGCCTTGATACACAACCTTGTCGCCGCCGCATACCTTCCTTGCGATGGTGACAATCATATCCTCGGCTAAATCCATCATGCCCTTATAGTCGTTATAGGCCTCATAAACCTCAATGGCTGTAAACTCGGGGTTGTGCTTTACCGACATCCCCTCATTCCTGAAGAGCCGCCCGATTTCATAGACCTTCTCCATGCCCCCCACAATCAGCCTCTTGAGGAACAGCTCGGGAGCAATCCTCAAATACAAGTCAATGTCGAGGGTATTGTGGTGGGTGATAAATGGCCGGGCGTTAGCCCCCCCGGGAATGGTGTTCAAAATGGGGGTCTCCACCTCCATAAAGCCCTTGGAGTCAAGGTACTGCCGAATTGAGGAAATAATCCTGCTGCGCTTTACAAAGGTATCCTTGACCTCCGGGTTGACAATCAGGTCAAGGTACCGTTGCCGGTAGCGGATATCGGTATCTTTTAGTCCGTGCCACTTCTCGGGCAGCACAAGCAGCGACTTTGCCAGCATGGTAATCCCGCTGCAGTGTATGGAAATTTCCCCCCTCCGCGTCCGGAAGACGGTCCCCTTTACCCCCGCGATATCGCCAATATCGAAGTTGGCAAGGTTCTCATACTGCTCCTGCCCCACATCGTCAATTTTAATATAAACCTGTATCCGGCCGGAAGCGTCGTGCAGGTCAATGAAGCTGACCTTGCCCATATCCCGCCAGCTCATGATACGCCCCGCCACCGATACCTCTTTGCCTTCCAATTCCTCGAAATTGGCCACGATATCGGCGTTTTTCGCAGTCACATCATAGGAAGTAATGGCATAGGGGTCCTCCCCCTTGCCTTGCAGCCGCGCGAGCTTATCCCGCCTGATTTTCAAAATCTCGGACAATTCCAACTGTTCGTTTTCAAGTTGCATATCTTTCGACATTACCCTAAACTCCTTTTGCCTATTACAAAAATTGCGGGCAAAAGCCGTGAAAAACTCCTGCCCGCTTTATATTACTTGGATATTTCAAGTATTTTAAACATCATAGTGCCGGCAGGCGCCTGAACGGTAACCTCGTCCCCCACCTTTTTCCCAATAAGCGCCAGCCCGAGGGGAGACTGGTCGGAGATAAGCCCTTGAGAAGGATTAGCTTCAGTAGACCCTACAATCTTATATGTCAGCTCCTCATTAAAGCCAAGGTTTAACAGCTTTACCTTTGAGCCGGGGCTTACCACATCGGTCGTCACATCATTTTCATTTAATATCTTTGCATTTTTTATCATTGCCTCAATCTGGGCAATTCTCGCTTCCACAATGGCTTGGTCGTTTTTGGCCTCGTCATATTCGCTGTTTTCCGACAAATCACCGAAAGAAAGGGCCGTTTTTATCTTTTCGGCGATATTTTTCCTGACAACAGTCTTAAGCTCTTCAAGTTCCGCCTCAAGTTTTTTGAGCCCATCATCGGTAAGTAACACTTGTTTCACAGCAGTCTTAAAGCCTCCTTATTTTGGTGTCCTGCGAAGGATACCCTATATTATATTTAAATCAGCCGTCAGTGTCAATAGCTGATAGTGTCAATAGCGTCCCACGCCTTTTTTTGCAGTCCCGCCAAAATCTATCCGGGCGACACTCCGTGCATATAATCCGCCGTATGTCGGCAGAATAGCCGCCCATACCGGGGGCGCCCCCTGCCTGTTCAAGGGCAGGCAACACAAGCCCTTTTTGACTGTTTTTATGCAAGACATATTATCCGCCTCCCGCAAAATGATTATTACATTTCTATGCGAAAGGCACTCAAAATCTTACTTTCAAAAAAACTTTTGCGCACTATCTAAGGAGAAAAAACTATTGCCCAAATTCAAGTCTAACCGCTCGATGACTTCGAACGGTTAGACCGGCATTGTGCCAATATTTTATGAAAACTCTTTTAGTGCCGCCTGAAGCTGGGGGTCTTCCTCATCGGTAAGGAAATAGAAGTTTTCATTTTGCTCCTGGGTCAGTTCCACCACAGTGTCGGGCTCCACGCCCTTGCCGTCAAAATTGGCCGATTTCGGAGGATTGTACTTTGCAATGGAAAGGCACACATAGGAACCGTCACGCAAAGCAAAATAGTCCTGCATAGTCCCCTTGCCGTAAGTGGTAACCCCGATGAGCTTTGACTTCTCATAATCTTTGAGGGCACTGGCAAAAAGTTCCGCCCCGCTGGCCGACCGCTCGTTGATCAGGGTCACCATCTTGATCTCGACCTCGTTTTTGTCGGAAGTGTGCATCACGGTCGTGACATTTTTCTTATCGGTCTTGGAAATAATGGGCCCTTCCGGCAGCAACATATCAAGAATCTCGGCCACCGACTTTAAGGTACCCCCGGGATTATTCCTCACATCAAAAATAACCCCTGCGGCGCCCTGCTCCACAATATCGTCCAAGGCATCCTTGAACTGCTGCACAGTATTGTTGTTAAACTGCTTTATCCTGATATACCCCACATTGCCAATCATACGGGACTCCACAGTCATATTCTCAAACTTGGAGCGAGTAACTGTCACATCAATCTCCTGGCCCTGCCTCAACACGGTAAAGCTCACATTTGTACCTGCCTCGCCCTTGAGCTTGTCCACCGCGGCGGAAGTGCCAATATCCGTGACCTTTTCCCCTTCCACCTTAACAATCTTGTCACCTTTTTTCAGCCCGCCCCTTTCGGCAGGGGAACCGGGATGAACCATCAGCACATGGATATTCCCGTCCCTGTCGGCGGTAAAATCAACGCCGATACCCACTTCATTCCCCTGGAAGCTCTCAACGGTTTTCCTGTACTCCTCCGGGGAAAGGTACCTGCTGTACCTGTCTCCCAGCCCCTCGACAAATCCGTAGGCGATAGAATCCATAAGGTTCTTCTCGTCGATATCCCCGATAAAGTTCGCCCTAACAACCTGGTCAAGCTCGGCGATTTTTCCGTATATGGCTTCCTTTGCCTTAACATCGGCGAGTTTTTCGTTAAAGTAATTGGTTGAGAAAGTAAAGGTAATGGTAAAGGTGACAATGGCCGCCAAAAACATTAGGGTGACAGCCGCACCCAGCGAAACTTTTTTATTCATGTTATCTCCTCTAATGTCTAATTGGTTTTATTGAAGTACTGCATGGGATCAACCCTGTTGCCGTCTATTCTGACCTCAAAGTGCAGGTGGGGCCCGGTAGAATTGCCGGTGCTGCCTACTTTAGCGATGACCTGCCCCTTTGTAACCTTCTGCCCCTTTGTGACAACGATAGCGCTGCAATGGGCATAGAGGGTAGCGACGCCGCCCCCGTGGTCTATAATAAGGTACTTGCCATAGCTTGAGCTTCCTTTATCTATAACGGAAATGACGGTACCGGAGTTTGCCGCCACAATATTCTTGCCGTGAATATTTTCCTTGTTGGAGCCGGTAGCGATGTCAACGCCGCCGTGGAGCTTGCCCCACCTCATGCCGTAGGGGGAACTGATATGGTAGTATCCCGGCACGGGCCAGGTAAAGAGGCCGCCCACATACTGGGTGTTTTTGGACATCTCCTCCCGCAGTATGCGCTCAATCTCCTTCTCCAGCTCCTCCATTTCTCTTTCCAATCTTTTCTCCTGCTCTTCAAGGGCCTTCTTATTATTCTGAATCTTTTTCAGAGCTGCCTCGTTTTCCTTGCTCTGCTCTATGTACTGAGCCTTTTTGACATTGAGCTTTACCTTATTGGAACTGAGCTCCTTTCGCTCCTCCTCGATCTCGGCCTTCTTTTCCCTGATTTCGGTCAGCTCCTCCTCCAAATTTTCAATCAAGGCCTTGTCATGCTTTGTAATCTGCCTGATAAATTCCGCCTTTTCAAGGAAGTCGGAGTAATCCACCGCCGAGAGGAGTATCTCAAGGGTAGAGACATCCCCGATCATGTAAAGGGCCCTGAGCCGCTGCTTTAGCAGCCCATAGCTTTCGGAAATCTCCTTTTCCTTCTGCGCAATTTCCTTTTCCTTCTTGGCGATAGAGCGGTCAAGCTCTTTGATGCTGCTCTCAAGGATGGAGATTTGCTCCATGGTATTTTCCATCTGCTCCTTGATGGCATCAAGGAGTTTATTATATTTATTCACATCTTTTTTAGCAGAGTCAATTTCTTTTTTGAGGGTATTCTGCCTCTTTTCCAGCTCGGCGTACTTGTTTTTCAACTCGTCCACCTTGCTGGCGGCAATTACATTTCCCGGAATGGCCAGGAAAATGCACATGAATGTCACAATGGCGACGCAAAGGGCCGCAATCCTACCCTTAACCGACATTGTAAACTCCCCCTTCGTCCTTTAAATACCTGTGAATGGAGATAAGGCCGCCGAAACAGCCAATCACAACGCCCGCGATGACAAATCCCGCGAGCAGATTGTGGGACACATCGGAAAACTTCACCACATAGGGTGCAAGACCTCCCACCATTCCCTCCATGGTGGAAACCACAAGGGTCCTGTAAAGGTACCAAGTGACACCATAGGTGAAAATGGCGGAAAACAGCCCCAAAATAATGCCTTCCACAATAAATGGCAGCCTTATAAAGTTGTTTGTGGCGCCCACCGACTTCATAATGTTTATCTCAAGGCGCCTTACATACATGGTAAGCTTGACAGTGTTGGCGATAATGAAAAGTGCCACCACAAAAAGTATGATAAAAAGCCACATCCCGATATTGGTGACCAGCTTTCTAATCTTCAAAATCAAGTCCGCCGACTCCCGCCGGCTCCTGACATGGGAAACATTGTCGATTTGCTGCACATGATACACCGTCTCGTCAAAAAGCTCAAGATCCTCAACGGTAATTTTATAAGCGTCGGGCAGAAAATCGTTGTCTTCCTTAAATTCCTCCAGCAAATACTTATATTCCCCAAGCAATTCGCTGACGCTTTCAAAAGCCTGCTCCCTTGAAATAAAGACGCATTCGGCGATATTCCCCACAGAAAGGATATCCCTGCCTACCTGCTCCACTTCAATGGGGTCGGCGCCTTCCTCCACATAGGCCATAAAGACATTCTGCCTCTCCATCCACCCCAAAGCGTTGGAGATATTGACAGAGACAAGATATGCCAGCCCAATCATGAGCAGGCAAGCCGACAGCACGCCTATTGAAGCCAAAGACATCAGCCTGTTAAGCCAAATGTTTTTTACCCCTTCTTTAATAAGGTACCTAAAGCTGCTGAACCTCATCTGGCGTCACCTCCCGTATCGGAGACGACACAGCCGTTCCGCAACTCAATTACCCGGTGTTTATGCCTGTCCACCAGTTTTGTATCATGGGTGACCATCAAAACCGTGGTCCCCCTCCTGTTAATCTCATCAAACAAATCCACAATATCGGTAGCCAGCTGTGCGTCAATATTGCCGGTAGGCTCGTCCGCAATAATCATGGAAGGGTTGTTGACCAAAGCGCGGGCAAGTCCCACCCTTTGCTGCTCCCCGCCGGAAATCTGGCAGGGAAGGCTCCGGGCCTTGTGGGACAGCCCCACCAAATCCAGAATATAGGGCACCCTTTTCCTGATGGCGCTACCTGACGCGCCGGTAACCCTCATGGCAAAAGCCACATTATCATAAACCGTCATATGAGGTATAAGCCTGAAATCCTGAAAGACAATCCCCATAGTCCTCCTCAAATAGGGGATATGCCTCTTTTTCATTTTTTTATTGTTATACCCGTTTACCAAAACCTCCCCTGCAGATGGCACAATTTCTCTCATGATGAGTTTTATTATGGAACTTTTGCCGGCCCCGGAAGGGCCTACCAAAAAGACAAACTCTCCGTCCATAACCCTGAAGTTCACATCCACAAGTGCCGTGGTTCCGCTGTTATAGGTTAAGTGAACTCCCTTAAATTCAATCATCAACAATTGCTCCTTTAAAACTCGGATTACCCTCTCTGCTTGCCCCTCTTTTTAGGTTAGTACTTAATGGGGTTGGAAGTCAAGTACTTTTTGACCATCAATGCTACTTTAAAGACGATGGCATCGTCAAACTCCCTCAAATCCAGCCCCGTCAGCTTCTTAATCTTTTCAAGGCGGTACACAAGGGTGTTGCGGTGCACAAAGAGCTTGCGGGAAGTCTCCGACACATTGAGGCTGTTCTCAAAGAATTTCTGAATGGTAAAGAGTGTCTCGTGATCCAAAGACTCAATAGACCCTTTTTTGAAGACCTCCTTTAAAAACATCTCGCAAAGGGTGGTGGGAAGCTGGTAAATGAGCCTTGCAATCCCCAAATTGTTATAGCTGATAATAGTCTTTTCGCTGTCAAAAACTTTACCCACCTCAAGGGCGATTTGCGTTTCCTTAAAGGAAGTGGCAAGCTCCCTGATACCCGTCACCACGGAGCCGATGCCTACGACGCAATGGGCGTAAAACTCGGAGCTCAAGGTGTCGATAATTGACCGGGCAAGTTTCTCCAAATCCTTTTGGGTGGTATTGCTGTGAATTTCCTTTACCAGGGCGATGTCGGTTTCATTTATATTGATTACAAAGTCCTTGTTCTTGTCCGGGAAGAGGTTCTGGATAACCTCAAAAATCGCCGCATCATAGTTGGAAGTAACCCTGACAAGGAAGACAACCCTGCTGGCGTCAAGGTTAAAGTGCAGCTCCCTCGCCTTAATATAGATATCCCCGGGCAGGATATTGTCCAGCAGCACATTTTTGATGAAGTTCGCCTTGTCGTATTTTTCCCCGTAGTACTTGACTATGTTGGAAAGGGACACAGCCATGAGTGACAAAAACTTTTCCGCCGCCTCATCGGTACCCTCCACAAAGACAAGCTCCGCCGGATTCTGCTTTGCTCCGAAGTTCTTGTAGGTATACCCTTCATAAATAAAAATTTCCCCGTCATTTTTCTTGTCAAGGGAACCAAAATCGACGACTTCGCCGATTTTGTTTATCTCGCTGCAAGCAATGATGGTGGAATTTTCGTCAATTATGCCAACAGTTCTGTCAACAGCCCCGCTCATCTGGCGGACTAAACCTTGAAAAAGTCTGTTAAACATTCCTTTCCCCTCTTTATAAAAAATTAGTTTTTCAAAAAAAATTAGCTTTTCAACAAAATAGCAGCCTATTTTTTAAGCAACTTGCACATTATCGTATACATTTTACACAAATTCAAAGTTATTTGCAACCTTTTTTTCCATAAAGCTGGCATTTTCAACAAATTGTTAATGATTTTTGTTAATATTACCAGTTTTAGGAACAATTTTTTATGTAAACTAAACCGAATTTCCTCAAAAGCCCACAAACCCCTTATAAATCCCCGCTCTATCCGGAGAATTGCCACCCCTCAACCCAATTATCCACCTCTAACATAACTCCCCGCATCCCCTATTCCCGCAAGGGAACCCACCCTTTCTTGCCCATCTGTAGTCCCCTCAAGAATCCCCCGCCTCTCTATTTTGCACAAAAATCAGCATACCCGCAGCAAATTAAATTTTTCGCACCCCCGAAATCCCCCCTGCCCGAAAAGCCTCCCCGCCGGCCCCAATCATCCTCACCGCCCCAAAAGCACCACAAAAAAGGGCGAGGCCTTTAGGCGCTCACCCCTCACTGCTGCTTTGCGAATCCGACGGCTCCTTTTTCAATATCTGTTTCCCCGTATGGTCAATATAGTAGTTGTCCCTGTAAATCAAATCCTCAATCAGCACAAAGGAATACCCTTTCCCCTTCAAATCCTCCAGTATCCCCGGCAAAGCCGCGGGAGTATTCTTCGCCGCATTGTGAAAAAGCACTATCGACCCGGGCTTTACCCTCTCGGTCACCCTCTGCCTTATCTGCTCCGCCGTAACATCTTTCCAATCGAGGCTGTCCACATCCCATTGAATGCAATAATGCCCCATCTCCTCCAGCACCTCTATCAAAGCGTTGTTATAGTCCCCATACGGAGGCCTGAAAAGGAAGGGTTTTTTCCCCGTTATAGCCTCAATCTTTTTGTCGCACTCCCCGATTTCCTCGGCCATCTTCTCCTTTGACAGCTTTGGCATATGGGGATGGGCATTGGAATGGTTTTGTATCGAGTGCCCGGCATCGTGCAGCGCCTTTACCGATTCCGGGTATTTGTCCACCCACTGCCCCACCACGAAAAAGGTAGCCTTGGCCCCGTACCTGCCCAAAATCTCAATCAGCATCTCGGTATCCTCATTCCCCCAGGCCGCATCAAAGGACAGCGCCACCACCTTATCCTGCCTATCCACGCAGTAAATGGGCAGCCTCCTCGGCCTTGTCATGACCGAAACGGCGTACCCCAGCCCTTGCGCCGCCGCGGCAACGGCAAAAACCGTCAGACAAAAGGCCATCAGGGCCAAGGGCAGTGTCCTTTTCGTCAAAACCACATACTTCATAACAAAACGCCTCCCTACATAAAGTTATGCAGGGAGGCAATATTCCATGCAGAAATTCTTTTTTCCGCCCTTTGCGACAAAAAGCCGGAGCCTCAAAAGACCTTCCCTTCGGCACACCGCAAAAGATACTGCCCGTAAGGGGAATTGCCGTACTTTTTGGCGCTCTCCATCAAGATCTCCCGGCTGATCCACCCTTGCCTAAAAGCTATTTCCTCGGGCGCCGAAATCTTAATTCCCTGCTGCTTTTCAATAGTCTTCACAAAGGTGCAGGCGTCATAAAGGGCGTCCACGGTACCGGTATCCAGCCAAGCGTATCCCCTGCCCAGCAGCTTTACATCCAGCCTGCCCTGCTCCAAATAGATTTTGTTCAAATCGGTAATCTCAAGCTCACCCCGGGCGCTGGGCTTTAAAGATTTTGCATACTCCGCCACATTTTCATCGTAAAAGTAAAGCCCCGTCACGGCATAGTTGGATTTGGGCTCTTTAGGCTTTTCCTCAATGGACAAAACCCTGCCCTTATCGTCAAAGCACACAACCCCGAACCTCTGGGGGTCAGAAACATAATAACCGAAGACGGTAGCCCTGTCCTTATTGGCGATAGCCTCTGCCATAATCTCGGCAAGACCCGCCCCGTAAAATATATTGTCGCCCAATATCAGGGCGCACCTATCCCCTTTGATAAACTCCTCCCCGATAATAAAGGCCTGTGCCAGCCCGTCGGGAGAAGGCTGCTCGGCATAGCTCAATTTAATTCCAAACTGGCTGCCGTCTCCAAGTAGCCTTTTGAAATTGGGCAAATCTGTGGGAGTGGATATAATCAAAATATCCCTGATCCCTGCCAGCATGAGAGTGGACATGGGGTAATAAATCATAGGCTTGTCATAGACAGGCAAAAGCTGCTTGCTGGTAATCATGGTCAAAGGGTAAAGCCGGGTGCCGCTCCCCCCGGCAAGAATAATTCCCTTCAAAAAAAGCCCTCCCTTATAAGAGTAGTAAAACAAGTCCCCCAAAAAAGCCCTTTTTTCTTTCCCACAATCCTAAAAAGGCATGCCCCCATTCAAATGAGGGCTTCGGCAGCCCTTGCTCCCCCACTTTAGGAAAGAAAACAATCGCCGGCCTTCTTAAATGCAATTTGAAAGGTCAGCCCCCACGGGAGGAACGCCTCCACTTGCCCTTTTCCTGACAAGTTCAGCGCCTCTCTTTAGGGAAAGATGATTTTCCTAATTATATCATCTCCCCTTACATAAGTAAACCACCCGCCCCTTTCCCCTCAAAAATTTAACCAATGGTTTACATTTGCCGCCCTTTAATATATAATTACCATTAGCGCCTGACAAAAAATTTCACGGGATAAGGAGCCGGCAAATGGACAGAACGGGAAAAAAGGATTTGCTGTACGAAATAATCAGGTACCTGTTAGTAGGAGGCATCGCCTTTTTAGCTGATTATTTTGTATTTTTTATTTTTGAGGAATTCGTCTTTAAAATCGACACCCACATGACGGTGGCAATCTCAACGGCCATGGGATTTTGCACGGGCCTTGCCGTCAACTACATCTTATCCCTTACCTTTGTCTTTACCTCTGCCAAAGGCACCAAAAGGGGCAAGACCCCGAAAGACATGGCCCTTTTTGTCATAATCGGCGTAATCGGCCTTTTATTGACGGAAGCCGGCATGTTTGGGGGCTTAAAAATTCTTTCCCTTTTGCAAATCGACTTTTTCGGGAGAAACTCATTGCTTGTCAAGCCATTTGTAACGGTAGCGGTGCTGGCATGGAACTATATCGGGCGCAAGGTATTAATATTCAAATAAAGGAGAATCGGACAGTGAGCAAAAAAACAGCCACCATTATAGGAGCGGGCCCCGCCGGACTCACGGCCGCCTATAAACTACTTACCGAAACCGACATCACACCCATAATCCTTGAGGAAACAAACGAAATCGGCGGCATATCCCGCACAGTTGTTTACAACGGCAACAGGATGGACATCGGAGGCCACCGCTTTTTCTCCAAAAACGACGATGTCATGAAGTTCTGGACCGACCTCATGCCGATCCAAGGCCACCCGGCAAAGGACGACAAAATACTGGGCAGGGAAAAACCCCTCATCCCCGGCGGCCCCGACCCCGAAACCGAAGACAGGGTCATGCTGGTAAGGAATAGGGTCTCCCGCATCTACTATCTGCGCAAATTTTTCGACTACCCCATCTCCCTCAAGGTCCAGACCATCGCCAATTTAGGCTTTGGCCGCACCATAAAAGCAGGCTTTGGCTACATGTGGTCAGCCGTTTTCAAAAAGGAAGAAAAATCCCTTCGGGAATTCATGATAAACCGGTTTGGCTCCCCCCTTTACAAAATGTTCTTTGAAGACTACACCACAAAGGTATGGGGCCGCTCCCCCGAAAACATTTCGGCGGCATGGGGCGCCCAGCGCATAAAGGGCCTGTCCCTGTCAAAGGCCATCTTCTCCATGCTCAAAAAGCCCTTCATGAAGAAAGATATATCCCAAAAGAATGTGGAAACCACCCTAATCGAGCAGTTTATTTACCCCAAAAAGGGCCCGGGCCAGCTTTGGGAGACTCTGGCCGATGAAGTCAAAAAACTCGGCGGCGAAATCAGGCTCAACACAAAGGTAACGGAAATCAAAACCGCCGACGGCAAAGTGGAATCAATCATAGCCGAATCCGAAGGAGAAAAGCTGGAGTTTATAAGCGACTACTATTTCTCCTCCATGCCGATAAAGGACCTCATCGAAGGCATGGGCGAATCGGTCCCCGAAAATGTCCGCCAAATCGCAGTGGAACTCCCCTACCGCGACTTTATCACGGTCGGGCTCCTTGTCAATAAGCTGAAGTTAAAGAACCAGACCAAAATGAAGACGATAGGCAACCTCGTCCCCGACTGCTGGATTTACATTCAAGAGCGGGATGTAAAAATCGGCAGGCTCCAGATTTTCAACAACTGGTCGCCCTACATGGTAAATGACCTTGAAAACACCGTCTGGCTCGGCCTTGAGTACTTCTGCAACGAAGGCGACGAAATGTGGGAGATGCCCGACAAAGACTTTATCGAAATGGCAATCGGGGAACTTGAAAAAATCGGCATCATCGACAAAGAAGATGTCCTCGACGCCAACAGGCTCAAAGTCAAAAAAGCCTATCCCGCTTACTTTGGCACCTACAGCCAATTCGATGAAGTGAGGAAATACCTCGACACCTTTGAGAACCTCTACTGCATCGGCAGAAACGGCCAGCACCGCTACAATAACATGGACCACTCCATGCTGACAGCCATCGAAGCCGTCAAGGCCGTAAAACAAGGAATAAAAACAAAGGACACCATCTGGGATGTCAACACCGAAGAATCCTACCACGAAGAAAAATAAAACCGGGCGCGCTCACAGCGCGCCCTTTCTTTTTGCCCCTTAAAGCCACCAAATCGCACCCGCTCAACCACCGAAATAAACTTATGCATCTGCCGCAATAATTATAATCTCCCCACCGCCCGCAAAACCCTTCCCCTATGCCCTTTCTCCTTTTCCCCTGCATTACAAATAAAAAACTCATCCCATTTTATCCATCCCTCCGCCACACCACCCTAAACCCCAACCCCAACAAAAAAAGCGAAAGGCCCCCGCCTTTCGCTTTTTCAATTCAAAAATTCGGCTTTATCCAAACAGGGAAATCAAAAGCCCCGCCATAACCGCCGAGCCGATAACACCTGCCACATTGGGCCCCATGGCATGCATGAGCAGGAAGTTGGAGGGATTCGCCCTCTGCCCCTCTTTCTGGGAAACCCTGGCGGCCATGGGCACCGCCGACACGCCGGCGGAACCGATAAGGGGATTTACCTTGCCGCCCGACAGCCAGTACATAAGCTTGCCCATGAGAATGCCGCCAACGGTGCTAAAGGAAAAGGCAACAAGGCCAAGGCAAATGATTTTCAAGGTCTGGGGGGCCAAAAAGGTAGTCCCCGCGGCCTTTGCCCCAACCGACAATCCGAGGAAAATGGTGATAATGTTAATCAAGGCGTTCTGCGCCGTATCGGAAAGCCTTCCCACAACCCCCGACTCCCTAAAGAGGTTGCCCAGCATCAGCATGCCGATAAGGGGAGCCACCGAGGGCAGCAGCATAGCGCAAAGTATAGTCACGATAATGGGGAAGCAGATTTTTTCTACCTTACTGACCTGACGCAGCTGCTCCATCTTGACGCTGCGCTCCTTTTCAGTGGTAAGCAGCCTCATAAGGGGAGGCTGAATCATGGGAATCAAGGCCATATAGGAGTAAGCGGCAATGGCTATGGCCGGCAACAGATGGGACGCCAGCTTGTTTGTAGTAAAAATTGCCGTAGGCCCGTCCGCCCCGCCGATAATGCCTATAGCGGCGGCCTCCTGGGGAGTAAACCCGAGCAAAACGGCGATAAGGTAGGCAATGACTATGCCTAATTGCGCCGCTGCTCCCAAAAACAAGCTGCTGGGCCGCGCCAGCAAGGGCCCAAAGTCGGTCATAGCCCCTACCCCCAAAAATATAAGGGGAGGATAAATGTTAAACTCCAGGCCTTTTGACAGGTAAAACAGCAGCCCGCCCTCCTCCGTCAATCCCGACAGGGGAAGGTTGGCCAGCAGCACCCCAAAGGCAATGGGCAACAGCACCAAAGGTTCAAACTCTTTCCCAATGGCCAAATAAATCAGCAGGCAAGCCACGCCAAGCATCACAAAATGCTGCCAAGTCAGGTTGGCAAAGCCCGACTCTTTCCAAATCGAAACCAAGGAATCAACAAACATATAAACTCTTCCTTTTCCCCAACTTATTTTACAGCCTTAATGGACTTAAACCGCAGCTCCGACAAGGGAATACTCGACTCATGGCTCACAATAGCCATAATTGCCGCAGCTTCAGCCTCATCCAAACCGTCCAAGGCCACCATATCCTGCGGCTCGAAGCCGTTCTCCGCCCCTGCAGCCGTCGCAGGCTCAGCTTTTGGGGCATTTTTAGGCTTTACAACCCCTTCAAAAGCCAAAGAAAAGAGCCTGACGCAGGCATAAAGCCCGGCTAAAGCCGTCATTGTCACGGTAATGCCAAACAAAGCTACCAGCAGGTTATCGACAAGGCCAAGTTCCATATTTCCCATATAAATCCCTCCCCGCATCGTGAAATTTTACACAATAAAGGCACTTTTCAAAGTGCCGAACTTTACCCGTATTAAAGAAAGGCAAAAAGCACCAAATTCAAGAAATGGACCAATTTCCCCTCGATTATAACATACGCCAAAAGGTCAAAAAAGTCAAGGAAAATTCACGCCAAAAAAGGGGGCTTCCCCAAAAAACCGGGAAGGCCGACATCCTTTTGCATTCCCACATTAAACCGTCGCCAATTTTTAAGAAAACTCCACCACGGCAAAGGGCCTGCCCGACCCGTCCTCCAGCACCACATAATAAGCCCCGCCGCCGAAAATCATCCGGGGGAACATCAAATCCCCCAGCTTTGCCGCCCTTTTATACTCCACCCGCAGCCTTTTCACCTCAAATTCCGGCGGGACAAATTCCAAGGCCA
The DNA here is from genome assembly GCA_029780875.1 of Bacillota bacterium. Classification (GTDB taxonomy): domain Bacteria; phylum Bacillota; class Clostridia; order Oscillospirales; family Acutalibacteraceae; genus JAKOXU01. The sequence continues at coordinate 2,007 of JAKOXU010000093.1, read as the reverse complement.
GCTCTATGTACCTGGCGTTGTTCATGTGCCGGTTAAAATCGATATGGCACCGCATCACGGGCACAGGGTCAAAAACCTGCCCCTCAATTTCCGGCACGACGATTTTCTTGTCCAGATACTCCATCTCAACCTTATCGTCAACGGTAACCTTAATATATTCCTCTTCCGGGACACTCACAAGCCGCCCGCTCTTTAAATCAATAAAGGAGCCCAGACACCAGGACAGCACGCAAGGCTTCCCGTCCTCGCCGTACAAAACGGTGTTGCGGTAGCCATAGAATCTCGTACACTTAAAAATGCTTGTCCTGACGGTAATATTCTCTCCGTAATTCGGCATCCGCAAAAAGTCGGCCTGCCTCGACACCAGCACCATGCCAAGGCCGTTCCTCTTCAAATAATCCCAAAAGGAAGGCTCGGATTCAAGCCACAGCACCGAGCAGTCCTGCATCACATCAATGGCGCCGGGAATGCTCATAGTCCCCTTTTCGCCCGTCCTGCTGGCGCAAACCCGTTCCCTGATAGAATACACGCTCTCAAGCCCTTTCCATACCAAAAGTCGAATTGCCAAATCAGTTTAGCACAAAATCATCCTCAATCCAAGAGGTATCCTCCCCGATTTTATATGCAAAGATTCTGCCGTAGTCCTTTTCATCCTTCGCCTCATGGTACTTGAGATACAGCCTGTCCCCCTCGATCCCCAAAATCTCAATCTTGCCCGTCACATGGGAAAGGCAGTACCTGAAGCTCTTGCCAATCCCGTTTTGCATAGCCTTTGCCCCTTCCACAATCTGATAGGCCTTTTTAAAGGGCACCTGAAAATGGCTTTTCACTCCTTTGACGGGCCTGCACTGAAACACATAATAAGGCTTTATCCCCGCCGCCGTCAGCTCCTTTAGAAGAAGCCCCAGTTCCTTTTCGCTGTCATTTACCCCTTTTAGCAGCACAGCTTGATTTAACACAGGAATATTACGCCGCAAAAGGGCACCCACAGCCTCCCGGGCATCCCTTGTCAGCTCCCGCCTATGGTTAAACTGGGTGGCCACAATAATCTGCTTTTTCTCACCGTACCTCTGCAAAATCTCCAAAAGCTCCGGGTCCCCGGTAATCCTCTCGGGCAGCACCACGGGAGTCCGGGTCCCAAACCTGATAAAATCAATGTGCTCAATCTCCGTCAAAATTCTTAAATAATCCTCAATCCGCTGATTGTTGAGCATAAAGGAATCCCCGCCGGAAATAAGCACATTGTTAATTTCCTTATGCTCCTTTATGTAATCGGTCATAAGGCCGATATTTTTCGCGACTTCATCATCGCTGACACCCACAAGGCGCTTTCTGAAACAATGCCTGCAGTACATGGCACAATTGCTTGTGGAAAGTATCAGCGCCGTCTGTTTATACTTGTGCTGCAGCCCGTCAATCACGGTATTATCATACTCGCCACTGGTATCAAAGCTCCCCGACAAATCCTCCTCATACCCGGACGGCACACACATTCTCCTGATGGGGTCATTTTTGTCCCCCTTGTCAATCAGTGACAAATAATAATGGGGTATCGACATCGGGAATTTTTCCACAACCTGTGAAACCTTTTGTTCTTGTTCCTCCGTCATCTCAAACTGCCTTTTCAGCTCACCCACGGTAGCAATATTGTCCTTTAATGCTCTTTTCCAATTCATTAAATCACCTCTCCTTTAAATTTTCTGCCTCCGTAGCAGTAGGCACACCCGTGAAATTTAGGGTTCTGGCGTGCGTCAACCCTTTCCGGAAAGCTTCCTCACCTCCCCAATTGATATACTTATAATTATATAATACCATAACCTCCCCCCTCATTTCAAAACATTTTTCCCCTTTTATACAATTTTTGCTAATCATTACCCTCACCAATGCCATAGTGCTAAATTCTAACCAATTTAATCACCCCACCCCCAAAGCAATAGCGCAAAATTCAGCCAAAACCCTCACACCTCTATCTCTTTTTCCTTCCCCATCTCCCCTCTGATCTCCCTC
>JAKOXU010000091.1 GCA_029780875.1 Bacillota bacterium | reverse complement strand
TTTCCTTAAACTCTTGCCTTCAAATTTCTTCATGTTTCTGATACGATATATTTGCTCCATTGTTAGCATCCTTTCTTTACCCCCTTCAAGTATGGACAACTTAAAGGGTATTATTTTTCAGGGGTGCCCGCAATGGAGTTTCCAATTTATGCAGGGATTTTTAAGTTCCGGAACGCTCGGTTTTTATTGTACCAAAAACATATTTAATCTTATTTCTGATGTTGGTTAGTCAGTATTCTGCTTCTTTTTTCATTCATTTTACCTATAATTTCTTTAACAGTTTTTTGTAGATAATGGTTTCATTATCCGACATAATGGCATAGAGTTTCCCCGTGTGGTAATTGAGGAAACTTAATTTTAATGTTTTGACACTATCTATCACTCCTTTCAATAAACCGCTTTGTTACAATCAAATCACTTTTTAAACCATTTTGCAAGTGGTTTATAATGAAAAAAATGAATTATTGATAAAGCAATTCTCATCGATATAATATAAAGAGCATAAAAAACTAAATAATAAACCCCCACAAACCGCTTTATTAAGCCATTTGTGAGGGTTTATTAATGTAATTATGATGGAGGCGCCACCCAGATTTGAACTGGGGAATAAAGGTTTTGCAGACCTCTGCCTTACCACTTGGCTATGGCGCCACATTTCTCAATTGACAGATGTGGACGCTTAAATTGCCTTTAAGCGTCCACTTTCCTGGAGCGGATTACGAGGCTCGAACTCGCTACCTCCACCTTGGCAAGGTGGCGCTCTACCAAATGAGCTAAATCCGCGAATGGTGCCTCCGGGCGGAATCGAACCACCGACACGTAGATTTTCAGTCTACTGCTCTACCGACTGAGCTACAGAGGCAGATGGCGACCCGGAACGGGCTCGAACCGTCGACCTCTAGCGTGACAGGCTAGCGTTCTAACCAGCTGAACTACCGGGCCACGTGGTGGGAACAACAGGGCTCGAACCTGTGGCCCCTTGCTTGTAAGGCAAGTGCTCTACCAGCTGAGCTATGCTCCCCTTTGCCATCATCGCTGCCTTATATCAGCAGCGTGATAAATTTTATCAAATAACGGGGCAGTTGTCAACAGGAAAATATAAATGTTTTAAAAATATTGATATAAAAAAATTAAGCCGCCGAAACGCTGAAATCCAGTGTCCGGCGGGAAACTACTACCGTAAAGAATCCTATATTTCACAATACACCAAAATCTTACTCACCACTGAAAACTATTCTTCACCCACCGAACCAAACGCCAATTCTTGTATAATTTTCCCCTGTTTTACATCAACTTTGGCAAATTAAATATCAGAATATTTCATCCAGGGAGTTCCTTCACCGGCTAACACGAAAAATCTATCCTCATTGATTTGAGCAACACCGGTACTAAACGCCGCTTTGGGCAAGGAAGGATAAGATTCAATAAATTCGCTATACTTTTTTGAGCATCCCCATATTCTTCCTCAATATAATCGCCTTATAGCCCTCGCTTTTGGTCGACAGCTTTGATTCATCAAATCCTTTAGACAACAGCGACACCGTTTAATTATCAGATTCAATATTATCGTATATTCAAAGGCGAAATGTTTTCTATATTCTAAAAAATCTTTATAATCACCAAAGTCGAAAGATATAAAACCGCCTTTTTTCCATCAGCTTTAAAGATTTCTCTGACACTCGCCTTATCCTGAACATAATAGGAAATAAAATTGCGGCAATCCAAGGCTTTGTCAATCTTATTGTCTTTAATATTATATCTGAAAGTTAACCTCCCGGCTTCAAAACTGACCCAGATATAATTTGAATCGGCAAACACAATTATAACAAACGAGTCGTCTCCCGCCGGGACTGTTATTAAGTTTTCTACAGCATCTGTGACTAAAATAAACTTCGGCGGATTTTCGGCATTTTGCTTATTTATGATTTCAAGAATTTCCTCTCCCGATAATCCAAGAGGATCATCAAGCTCCGAAAATCTTTGCAAATACTGTTTGCCGTCAACTATATATAAAAACAATGACTGTGCACCGGTTTTGAATACCATTTCACCAAGCAAATCCATTATCCTTTGCTTGTCATTTCTTTATTAATTTTCAAAACCTCGTCCGATGCAACTTGCTTAACAACACCAGTTTCTGATGAAGACAAATTTGAATCGGAAATTATATTGCAGGCCGTCAAATTAGCAATAATAGCAAACAATAACATTGCCACAACAATCTTTTTCATGTCAAAAATCCCCCGCTGAAAAAAATATAGGAGCATATGCCCCTATACATATATTACATATAATAATCTCACTGTAAACAAATACCGCAATTTCAAGCTATAATCAAAGGGTTATTGCAATTACATCTTTTTTGTAACAAAGACAATCTTCACAGCATTTCCCCTCGGCTTATCCATCGTCAGATACTCAAACACGCCAGCAACTTCAAGCCCCGCGTTTTCAAGCATACCGGAAATCTCCTCAACCGAATACGCTCTCTCTACAACCTCATCCCCATATCTTATATACCCATTACCCGAAGCCACAAAAAAGTCAAGGTGCATCTTCACAACATTGTCCTTTGTGACAGGCTCATTTATCCATACGCAATATACCTCAGGCAAATCATAGACAAAAGTAGCACCACTCAAAACCTTCCGGTGCTTGTAAACTGTATTTACATCAAATACAAAGAGCCCGCCCTTGTTCAAAAAAAGGGAGATCCTTTCAAAAGTCGCCTGCACATCCTCGACTGAAGTCATGTGATTTATACTGTCAAGGGAGCAAACCACGCAGTCAACGGTGCCAAAAAGGTCTAGCTCCTGCATCTTTTGATTTAGAAACAAAACATCCCGCCCCGCAGCATCCGCCTTTTGCCTCGCTACCGACAGCATCTCGCTGGAAGCATCCACACCGATGACATCGTAACCCTTCCCCGCCAACTCAATGGCAAGGCTGCCCGTACCACAAGCCAAATCCAGCACTAAAGAGGGCTCGGCCCCAAAATGCTCGAACATCTTCGAAAAATAATCGGCCAGCCCATTATAGTCCACATTAAAGGTCAGCCTATCGTAAAACCTTGCAAACGCCGAATAAATACTCATTTCAACCTATCAAATACAATTTTGTACCCATCACAGCCATAGTTTAGCGAGCGGTTAACTCTGCTGATGGTAGCTGTGCTAGCCCCCGTCTTTTTTACAATCTCATTATAACCATACTTTTCATGCAGCATCTTTGCAACAACAAGCCGCTGGGCCATAGCTTTTATCTCTGGGACGGTGCATAAATCGTCAATAAACTTATAGCATTCTTCCTCATTCTCAAGGCACAACAGGGCCTTGACCAGATAATCTACATTCTCATCTTTTATTCTGGAATACATAAACCTTACCTCACTTCCCTTGCAGCCTTTACCCGTATTTTATCACATTAACTTATAAAAGTAAAGTAGCAAAGGAAAAATAAGGTTTCACCCCGTCAGCATCCTCCTTAGCTCGTTTAGTATAGCCTTTTCCCGCCTCGACACCTGCACCTGAGTCATGCCCATGACCTCGGCAGTCTGGGACTGGGTCTTGCTGCCGAAATACCTCAGTATGATCAAAGTCCTATCCCTCGGAGGCAGCGTCCCCACCACCTCCTTGAGGGCTAAAAGGTCTGCCAGATCCTCGTCGGGCGCCGGCACAGGTATATCGGTCTGCCCTCCCCCTTCCTCCTCACTTTCCGGCAAGGAAATGGGAGGCATGGAGGCGCTCAAGGCCTCGGCCACCTCGGAAGGTTCCATCTCCAATACCTCGGCCAGCTCAAAAACGCTGGGCTCCCTACCGTTTTGATGGGCAAGCCGTTCCCGCTCCTTGATAACACGAAGAGAAAGTTCTTTCAGACTACGCCCTACCTTGACGGTGCCGCCGTCCCTGAAAAGCCGCCGCATTTCGCCCAAAATCACGGGCACAGCGTATGTAGAAAACCGCAGCCCCCTGCTTTCATCGAAATTGTCGGCAGCCTTAATCAGCCCGATGCAGCCCGCCTGAAAAAGGTCGTCGTACTCTATGCCGCGACCCTTTAGTTTGTGGGCGCACGAGTGTACTAGCCCGAAATTATCGCGTATGAGTTTTTCTCGGTCTTTCTTATCCATTTTCCCTCGGCGTCAACTTCTTTTCCATGATTACGGTAGTGCCTTTCCCAACCTTCGAATAAACTTTCAGCTTGTTCATAAAGCTTTGCATCACGGCAAAGCCCAGCCCTGCCCTTTCCCCGGCGGCGGTAGTGAAAAGGGGCTCCATGGCCTGCTCAATATCCTCAATCCCGCAGCCCTTGTCCTTGACCTTTATCCTCACCCGCCCGTCGGGGTATATGGAAGTAGTTATGTAAACCATCCCGATCTTTTCTTTATAGGCATGGACAATGCAGTTTGTCACAGCCTCCGATACCGCCGTCTTTATGTCCGCCAGCTCGTCCAAAGTCGGGTCGAGCTGGGCCACAAAGGCCGCCACAGAAACCCTTGAAAAGCTTTCATTGGAAGAGCGGCTTGGGAAACTAATCTTCATCTCATTAATTGGCTTCATTTGTTACGCCTCCTTTTTCCATGACCGATAGCTTTTCCAGCCCCGCAAGCCTCATAATTTTCTTTATCTGCGGATTTATATTTCTGACTATCAGCTTTCCTCCAATCAACTGCATGGCGCGGTACCTTCCCATAACCAGCCCAATGCCCGAGCTGTCCATAAATGTAACCCCGCCAAAGTCAAGGTAAAGCATCGGGGGTCTTATCCTTTCAATAGCCATATCAATTTTCTCCCTTATATCAGCGGCTCTGTGATGGTCGATTTCACCCGTAAGATATACCGTAACCGCATTGTCCTTGCTTTCAATTTTCAAGTCCATAATCCAGCCTTCCTTTCCCTTAAACCCATAAAAAAATACCTTACCCAAAAGGATAAGGTATTTTGGAAATTTTTTCATGCGAATTTTGAAGTCAAATTATGTTTTTTTCTGTATGTCGGTGAAGAATTTTATCGCTTTTCCCCTGATTTCCCCCGCCAGATATAATGACCCGCAAATGACTATAAGCCCTTTAACCCCCGCCATTTCATAAATTTCCCGCAAGGCGTCGTCCAAACTGTCTGCTTCCCGCACATTCCCGCAAAACTCCCCCGCTGCCCTTGCAAGCTCCGGGGCAGGCAAAGCCCTGGGGTTATTGGGCGACACCGCAATAATCCCTGAGCAAAGGGGAGCCAGCATCTCAAGGGCGGAATGATAGTCTTTGTCGGCAAGCATTCCGACAACCGCAAAGACATTTCTGCCTTCAGCATATTCATCCAAAACCCGAGCCAAGGCGCCCACCTCTTTTTTGTTATGGCCTCCATCCAATATGACGAGAGGCTCCCGGCAAAGAACCTCCACTCGGGCATATAGCCTTACCTTCTCAAGCCCCTTTACAATATGCTCCCCGGTTATCTCAAACCCTTTTTCTTTCAGCACCCTTACCGCTTCAAGGGCGTTTGCGGCATTTTCAACCTGATGCAGTCCGCACAAAGGGATATGCAGCCGCATCCCGTCAAATTCAGCTTCAATTCCAAAAAAACCGTGCCTTAACACATTAAAGGCTCTAACATTGGCCACATGCAGCCTGTTATTTTTCAAGGCCGCCTGTTGCATAATAACGGCAAGGGCGTCGGCATCCTGATTGGAATTGGTGACAGTAACGCCGCCCTCCTTGATAATACCGCACTTTTCAAAGGCAATTTTTTCAATGGTATCCCCCAAAACATCGGTATGGTCCATGGAAATTGAGGTAACAACCGAAACCAAAGGCGTGTCAATCACATTAGTGGCGTCAAACCTGCCTCCGAGTCCTACTTCCAGCACCACTATGTCACATCCCCGTTCCGCAAACCAAGCAAAGGCAAGGGCGGTTATCAGCTCAAACTCGGTAACGGACAACCCCCGCCCTTCCATTTCGTCAACCAAAGGTTTATATCGCTCCACCAAACCTGCGAGCTCTTCCCCGCTGATGGACGCCCCGTCAATTTGCATCCTTTCGGAAAAATCTACCACATAAGGGGAAGTGTAAAGGCCGGTCTTATACCCTGCCTCCGTCAAAATGGAAGCTATCATGTTGCAGGTTGAGCCCTTGCCGTCGGTTCCGGCAACATGGACAAACTTCAATTTATTTTGGGGATTCCCCATTTTTTCTAATAATTCGCCAATGCGCTCCAGCCCCAAACGGGAGCCAAAGCGCATAAGACTGTGGATATACTTTAGAGCGTCGCAATAGTCCATCTTTTCGAGCATTCCCTTCGCCCATATGGGCCAAAATGCAGTTATGACAAAGCCTTTATGCTGTCCTCCAGCATTGAAATTTTCTCGGCAAGCTGGGCAGCAAGCTCCCGCTGTGACGCCACAACATTTTCAGGCGCCTTCTTTAAAAAACCCTCATTATTGAGCTGTGCCGTTACCTGCTCAAGATGCATTTTCGCCTTATCCAATTCCTTCTGCAGCCGGGCAATTTCGGCAGCCTTGTCAATAAGCTCTTCCATGGGGATATAGATTCTGGCGTCCCCCGTCACAATGCTGACGGCTTCGCCAATATCAAAGGAGTCGCCCACCTCAACGCTTGACGCCGATGCCAGCCGCACAAAGAAGGCCTCTCCCGCTTTGAAAGTGTCCTTATAGTCAGTTTCAATATACAGCTTTGCCTTTTTAGATGGCGGCACATTCATCTCGGCTCTCCTATTGCGGATAGCACGGATAGCCTCCATAATGCGCTCCATTTCCTTTTCCTCTTTAGCAAAGTCAAGGCTCTCATCATAAACGGGCCAAGGCGAAACCATTATAGACTCACCCTGATGAGGCAAAGCCTGCCATATTTCCTCTGTAATGAAAGGCATAAAGGGATGGAGCAGCTTTAGTGTATTGGACATAACATAAACCAAAACCCTGATGGCGTTTTCAGCCTCCTGGCCCTTCTCCTGCAAACGAGACTTTGTCATCTCAATATACCAGTCGCAGAACAAATCCCAAATAAAGTCATAAACCTTCTGCAAGGCAATCCCAAGCTCAAACTTCTCAAGGTTTTCGGTAACCTCGGGCACAAGCCTGTTAAACCGGCTCAAAATCCACTTATCCTCAAGGCACAACTCCTCGGGAAGCCCAAACTCCACCTTATTTTCCCCAATATTCATGAGTATAAAGCGGGCAGCGTTCCATATTTTATTGGCGAAATTCCTCGACGCCTCAATGCGGTCAATGGAAAAGCGCATGTCATTTCCCGGGCTGTTACCGGTAGCAAGAGCAAAGCGCAGAGCATCGGCACCGCTCTTTTCAATGACTTCAATGGGATCAATGCCGTTACCGAGAGATTTAGACATCTTCCTGCCTTGAGCGTCGCGGATAAGCCCGTGGATAAACACGGTATCAAAGGGCTTTTTGCTCATATGCTCCAAGCCCGAGAAAATCATCCTCGCCACCCAGAAGAAAATGATGTCATAGGCAGTAACTAATGTGCTTGTGGGATAGAAGTATTTCAAATCCTCGGTCTCATCGGGCCAGCCCAAGGTGGAAAACGGCCACAAAGCAGAAGAAAACCAAGTGTCCAAGGTGTCGGGATCTTGTGTTATATTTTCGCTTCCGCACTTTTGGCATTTTGCCGGCGTGTCCTTCGCAACGGTAACTTCACCGCAGTCGCCGCAGTGCCATGCAGGAATCTGGTGTCCCCACCAAAGCTGCCGGGATATGCACCAGTCCTTGATATTCTCCATCCAGTTAAAATAAATCTTTTCAAACCTTTTGGGGACAAACTTTATATCCCCCTCCTTGACAGCCTTGATGGCGGGCTCCGCCAAAGGTTTCATCTTGACAAACCACTGCATGGAAATCCTCGGCTCGGTTACGGTATCGCACCTGTAACAAGCACCCACATTGTGCTTTATAGGCTGGACCTTGACAAGATATCCGCCCTCTTTTAAGTCCTTTACAATCTGCTCCCTTGCGGAATACCTGTCAAGCCCTGTATATTTGCCGCCATCTTTGTTGATAACGGCCTTATCGTCCATCACATTAATCACGGGCAGATTGTGCCGCAACCCCACTTCAAAGTCGTTGGGATCATGGGCGGGAGTAATCTTTACAACGCCGGTACCAAATTCGGGGTCAACATATTCATCGGAAATAACGGGAATCTCTCTGCCTACAAGAGGCAAAGTGACGGTCTTGCCTACCAAGGCTTTATACCGCTCATCCTCGGGATGAACAGCCACAGCAGTATCCCCCAGCATGGTTTCTGGCCGGGTGGTGGCAAGCTCAAGATATCCGCTGCCATCGGTCAGCGGGTACCTAATATGCCAGAAATTCCCGTCCTTTTCCTCATATTCCACTTCGGCATCGGAAATGGAAGTCAAGCAATGGGGGCACCAATTGATGATGCGCTCACCCCTGTAAATCAATCCCTTTTCATAGAGCCTTACAAAGACCTCCCGAACAGCCCTGCTGCACCCTTCGTCAAGGGTAAAACGCTCCCGCTCCCAGTCGCAGGAGGAACCCAGTTTCTTTAGCTGCTCAATTATCTTCCCGCCATACTTTTCCTTCCATGCCCAAGCCCTTTCCATAAAGGCCTCATGCCCGATTTCTTCCTTCGTCAGGCCTTCCCTAGCCAGCGCCTCCACAATTTTGGCCTCAGTGGCAATGGAAGCATGGTCGGTACCGGGCAGCCACAAGGCGCAATACCCCTGCATTCTCCTCCAGCGAATGAGAATATCCTGCAAGGTATTGTCAAGGGCATGTCCCATATGAAGCTGTCCCGTAATGTTGGGTGGCGGAATTACGATTGTATAGGGCTTTTTGTCGTAATCAATCTCGGCATGAAAATATCCACCCTCAAGCCAATATTTATATATCCGATCCTCCACTTCTCTGGGATCATAAGTCTTTGCAAGCTCTTTTGCCATCACCATTCACTCCTAAATCAGACTCTGCCAATATTAGTATTACAATATCAATGTATTTTACCATTCACTACGGCAAAAATCAACAATTTAGCGCTATTGAAAATAAAAACCGCGATGGGCACCCCACCCACCGCAGCTTTTTATATCAACAAAAAAATCCTGTCGGTTTCCCGACAGGATTTTTGTCT
>JAKOXU010000056.1 GCA_029780875.1 Bacillota bacterium | reverse complement strand
CCTCACAAGGGAATAGCCGTTGGAATGAAGCCCGGAGGACGCTATCCCAATAATGACATCCCCGGCCCTCACATCACTGCCGTCAATAATTTTGTCTCTATCAACGATCCCGACGCAAAAGCCGGCGATATCGTACTCGTCCCGCTGATAAAACCCGGGCATCTCGGCGGTCTCTCCGCCGATGAGGGCGCAGCCCGCCTGTACGCAGCCTTCCGCCACGCCGGCAACTATGGCGGCAATCTTTTCCGGCACATTCTTGTCGCAGGCGATATAGTCAAGGAAGAACATCGGCGCCGCACCGCTGCAAACCACATCGTTTGCGCACATGGCAACACAGTCAATGCCGATGGTATCATGCTTGTCCATAAGGAAAGCAATTTTCAGCTTTGTGCCCACCCCGTCGGTGCCGGATACAAATACGGGAGTCTTAATATTGCTCAAATCGGGCTGAAAAAGCCCTCCGAATCCTCCGATACCAGATAATACGCCCGGTATGTTAGTCCTCGTGATATGCTTTTTCATCAATTCAACGGCCTTGTAGCCTGCAGTAACATCCACACCGGCATTTTTATACGCGTTGGAGTAAGAAACCATATCTTTTCACCTTCGACCCAATCTCAAATTTCTTAAATATTCAAAGCAAGTTGCTTGTCTTTTTCAATAACCTCTTGTGCCATTTTCGCTTTATATTCCGCCAGCTTTTCCGCCAGCCCTTCATTGTAAACCGACAAGATCTGCACTGCGAGTAGCGCCGCGTTTTCCGCCCCGTCAATGGCAACGGTAGCCACGGGAACCCCTTTAGGCATCTGCACTGTGGATAAAAGGGCATCGAGCCCATCTAATGTAGAAGACTTAATGGGAATCCCTATCACAGGCAAATCCGTCTGGCCCGCCACTGCTCCTGCCAAATGGGCGGCCTTGCCTGCCGCGGCAATAATCACGCCAAACCCCTCTTTTCTGGCGCCGGCGCAGAAAGCGGTAACCTCCTTTGGAGTACGGTGAGCCGACATAACCCTAACTTCATAGGGTACGCCAAAGCTCTTTAACACCTTTACGGCGCCGGAGACAACGGGCAAATCGCTGTCGCTTCCCATAATTACGGCAACTTTTTTTATTTCGCTCATCAAATACCCCTCTTTACTGCTTCAATTCATTACCGAAATATTATACACTAAAATCCCTCTCAAGACAATGTAAAAAACAAAGTAATTTCAAAGTTAAAGGAGGACCCCGCCGGCCCTCCTTCTTTTCATTTAATCCAAATTACTTATCCTTTGACCTTGCCACTATTGCCACAACCAGCCCAAAAAACACCGCCGCGGCAATCCCGGCAGAAGTGCCGGTGGCCCCTCCCGAAAAAGCTCCGATAAATCCATGCTCTTTGAGCCCCTCGATGGTCCCTTTGGCAAGGGAATAGCCAAATCCCGTAAGAGGAACGGTAGCCCCCGCCCCCGCCCATTTAACCAAAGGCTCATATAGCCCTACTGCCGTCAAAATCACGCCCGCCACAACATAGGACACAAGTATCCTTGCCGGCGTCAATTTAGTCACATCAATCAAAACCTGCCCGATAAGGCAAATTGCTCCACCCACCAAAAAAGCCTTCAGATAGTCCATCAGTCTGCCTCCTTTTTCGTGGACAAATGCACAAGGTGTGCGATGGAAGGTATGCTTGCACCCTGTTGAGCGCTGGTAGGACTCATCAAAGCTCCCGTCCCTATGAATAGCACCTCATTTAAAGCTCCCTTTCTCATATTCTGCAAAACATAGGTGCACAGCACCGCGGCGGAACAGCCGCACCCCGAACCTCCCGCGTGCATATCCTGTTTGTCGATGTCATAAAGCATTATTCCGCAGTCCGCGTGCTTGTCCGAAATATCTATACCTTCCCTCTTGAGCAGCTCAATCAACAGGTCAGTCCCCACCTTGCTCAAATCCCCGGTAATAATCAAATCATAGTTCTCGGGCCCCGTCCCGGTATCATTGAAGAAATCCGCGATGGTAGCCGCCGCTGCAGGCGCCATGGCTGCTCCCATGTTGTTGGCGTCCTTTATCCCCTTATCAACTATGCGGCCGAAGGTAACAGCCGCCACAAAGGGCCCGGCACCTTCATTCCCCACTATCACGCAGCCGGCAGCGGTAGCCGTGTGCTGAGCGCTGGGAGGCCGCTGCCCGCAGTATTCGAGGGGAAACCTAAACTGCCTCTCCGCAGAGCAGAAATGAGAAGAGGTAATGGCGGCGCACCTTTCAGCCACACCCGTCTCCACGAAAACCGAACTCAAAGCCAAAGATTCCGCCATGGTGGAACAAGCCCCATAAAGCCCGATAAAGGGCACAATATAGTCCTTTAACCCGAAAACCGAGCCTATGCTCTGGTTAAGCAAGTCCCCGGCAAAGATATAGTCAATTTCCCCCGCCGTCACTCCGGCGCCCTCCAAAGCCTTTGCGAAAGCATCCCTTTGCATGTGGCTTTCCGCCTTTTCCCAGCTGCTTTCCCCCAAAGTGGTGTCCTCATATATAGCATCAAAAGCATGGGCAAGGGGCCCTTCCCCTTCCTTTTTTCCGCCCACGGCAGAAAATCCCATTATCACGGGTCGGTTTTGAAATTGGACAGTGTATCTTCCTGTTCTTTGAGGCAAACCCAACACTCCCCGAAACACAAATTTCAAAAATATTTTTGCCACCGCCGCCAAGATTATACCATCACACCTAAATAGAAAGGACAAAGTTAAAATTGCCGCAAATTAAATAAATTCATCCAATGAATAATCATGTCCTATAAGGAAAATATAATCCTATAAAACAATAAGGGGGTGTCTGATTTTGGCAAAAAACAAGGAAGCCAAAAAGGCAAAAACACAAAAAGGCGACAACAAAGAGCTCATGCATAACCAACAGGTTGCAGACAGAGTTGAAACGGGAGCCCAAGCTAAAAAATGTCCCCGGGATTGCAACTGATTAAAATAAAGACGCAAATAATAACCGCACCATTTACTGGTACGGTTATTTATTGTTTATCCCTTTATTTCTTTCCCTCAAGGGGCCTGAACCCCTCTCCCACAATCTCGCTGGCGTCCCCCACCATAATAAAGGCGCCGGGATCCACCGAATAAATAATATCCTTTACAAGGTAAACCTCATACCGTCTCACGGCGCAGACAAACATATCGTTTTCCTTGGAGGAGTAAGCCCCCCTAACATTCATGAGGGTAACCCCCCTCTTTATCTTTTCCATTATCTCATTGGCAATTGTTTCGCTATGCTTTGACACCACAAAAAGAATTTTACCGGCGTCCGCACCGTATATCACCTTGTCCACTATAAAAGAGGAGGTGTAAATTGTTATAATGGCATAAAGGGCGCTGTCAATGCTCCTGAAGGCAAAAGCTGCTATGACGATTACAAAAAAATCAATAATCAAGATAAATCTTCCGATAGACACATGCCTGAATTTCCTCGCAAGGATTTGTGCCAAAAGGTCGCTGCCCCCGGTGGAAGCCCCCCTTATATAGATTAGGGACAGCCCAAATCCCGCAATGACTCCGCCGTACAAAGCCGCCAGCAACACATTCCCCGTATATTTTGGGAAAAAGGGCGAGAGCACATCGATAAACAGGGATATAAGCAAAGTAGCGATAATTGTCCTGAATATGACCGATATCCCCAATTTTTTCGCCCCTATAAAAAACAAAGGCAGATTTAATGCCGCAATGACCACCCCGATAGGAGATCCGAAAAGGAAATTAAACACCGTGGCAATGCCGGTAGCGCCCCCGGGAGCGATGTTGTTGGGAACGGTAAAGGTAATGACAGACACCGCGTAAACGACGCTGCCCAAAAGAAATACCGCACCGTCTAACAAATATCCCCCTGTTTTTGTCTTTGCCCGAAATACCCTTGAAAACAGGTCCGCCAAATCTCGCCGCCCCCTCTATTACGCTTATTCGCCGCCGCTGATCAAAGAATAGAGCTGCCGAATCCTTTCAAAATCCCCTTTAAGGTAAAGGTACCCGAAAAGTGACTCCAACCCCGTAGCCCTGTGGTAATCTGAACAGGAAACATTTTTGGGAGTGCCGGAAGTATGGGCATTCCTGCCCCGCCTTAACACCGCCGCCTCCTCCTCCGTCAAATGGGGCAAAATGCGCCCCACCGCTTGTGACTGGGCAGCTGCGTTGACCCTTTTTGTCGACTGGTTGTGCAGCACAGAAACTGGAGAATCTGCGGCACACACCATTTCTTCCCGCACCAAAAGAGTAAAGACCGCATCCCCGATAAAGGCAAGGGTCAAAGGACTCAAACTGTTGGCGTCACACTTGAAATTCAAAAACCGCTCCATTTATACACTCCCGAAATCAATAAATAAACTCAAACTCCACATCGTAAATGCTCACAAGGTCCCCGTCCTTGATTCCCGCGTCCTTCAAAGCGTCTATAATTCCGCTCTTTACCAGTATATTCTGGAAATACTGCATGGAGTCGTAATCGTTGGGGTTTATATTGTTCATAAGGTCAAGGAGCCACTTGCCCTCCACGAAAAAGACGCCGTCGTGCTTTGTGATATTAAATTCACGGAAATCCTTTACCTCCACATCGGGCACATAATCAGGCTCGTAAACCTTAATGGGAGGCAGCTGCGCCAGCTTCTCGGAAATCACATCGATAAGTTCCGAAGTTCCCTTTGCCGCTGCCGCAATAATGGGATAAAACTCATATCCTTTAGATTCCACATATTCTCTGAACCTTGAAATCTGCTCATCGGTTGCGAGGTCGCATTTATTCCCCGCCACAATCTGGGGCCGTGATGCCAAATCCTTGTTGTATTCCTCAAGCTCCCCGTTTATGACCTCAAAGTCTTTTACAGGGTCCCTGCCCTCGCTTCCTG
>JAKOXU010000011.1 GCA_029780875.1 Bacillota bacterium | reverse complement strand
CCTCATTCACGACAAAATCGGCGGCACAAAGCCCTACACCCCGCCCTTTAAAGTGGCAGTCCTCACAGCATGGGGTCGCCTGCGCTCATGGCAGGGCTACAGCCCCGAAACGGCAGGGCTGTTAGAGATATTGAGCGGCCTGCCCTTTGAAGTGGAGTTTATAAATTTCGATGACATCAAAAAAGGCCTTGACAAGGACATAAAGGTCATCATCAACGCCGGCAAGGAGGGTACATCTTGGAGCGGCGGCAACAACTGGGCCGACCCGCAAATCCAATCCAAAATCCGTGAGTTTGTGGCTGACGGCGGCGGCTTTATCGGCATATACGAACCCACCGCCCTCGAGCGGCAGGGTTCCTTCTTCCAGCTCTCCGATGTCCTTGGCCTGCAAAAGGAAAACGGCTTTACCACAACCTATGTAAAACCGAAGGCCAACGCCGCAAATGGCCACTTCATCCTCGAAGACCTAAAGGACAACCCCTACTATTTCAACCGCGCAAGGAATGTCTACCCCACCTCCCCCGCCACCGAGATTTTGCTTGAGGAATACGGCGAAGTCGTCCTTGCCGCCAACCAATATGACAAGGGCAGGAGCGTCTATTTTGCCGCCCTTGACTTTACCCCCCACAACACAAGGCTGCTGCACCGCGCCATTTTATGGGCAGCTGGCATGGAAAAGGATCTAACCCGCTGGTTTACCACGAATGTCCACACCGACTGCGCCGCCTATCCTGCCACCGGCAACTTTGCAGTTATAAACAACAGCGGTGAACCCCAAGAAACCACAGTCTACAACGACAAGGGTCAAAGCAAAGTAATTTCCCTTGCGCCCTTTGAGGGCAAATGGTTCAATATCTCTGAATTCTAAACTGACGAAAAGGGGAGTGAGGAAATGGCGAAAAAATTTTCCGGTGTGGCCGCTTTTGAAGGCAACCCCAAATGGGAACAAATGATAAAGCGCCGGCGCCCAATCTACTCCCGGGGCAACGACCTGCGCTCCGAGTTTTGGCGGGACTACACCCGCATACTCCACTCCTCCGCCTACCGGCGCCTCAAGCACAAAACCCAGGTTTTCTACTCCCCCCAAAACGACCACATCTGCACCCGCATCGAGCATGTCAACCATGTTGAATCTGTCAGCTACACCATCGCCAATTATTTAGGCCTAAACACCGAGCTGACAAAGGCCATTTCCTGCGCCCATGATTTAGGCCACGCGCCTTTCGGCCACGAAGGGGAACGGGTTATCACCCAAATCGCCCAGCGGGACATATCGGTCAAATTTTGGCACGAGCAAAACGGCCTGTTTTTCGCCGATTATCTGGAATTTCTTGAAGACGACAAGAAAAACCTCCAGCCCCTCAACCTCACTTACGCAGTCAGGGACGGCATTATCTCCCACTGCGGCGAAGTTGACCAAAACTCCCTAAAGCCCCGGCAGGAGGCAATTGACCTTTACCAATACTCCCATCCCGACCAGTACCCCCCCTACACATGGGAAGCCTGCGTCGTCAAAATCTCCGACAAAATCTCATATTTGGGGCGGGACATCGAAGACGCCCTCACTTTAGGAATACTCACCACCGATAATTTAAGGGAGCTGTCCGACATATTGGAGCTGAAAAACGACAAACTCATCAACAACACAATCATCATAAACACCCTCATTGAAGACCTATGCCGCAACAGCTCCCCTGAAACGGGCCTTACCCTTTCGGAAAAAACCTATAGGACCCTCACAGCCATAAAAAATTTCAACTACAAATACATCTACCAAAACGAAAGGCTCAAAGCCAGCAACAGATATATAAAGCTTATGCTCAACGAAATTTACGAAACCTTAAAGAAAACCTACGCCGGCAAAGACACAAAAGAAGAGATTCAAAAGCTCGGCAAATATTACCCCAACCTTTCCCGCAACTTCCTCAACTGGATCAGCGACTACTGGGACCTTGAGAGAAAGCGCCCCGAAGTCTTGGTGGAAACCGTCTACAAGGTATCGAAAGACGAAAAGAGCTACTATAAGGCAATCCTCGACTACATCTCGGGCATGACCGACAAATACGCCATCGACACCTACAACGAGCTCATCAGCTTCTAAATCCCCTTTTCAGTTATAATTTCCACCGCCAGCCTCTCAAGCGCCCCCGCCGCCTCGTCCGCGAGCATAACCCCCCTTTCAATGAGGGCGCTGACGGCCTTGCTTGACACATCGTCCATAGAAGGCACATCCTCCACCCCTTTCAGCTCAAACCTTATGTAATACCCCGGCCTCCTTATACCCTCATAAATGCGCCGCAGCTGATAATCCACGGTTTGAGAGTTTGCGTCCATGATAATGTCGAAAAGGGGCTTTGCCCACTGGGCCACCCCCCAAGACTTGATGGTGTCATAGGCTAAATTAATCCTCGCCCGTAAATTCCCCACCGACACAATTCTGATGTTGTCGGGCCCGGGGCTCTTCGGGAGCTTAAAGGCCTCGGCAAAGGCGCACAGCGCGGGGTTAGAGGCAAAAACTCCCCCGTCAATCAGGCACCTTTTCTCCCCCGAAACCGACGCCACAAGGGCCGGGGAAAAATAAGTCGGCGCCGCGGCGGAAGACAGCACCGCGTCCCTTAAATAATAGTCCCGCGCCGCCCCCTTTTTAGCCGACAAGGTGCTGAAAAACACCGCCTCCCCCTTTTCCGTGTCATAGGCCGTTATCATGCAGGGCGTCACTGTCTGGCTCAACCGCGTATCCCCGAGGTGCTTTTTCAGCACCTCTTTTAATTTTTGGTTTGAATACCTTGCCCCCAAAAGCCCAAAAAGGGTTTTTATCGACTGACCCGCCCGCTTTTCAAATATCCCCTCAAAATTTTCAAGGAATAGCTTTAACACCTCTCCAGCCGAATACTTTGCCTTCCCGCCAACACCGGGACAAACAAGGCTTGCCGCCAAAATGGCCCCGGCACTGGTGCCCGCCACAAGGTCAAAACAGTCGGCAATCCGAATATCATTTTTGCCGCTGTTTTTCCTCAAATACCCTTCCAGCCTTTCAAGCACCACCGCCGAAACAATAGCCCTTGCCCCTCCCCCGTCAATGGACAGCACATATACATTGCCCATATTCTCACCCCCATAAATTTTTATTTGCCATGGGGATTGTTTATGTTTTTCAATTTTCTATTGCATTTTGTCAAATGCTGTTATATAATCAAGTCACAATCAAATAGTGCATGGCGGTGCAGAACCCTGCTTAATAGGGAACAAGGTGCGAATCCTTGACTAACCCAGTAACCGTGAAGCTGACGAAGCGACAAATGCCACTGCTCTTTTGGGTGGGAAGGCGTCGCGGAGGATGAAGCCAAGTCGGTAGACCTGCCGCTTATGTGATAGTTTCTTCTGGGATTAAGAGTAAACTATTGATTTGAGCGGTTGAATAAAATGCCAAATCATATGAAAATGCTCGTTTCCTTGGAGAAACGGGCATTTTTTGCCGAAGAAACAGTGTTTGATTGAATTTGCTGCAAAGGAGGCAGAAAGACACAGCACAAATATCCGAAACACCGACAAAATTCAAAAAATACTGTTTTAAAGGAGAGTTTTTATGAAAAAGCTGTTATCCCTTCTTTTAGTGTTCTCAATGCTCTTTGTATTAGCTTCCTGCGGCCAAAAAGGCGGTCCCGAAAGCTCTAACGGCACCGCCTACACCGTCACCGACAGCAGGGGCAAAGAGATAACCTTTGAAAAAGCGCCGGAAAAAATAATTTCCCTTATGCCCTCCGATACAGAAATCATCTATGAATTGGGCGCCGGGGACAAGCTCATCGCCGTCAGCGAATACTGCAACTACCCGGAAGACACCAAAAACAAGACTAAGCTTTCCACCGGCGAATCCACAAGCCTTGAAGCCCTAATGGCAATGAACCCCGATGTCATCATCGCCGGCAGCATGCAGCAGACAAACGAGCTTTTCAAACAGCTTGAAGACTCCGGCATAAAAGTAGTGATAACCGAAGCCAACAGCATCGAGGAAACCTACACCGTCATCAACATGATAGGCAAAGTCCTAAACCTTGAGAAAAAAGCACAGGACCTTGTTGACAGCATGAAAGAGGAATTCGCGAAAATAAAAGACGAAGTCAAGGACAAACCTGCAAAAAAGGTTTACATTGAAGTCTCCCCCCTGCAATTCGGCCTTTGGACCTGCGGCACCGGCACCTTCCAGCAGGAAATTTTGACCTTAATCGGCGCTAAAAACATCTTTGACGATGTGGCTGGGTGGAAAGAAGTCTCGGAAGAACAAGTCATATCCCGCAACCCCGATGTCATAATCACCACCACAATGCCCATGTCGGAAACCGACGACCCGGTAGCTGAAATCATGAGCCGTAAAAACTGGGAAAACATCGAAGCCATCAAAAATAACAAGGTTTACAGAGCCGACTCCGACGCCATCCAGCGTCCCGGCCCGCGCCTTGTTACAGCGGCAAAAGAACTCGTCGAATTAATCTACGGCTAACCCAATGTAAAGGAGAGTGGGAGCTTGAAGCCTTCCAATAAAAACATAAACATTAAAAAACTTATCCCCAAAAGCCTAATATACGCCATTTTCATAGCCCTGTTTCTCACCGGGCTCCTGCTCTCCGTTTGGGTTGGCAGCGTTGACATCCCCATTTTCGACACCTTGAAAATCCTTCTTAACAAACTCCCGGGGATAAACTTTACCCACAACATCCCCAAAAGCTACATCGACATAATCGAAGGAGTGCGCCTGCCCCGGGTAATATTAGCCGCCCTTGTAGGAGCTGCCCTGTCCATCGCGGGCGCCGCCATGCAGGGCCTGCTGCGCAACCCCCTTGCCGACAGCTCCACCCTCGGGGTCTCCTCCTGCGCCGCTTTGGGCTCGGTTTTGGCCATCGCATTAAAACTGAAAACCCCCATCTTGCCTCAAATGGGAGTATTTCTCTCGGGCATAGCCTTTGCCCTTCTCTCCTTTGTGGCTATCATCGCCCTCTCTTACCGAATCGACCCCAGCCTGTCCACCAACACCATAATCCTCACGGGAGTCATAATCTCCATGTTCGCCGGCAGCATGATAAGCTTCATAGTCTTTGTTTCAAAAGAGCAGATGAGAAACATCCTCTTTTGGACAATGGGCTCCTTCGCCGGCCGAGGCTGGGAGTATGTAGCAATTACCGCCCCCATAATCATAATCGGCTCATTAGGGATATTGGGCTACTGGCGTGAGCTTAACGCCTTTGCCCTTGGAGAAGAAAAGGCAAGATATTTGGGAGTCAGCGTCAAAAGGGTCAAAATAACGATAATGGTCTTTGTCTCCATGCTTGTGGGCGTCTCGGTATCGGCCAGCGGCACCATCGCCTTTGTAGGCCTCGTCATCCCCCACATCACAAGGATGCTCTCGGGCCCCAACCACCGCCACCTTTTACCCCTCTCCCTGATTGGCGGCGCCACCTTCATGATGTTCACCGATTTGGCGAGCAGGAGGATTTTGCGCCCGGCGGAACTGCCCATCGGAGTCGTCACCTCCCTTATCGGCTCCATCATATTCATATACATTTTCCACTCCCAGCGAAACAAAACAAGTTAGGGGAAAAGCTATGCTAAAGGTTGAAAACATAAGCGTAAAAATCGCCGGCAATCAAATCCTTTCGGACATTTCCTTTGAAATAGAAGAAGGGGACATCCTCATGGTCATAGGCCCCAACGGCGCCGGCAAAACCACCCTTATAAAAGCCATAATGAACACTGTAAAGCACACAGGCAAGGCAGAGCTAAAGGGCAAAGAGGTATCAAAGATCTCTCCCCTCGCCCTTGCTCGTCAAATCGGCGTCCTCACCCAGAAAAACGCCCAGCTTTTCCCCTACACGGTCGAAGAAGTGGTAAGCCTCGGCAGATACGCCCACCAAACGGGAATTTTGGGCTCCCTTTCCCCCCTTGACAAGGAAAAAATCGAGGAAAGCATGAACCTCACCGACATAGCCCACCTAAAGGATCGGTCAATTCTCACCTTGTCGGGCGGCGAGCTACAAAGGGTCTTTTTGGCGGCGGTTTTTGCCCAAGACCCGGACCTGCTGATTTTGGATGAGCCCACAAACCATCTGGATTTACAGTACCAAATCTCAATTTTCGACACAATCCGCCAATGGGTAAAACGAGAGAACCGCGGCGTCATAGCAGTAGTCCACGACCTCAACTGCGCCTTCAATTACGGCACAAAGGCCCTGATACTGAACGAAGGCAAAGTGGAAGCCTTCGGTCAGGTCAGGGATGTGCTAAACCGGGAAACTCTAAAAAGGGTCTACAAAGTGGATGTGGCCCAGTGGATGCAAACCCTCCTAAATTACTGGAACTAAAAAAGGCGCCCTTCTTTTGGGCGCTTCTTTTTTGTGAAAAAACAGCTTTATCTGAATAAAAAGTAAAAAAAGAGATGCCATTTTTGGCTAATTGTGATAAAATATAATTAAAATCAGGAGAAACCAAGGTGATATTGAATTGAAACATTACGATGTAGTTATTGCAGGTACCGGCGTTGCGGGGCTTTACGCGTCCCTTCATTTTGAGCCCCATGTCAAGGTGCTCCTTTTGGCAAAAAGGGACCTGACATTGAGCAACAGCTCTTTAGCCCAAGGGGGCGTTGCCGCCGTTATCGACAAGACTAACGACGACTACAAGCTTCATATAGCCGACACCCTCATAGCAGGCGGTTACAAAAACAATCTCGAGGCGCTGGAAGTCCTCGTAACCGAAGGGCCCGAAGATGTAAGCAAAATCATCGAAATGGGCGTGGATTTCGACGAAGACAAAAGCGGCAACCTTCAACTTGCCATTGAAGGGGGCCACTCCCGCCGCAGGGTGCTCCACCACAAGGACTCCACAGGCCACGAAATAGTCAACAAGCTGCTGGCAAAGGTGTTGGAACGACCCAACATCGAAATCATGACCTTTTCCCAGCTTTGCTCCATGTCTTACGCCGACAACGGGGTTTACTGCACCATCCTACAGGAGGGGGAACAGCACATAATCGCCACCCGTTATGTTATCTTGGCTTCCGGCGGCATCGGCAGAGTCTACAAAAACACCACCAACTCCGCCATCGCCACGGGAGACGGCATTGCCATCGCCTACGAACTGGGTGCGAGAATCAAAAACCTCCACCTGATCCAGTTCCACCCCACCGCCTTCGCCGCAAAGGGCGAACGGGAGCGTTTCCTCATCTCGGAAGCAGTCCGGGGCGAAGGAGCCCTGCTCCTAAACTGCCATGGGGAGCGCTTTATGCTGCGCTACGACGAACGGGGCGAACTTGCCCCCCGGGACAAGGTCTCCTACTCCATAATGCAGGAAGCAAAGCGCACCAACAGCGACAAATTCTACCTCGACATCAGGGCAAAGGACCCGGAATACATCAAAAACCGCTTCCCCATGATTTATGAGCGCTGCCTTGCCGAGGGTGTTGACATTACAAAAGACCTTATTCCCATTTTCCCCTGCCAGCACTACCTCATGGGCGGCATAGACACCGACCTGCACGCTCGCACCACCCTGCCCCGCATCTACGCCGCGGGGGAATGCGCCCATACGGGAGTCCACGGCCTCAACCGCCTTGCCAGCAACTCCCTCCTTGAAGCCCTTGTCTTTTCAAGGCGCGCCGCAGAGGACATCTCAAATCACCTTGAAGAAGAAAAAGGGGACATCAGCGGCACCCCGCCCAAACCCAACACCAGCACAAAGCCCATTCCAACGGGAATCCGCACCAAAATCCGCGAAATCATGCAAAAATCCTACTTTATCATACCCGACATCGAGGAGGCAAAGCGGGGCCTGCCTGTCATAGAAGACTTTCTCAACATGCTGAAAAACGGCGATTATGCCCTGACCAGCGACTATGTGGAGGCAAAAAGCCTTGCCACAGTGGCATATATTATCCTTAAAGAAATAACAAAATCTTAAAGGTGAAGGCAAAATGAAACTACCTGTGTTTTACATCGATAAAAAAATCAAAGAAGCTCTGCGGGAAGACATAAACTATATCGACATCACTTCCGACTACCTAATCCCCCAATCCCAGCGGTCAAAAGCCCGCCTTATAGCCAAAGAAAAAGGCATACTGTGCGGCCTTGACATTGCTCTGCGGGTTTTTGAGCTGTTAGATGCCACTTTTGAATTTAAAACCTCTGCAAAAGACGGGGACCAGATAAACCCCGGCGACACGATAGCCGAAATCCAAGGCCCCACTTTAGCCCTTTTAAAGGGCGAGCGCACCGCCCTAAACTTTATCCAGCACCTGTCGGGCATTGCCACCACCACCCGCGCCGCCGCCAAAGCTGTGGAGGGCATCCGAGCTACAATTGCTGACACCCGCAAAACCCTGCCCGGTCTGCGGGCTATGCAGAAATACGCCGTGATGGTGGGCGGCGGCAAAAACCATCGCTTTAACCTCTCTGACTGCGCCATGATAAAGGACAACCACATCGACGCCTGCGGCTCCATTTCCAAAGCCGTCGAAACTTTGCGCGACAAACTTGGCCACACCGCCAAAATTGAAGTCGAAACCCGCACCCTTTCGGAAGTGGAAGAGGCCGTAGATAGCGGCGCTGACATCATAATGCTTGACAACATGGACCTCGACACCATGCGCCGGGCAGTGGAAATCGCCTCGGGCCGCGCCCTTTTGGAAGCGTCAGGCGGGGTCAGCCTCGACAACATCCGGGCCATCGCCGAAACCGGCGTGGACATCATCTCCATGGGAGCCCTCACCCACTCCGTCAAAGCGCTGGACATCTCCCTTAAAATCGAAAAATAAAAAGGCGCCAAAGCAAAAGCTTTGGCGCCTTTTTGTGTCTTTTTTAAGCCTTGCCGGCACATCCGAAAATCCGCATCTTTTCCACAACTACAGCCTTCATGGCTTCCCTTGCGGGCCCGCAGATTTTCCGGGGGTCAAATTCTTCAGGCTTATTTACGATTACATCCCTCACAGCGTCGGCAAATGCCTGACGGATGTCGGTATCAATGTTTATCTTGTTAATTCCAAGCCTTACCGACTTTTTCAAATCTTCTTCACCGATCCCCGACGCGCCGTGAAGCACAATAGGCATATCCAGCCTTTTCTTAATCTCAGTCAGCCTGTCGAAATCCAACTTCGGCACGCCACTATACTTGCCGTGAGCGGTACCGATAGCAATGGCAAGATAGTCCACCCCAGTCTCCTTAACAAAGACAACAGCCTCGTCGGGATTTGTAAAGATGGCGTCCTTTTCCTCAACCGAAATATTGTCCTCTACACCGGATAGCCTGCCCAGTTCCGCCTCAACGGAAACACCGGCAGCATGGGCAATCCTAACAACATCGGCGGTAACCTTGATATTCTCCTCCAAAGGATGATGGGACCCGTCAATCATAACGGAAGTCCAGCCGTTGCGGATACAAGTCATAATGGTATTAAAGCTGGTGCCGTGATCAAGGTGCAGCGCCACGGGCACGCTCGCCTTGCGGGCCGCCAGCGTCACCATAGCCGAAAGATAATCGGCGCCGGCATACTTTATAGCTCCTTCCGAAGTCTGCAAAATTACGGGAGACTTCTCCTGCTCGGCAGCAGCGATGATAGCCTGCACGATTTCCATGTTGTTGACATTAAAGGCACCCACCGCATACCCGTTTTTATGGGCGTGGTCTAGAATTTCCTTTCCGGTAACTAACATTTTATTTCCTCCTGAACTATTAATTTCCCACCCTATTTTACCACGAAAAGCGTCGTAAAATCAAACTAAATTCGCGCTTTTCGCCAAAAAAATCACGCCCCCGGCCCTCTCCTCCAAAACCTCGGGATTATTCCTTACATAATGGTAAAGGTACTGCTGGGCAATCCCGGCAAAGGGTCTTGCACACTCGGGCAGTCCTTCGGGGAACAGCCGTGTCATCGCCTTTTTCATCCACACATCCACGGGAAAAGCCTCCAGCCTGTGCAGCCCATACAGCAGCACGCATTCCGCCACTTTAGGCCCAACCCCCCGTATCTTTTGCAGCTCCGCCCTTGCCTCTTCAATGGGAGCCAGCCGCAGGGCCTCAAGGTCAATCTCACCTTCGGCTACCTTCCTTGCGGCATCCAATATGTACCCCGCCCTGAACCCGCAGCGCAGGGGCGCCAAATCCTCCTCCTTTAACCCCGCCAGCCTATCGGCACCGGGGAAGGAGTACCCGCCCCCTTCAATTTCTTCACCAAAGGTAGAGCACAGCCTCTCAATTATCCCTTTTATGCGGGGGATATTGTTGTTCTGGGAAATGATAAAGGAGCAAAGGGTCTCCCACGGCTCGGCCCGCAGGATACGGATACCCGGCGCAAACTCTGCCGCCGCCCGCAGCACCTCATTTCCGCACACAAGCCGCCGCACGGCACCGTAGTCAAAATCCAAGTCAAAGTAGCCTCGCCAAAACTCCTCAAATTCCTCCTCCGTCACGCCATAGAAAAACAAAGCATCCCCTTTTTGCTCCACCTGTGCCCTTTTGCCCGCAGCAATGCCAATGTAAGTGCCGTCAGGCTGCCCATTCCATCGGAAACACTGCCCGCACTCACAGGTTTCAACGAGGCTAAAATCCTCAAGGCCGCTCACTTTAACGCAATTATCCAGAGCCTCAACTCGCAAAACGGCTACCTCCCAAAAACTCATACAAATATGGTATAATAATTATACCATGTAAATCAAAAAGGAGAAACCGAAAAATGAAAAAGGATATCACTACCATTCCCATAAGCGAAGTATTCGAGCCCAAAGAAGGCTGCCCCATCTGCTGCCTTCGGGACATGCTGGAATCCCGCCTCGTTGAATATGTGCTGGGCCCTTCCATGATGGAGCCCGATGTCAGGATGGAAACCAATAAACTGGGCTTTTGCAGCCGCCACTACGGTGACCTTTTCAGTCAGCGCAACAAGCTCCCCCTCGCCCTGATTTTAGAAAGCCACCTTGCCCACATCAAAAACTCTGACCTTAAAAGAGACACCGACCTTTGCTTTATCTGCCAAAATGTCGACTCCCACACGGAAAAGCTCCTTGCCAACCTTTTTGCCCTCTACGGCAAAGAGCCGGCCTTCAGGCATCTTTTTTCCCAGCAGCAGCTTTTGTGCCTGCCCCATTACCGACTCCTCACCACCCGGGCAAAATCAAAGCTCAATAAAAAAATCCAAAAAGACTTCCTCTCGGCCTGTCAAAGCCTTGCCGCCAATCATTTAAAGGACCTCCACCGGGACATCACCCATTTTTGCTCAATGTTCGACTGGCGCAGCAACAGCGAAGACGCCGATTGGGGAACTTCAAAGGACGCCATCGAGCGAACCATTTACTTTTTGACCTCAAGGAATGTGTAAACTCGACCTTTTTGGTATATCCCTACATCTTGTAAATTTTTTGTTTACATAAAAATAAACTTGCGAAACCTATGTATAAAAAACCTCTCAAAAACCTTTGATTTCATAGGCTTTTTCAAATAGTGTATGAGAATAATATTCACATTTATTGTGTTTTCAACATTATCAACAGAGTTTTCAACACTCTTTATGTCAACCGCTGCAAATACTCTTTGTATAATCCGCACAATTTCGCGCTTTTCCGCCCTTTTTACATATTTTCCCACTGTATATTGTGTTGAATTTTTTCACAATTACCATATATAGGTAATATTTTGCAAAATCAATGTCTGCTCCTTTTAAATAATTGCATGATTTCCTGCTCTTTTTCGCAATTTTCACTATACAAAAAGCAGTATATTAGTACAGCCGCAAAGCCCGACCAAAAAAAGCTTCCGGAAACTCTCGCAATAATACACACAATACCCACAAAAAGCAAACCATAAAACGCCACACAAAAAACTTTAAAGAATCTTTCAAAACCCCGCAAAAACCGTCAAAAAATTGCAAAGAAAACTCCCGCCAAACCCGCCCCAAAACCCCCAACCCAAACATTTCTACCCAGAAAAACGCAAAAAACCCGCACAAGGAATCCCTTGTGCGGGCAATTAATTATATCTACTTTTGCTGATAAACCCTGATATAGTCGATAATGTAGTCCTGCGGATAAGTGTTGGTAGATGCGGAAGGATATCCGGCCTTGTCGTTTTCTATCGCGGTGTTAACCCATATGAAGTGGGGCTGGGAAAATGCCTTCTTATCGCCTGCTCCGTTTGAAATATTGTAGGTGGCATAATGCAGCCCGTCGCAATAGAACCTGATTTGATACTGATCCCACTCTGCATGCATGATGTGGAAGTCTTTGGGGAACTCCTTATTATCGGGAAGCCTGAAGGTCTTGGCGCCCCACTGCTGGGCCACAGCCAGGTTGTCGTCTCTGCCTCTCCAAATATTTGCCTTTATCTCTCCGGGCCTGTCCCCGTAAAACTCAAATATATCGATTTCACCACGCTGCGGCCAGTTGGGATCCACATCCCCGTCGGTCCAGAAGGCCGGCCATATTCTCGGCCCTGAAGGCAGCTTGCAGCGAATCTCAAACTTCCCATACAGGAAGGATTTCTTGCCTTTAGTATTCAAGCTTGCCGATGAATAGGGATACTCTATCCCGGTATACCTGTCTTTTGTAGGCTCTTTCAAGGTCCTGATAACAAGGTTTCCGTCCTTAATAAAGGAGTTTCTGGAGTTTGAAGTATAAACCTGCTGGTCGCCTCTGTTGGCATAGTAGTCCTCATAATTCCAAACATTCCTGTCTATGGAAGAGCCGTTAAACTCATCGCTCCAAACCAGCGTCCAATCCTTTGTATTGAGCTGGTCGATTTTCCAAAGCTGGGTGTTGGAATCGTTTTCCTCGCTCATGCTGACGGTCTCGCCGCCAGTCAGGAAAAGGTTGCCCCTTGAAATCTTAAAGTTTTTGCCATCGTATGTAACGATCTTCCAAAGCTGTGCGTCCAAAAGGCGCGTATCGTCAAGGCTGATTGACACTTCCGGAGCGGTAAGGGACTTGCCGCTGTTTTTCACAACAAGGCTGTACTGCCCCTTCTTATACTCAAAAATCTGCCAGTGTTGAGAACCAAGCCCGTCGTTTTCCAACTTATCCGACAGCATAACACGCCTGCCGGTAGAGCTGGTGCTTGCCGACAGCACCTTCCCGGTAGCCACATTTGTGAAAATATAAAACTTCTCCTTGTTAAATTCCACAGCCACAGGGTTGCCTTGAGGTTTGGACGAACTCGAGCTTGAAGGGCTTGTGCTCGAAGGCACCGTTGAGGAAGACTGTGAAGGCACGGAAGAAGAAACGGAAGAAGTGGAAGAAGTGGAAGACGAGGGCGACGATGAAGAGGAAGAAGAACCGTCTTCACTACTGCTTACTTCCGAAGATACTTCGCTAACAGACGATGCAGAACTTTCAGAACTGCTGACCGCCTGGCTGCTTTCGGGCAATTCGCTGCTCTCGGAAGACTGTACGCCGTTTTCGGTAGAACAGCCCGCAAATATAATCAACAGCACAAGGGTCAAGACAAGTAATTGCTGGAATATCATTTTTGCTTTGGTCATTATTTTCTCCTCCGGGAAATTTTTTCCGCTTTTTGCTTTTCGCAAAAATATACCACATAGATATTAATTATAACATAAAGAGCAATTATGTCAATGATTTTGACATAGCAAAAAGCGGGAGGGTTTACTCCCGCCCTTATTTTTTCATTTCAATTGCCAACTTTGCCTTTTCCACAATCCTTTCGGCAGTCAGCCCATAGGCCTCCAGCACAGCCAGCGCCGGCCCGCTCCTGCCAAAGGTATCCTCCACGCCAACCCGCAGCACAGGCACAGGACAGCTCTGGCACACAGCCTCCGTCACGGCGCTGCCCAGCCCGCCGATTATGCTGTGCTCCTCGGCAGTGACAATAGCCCCCGTCTCTGCGGCACAGCGTGCCACAAGCTCGTTATCCAGAGGCTTTATGGTATGGATATTGACAACCCTCGCGCTGATACCCTGCTCCATCAAAGCCTCTCTGGCAGCCAGAGCCCTTGCCACCATAAGTCCGGTGGCGATAAGGGTCACATCGCTGCCATCGGCTAATACAACGCCCTTTCCAATCTGAAAATCATATTTATCCTCGTAAATCACGGGCACCGCCAGCCGCCCAAACCTCAAGTAAAAGGGCCCCTCGGTTTTCGCGGCGGCCTCAACGGCAAGCTGCGCCTCCACAGCATCGGCAGGGTTAATAATCGTCATGCCGGGGATAGTGCGCATCAAGGCAATATCCTCGTTGCACTGATGGGTAGCCCCATCCTCTCCCACCGACAGCCCTGCGTGGGTAGCCCCAATTTTTACATTCAAGTGCGGGTATCCTATGGAATTTCTCACCTGATCAAAGGCCCGCCCCGCCGCGAACATGGCAAAGGAACTGGCAAAGACAATATTCCCGGCAGAAGCCAGCCCGGCAGCAATGCCCATCATATTGGCCTCTGCGATACCGCAGTCTATAAACCTGTCGGGAAAAGCCTTTTTAAACGATTCCGTCTTTGTGGCCTTTGCAAGGTCGGCATCCAAAACAAAAAGATTATCGTATTTTTTCCCCAGCTCAATCAAGGTATTGCCGTAGGCATCTCTTGTGGCTATTTTTTCAGTCATCTCACTGTACCTCCAGTCTCATTTCCTGGGCTTTCAATTCCTCCATAGCCTTTTCATACTGCTCGGCGTTGGGCGCGCTGCCGTGCCAGGCTCCCACATCTTCCATGAAGGAAACGCCCTTGCCTTTGATGGTATTCATGACAATGGCAACGGGCATACCCTTTACAAGCCTTGCGGCGGCAAAGGCCTCCTCCATCTGCTCAAAGTCGTGGCCGTCCATTTCAATGGTATACCATCCAAAGGCTGCGAATTTATCGGCAATGGGGCAAACCGAGCAAATCTCGGTCACATTCCCGTCAATCTGCAGGTTGTTAAAGTCTATTAAAGCCACAAGGTTGTCCAGTTCATTGTGGGCGGCAAACATGGCAGCCTCCCAAACCTGACCTTCCTGCAGCTCGCCGTCGCCCAAAACGGCGTAAACCCTAAAGGGCGCCCCTGTCTTCTTTGCCGCCAGAGCCATGCCCACAGCGGCGGAAATGCCCTGCCCGAGGGACCCTGTGGACATATCCACCCCGGGGGTGTCGTTCATGTTGGGATGCCCCTGCAGCCGGGAATTTAGCGCCCTTAAAGTTTTGAGCTCATCAAAATCAAAATACCCCTTCAAAGCCAGCGCAGCATAAAGTGCCGGCGCGGCATGCCCCTTTGACAGCACAAGCCTGTCCCTGTTGTTGTCCCGAGGATTTTCGGGGTCCACATTCATCTCCACAAAGTAAAGATAAGCCATCAGGTCGGAAATCGACAGCGACCCGCCCGGATGCCCCGACTTTGCGTGAAAGGTGCCTTCTATAACCCCCTGTCTGATTTTGCAGGCTATCAATGAAAGCCTATTTTTCAACGCACTATTCAAGAATAAAACCTCCTTAAAAATCAAAGCCTCAATTTATTTTACAAGGTTGTCAGCAAATTTTAACCTTTCCAAAACACCAATCGCCTGGGCAACGGCGCCCTCACCGCAGTCGGCAAGCACATAATCCGCCGCCCTCTTTAGCTCATCCACGGCATTGTCCACTGCAAAACCCGTGCCCGCCTTCTCAATCATACCTAAGTCGTTGTGAAAGTCGCCCACCGCGGCAGTATTATTAATGTCAAGGCCCAGCATCCCCGCCAGCTTTTCAAGGGCAATGCCCTTATTTAGCCCCTCGGGCAAAATCTCATAGTAGCAAAAGCTGGACCTGATAGCCTGCATCCCCTCAAGGGACAGCCCCTCCACATACCGCTGGAGCTCGTCGCATTTTTCTTCCCTTGCCATAAAGATAATCTTCATCATTTCTTCCGGCAGCTCTTCAATCGACACTTTGAAGGCATTGAGGGGCTCATGAGTGATATACTCATCGGTCAGCTCGTCTTCATTGACAATGAGGAGCTTGCCGTCGGTATGGACCCCCACCCCCACATCGGGGAAATCCTCAATCACCTTTTTTATTATCTCCACCCCGCCGGGTGGCAGCACCGCCTTATAAAGTACCTTTTCGCTGCCGTAATCATAAATCATCGCCCCGTTTACCAAAATCACGGGAGCGTTAGGCCTTATTATCTCCACATATTTCCTGGCCGACTGCACCGACCGCCCGGTAGCAAGGGTAAAAAGCCCTCCCTTTTCCTTAAATTTCTCGATAGCCTCAAGGTTTACTTCGGGCAAATACCCGTCATAGGTAATAAGGGAACCATCTATATCGCTAACTAATAAAAAAGAACGCCATAGGGCCATTTAGTTGCCTCCGTCATCAAGTTTTTCAAGAAAATTCACGAAATATTCCGGCAGCGGGCTGTCAAACTCCATATATTCGCCCTTTACGGGATGCACAAACCCAATCACTTTAGCGTGAAGGCACTGTCCCGAAAGTCCCGCCACGCCCTTTTTGGGTCCGTAGACTTCATCCCCCGCCACAGGATGGCCTATATAGGCCATATGCACCCTGATCTGGTGGGTGCGCCCGGTCTCAAGCCGCAGCCTTATATGGGTAAAACCCTTATATCTCTTTACAACTTCCCAATGGGTCACAGCATGCCTCGCCCTGTGCCTTATCAAATCCCGGATAACGCACATCTTTTTTCTGTCCACCGGGTGCCTTCCGATAGGAGCGTCAACGGTTCCCGACTCCTCCTTTATCACCCCATGCACCACAGCCTCATAAACCCTCTTTATGCTGTGGCTTTTTAGCTGGGCGGCAAGCCCTCCATGGGCGGCATCGTTTTTCGCCACAAGCAAAAGCCCGCTTGTATCCTTGTCAATGCGGTGCACAATCCCGGGCCGGCTCACCCCATTTATCCCCGATAAAGAGTCGCCGCAGTGGTTCAGCAGTGCATTTACCAATGTCCCATCATAATTTCCTGCGGCGGGATGCACCACCATGCCCTTTGGCTTGTTCACCACAAGCAAATCCTCATCCTCATATACTATGTCAAGGGGGATTTCCTCGGCTTTAAGCTCCAAAGCCCTGGGCTCCGGGATAAAAACCTCGATTTCCTCCCCCGCTTTTGCCTTGTAGTTTTTCGCCACAATTTTGCCCCCCGCCAGCACAAGCCCATCCTCGATAAGCCTCGCGGCAAAGGAGCGGGAACACCCCTCCAGCTTTTCGGCAAGCACCAAATCGATGCGCCTTCCGCTGTCATCAGCCTCAATTGTCAGCCTTTTCTTCTCCTTCAACCTGCCCTCCAAGGCCTTCCCCCTCCTTCTTCTTACCAGCCCTGTCGGAATAAAAGAGCAGGTAAATGCAGAGCAGCCCCGTCCCGACACTGATAAC
>JAKOXU010000007.1 GCA_029780875.1 Bacillota bacterium | reverse complement strand
CCTCCAAAAAGAGGCCCTTTCATGTGGAGGCAAGGCTCAAGAATAAAAACGGGGAGATGCGTGACTGCCTGATTATAGGCAAGCCCTATTACGATTTACATGGGGAATTTGACGGGTATATCGGCACAATACTTGACATTACCGAGCACAAGGAAGCGTTGGAGAGCCTGTACCTTTACAAGAATTTAGCCGAAATTACCGACGACATCATTTTCTTCCTTGATTTGGACGGCAATATCATCGAGGCGAATAGGGCGGCAGTCAAGGCATATGGGTATACCTATGATGAGCTGCGCTCCATTAATATATGGGAGATAAGGCCGGGTTGGTCTTATACTCGAGAGCAGCTTGAGAAGGCCAACAGTTCGGGGATTTATTTTGAAGCGGTGCATCGGAGAAAGGATGGCAGCACATTTGATGTGGAGGTCAGCTCGAAGGGTACCAACATTGACGGAAGGCAGGTAATCTCCAGCATCGTCCGGGATATAACAAGGCGGAAAATGGCTGAGACAAAACTGAAGGAGCAGGAGGAGCGCTTTAGGACTATCTTTGAACAGGCGCCTATAGGTATGGCCTTTTGCAGTTCCGACGGGGAAATAATTGATGTTAACCCCATGGTAGAGAAGTTTTTTGGAAGGAACAAGGAAGAGCTCATCAAATCAGGGTGGGGAGATATCATAAACCCCGATGGCGCAAAGGATGATGAGCTTGAAAGGTACCTTTCCGGGGCGGCTGATTCTTATACCGCCACGAGGAAATATTCAAAGTCCGACGGCACCGTTGTGTGGGGCAGCCTTATCGTTACCCGGCTGTCCATTGAGGGAGGGTCGAAACACCTGCATCTTTTGATGCTTGAGAACCACACCGAAAAGATAAAGACTTTGGATGAACTGAAAGAGAGCGAGCGGAGCAAGGCTGTGCTGCTTTCCAACCTGCCCGGCATGGCTTACAGGTGCAACTATGACAAGGATTGGACTATGCAGTTTGTCTCCGACGGGTGTTTTGCCTTAACGGGATATAGGCCTGAGAGCTTGCTTTACAATAGGGATTTGACCTTTAATGATTTGATAAACCCCGAGTATCGAGAATACCTTTGGGAAAAATGGAGAGAAGTCATTGCGAACGGGACTTCCCTGAAAGAGGAATATGCCATTACTACGGCTACCGGGGAGGTCAAGTGGGTGTATGAACAGGGAATGGGCATTTACGACGATGAGGGAAATGTGGTTGCCCTTGAGGGACTTATTATTGACATCAGCGCTCGCAAAAAGCGCGAGGAAGAGATACTTTATTTGACTTACCACGATGTGCTGACGGGCCTTCATAACCGCATTTACTTTGAAAAGGCGATTTCTGATATTGATGTGGAGAAGGCGCTGCCCCTTTCGGTTATTGTAGGGGATGTTAATGGGCTAAAGGGTGTAAATGAGGCTTTGGGATATGAGCTTGGAGACGAGTTATTGGTCTCCATCGCAAAGATTTTAGAGGGGTTTGTAAGGGAAAAGGATATCCTTGCAAGGACCGGAGGCGACGACTTTACAATTTTGCTGCCAAACACTCCCTTAATAGAAGCCGAAAGGTTAATGAAAAAAATTAAGGCTGCCTGCAACAAACACATCAGAGAGGACAGAAAGTTTATTTATCTGACGAGTTTTTCTCTTGGCTGCTCCTGTATTACAAACCCAAAGGAAAAGATAATCGACGCTATCAGGAAAGCCGAGGGGAGCATGTATCGCAACAAACTGCTGCAGGATGAGAGTCTGCACAGCTCCATTATCCTTTCGTTGAAAACCACCCTTTTTGAAAAGAGCCAAGAAACCGAAGAGCACGCCTTGAGGCTTGTTGAGCTGTCAAGGGAGGTGGGCAAGAGGCTGAATCTGTCAGAGGATAAATTGAATGAGTTGGAGCTTTTGTCTACCCTGCATGACATAGGCAAGATTGGCGTGAGTGACTCTATCTTGAATAAGGCGGAAAAGCTTACCCCGGAGGAATGGGAGGTTATAAACAAGCACCCGGAAATCGGTTACAGAATTGCTATGGCGACGCCGACTTTGTCGCCTATTGCCGAGTATATTTTGTGTCATCACGAGCACTACAACGGCAACGGTTATCCCCGTGGGCTGAAAGGGGAAGAAATTCCTTTGCTTGCCCGGATTATTTCCATTGTAGACGCCTATGATGCCATGACACAAGACAGGGTTTACAGGAAGGCGATGACAAAGCGGCAGGCGTTGGAGGAAATCAAACGCAATTCCGGCAAGCAGTTTGACCCGGAAATTGTAAAAATTTTCGTGGATATTGTAACTCAAAGAGGGGATTTGGAAAAAGGCGAATGAGGAGAGCAGCAAACACAGAAAAGAGGCTTCGATATAAATCGAAGCCTCTTTTGATGAGCGTGAATCAACATCTAAAGGGAAATTGTCAAGAATAAAAGCCGGGACTAAATGTGCCATTTGTGTGAGCCACAACATTCATCAGGTCCCGAAAATGCTTAATACATACACCTATTATGCGGGGAGACATTCCATTTTTGGGACCCGGACGAACGCTGTGACTCGAATTCTGATACCATTGGGTCCACCTCCCTAAATTTGTTGCAGACACTCTTATATGACCTTTTGTCTACGACATCAGTATACAATTTTTTTTGTAGTTTGTCAATACAGAATTTTAAAAAATGTTAGAAAATCTGCACAAAATTTTCTATATCTTTGTCGACAGTTGTTATTGTGCCGAGATTGAACCTTTCTATCAGCACCTTTGCCACATTTGGGGACAAAAAGGCGGGCAGAGTGGGCCCGATGTGTAAGTTTTTAAAACCGAGGTAGAGTAGGGCAAGGAGTACAATGACCGCTTTTTGCTCGTACCAAGCTATGTTGAAGGCAATGGGTAGTTTGTTGACATCGTCAAGGCCGAGGGCTTCTTTTAGCTTTAGGGCTATGACGGCAAGGGAGTAAGAGTCATTGCACTGGCCTGCGTCCAGTACTCTAGGAATACCGCCGATGTCGCCGAGGTTAAGCTTATTGTAGCGGTACTTAGCGCAGCCGGCGGTGAGGATGACGCAGTCATCGGGCAGGGCCTTTGCAAATTCCGTGTAGTACTCGCGGCTTTTCATCCTGCCGTCACAGCCCGCCATGACGACAAATTTCCTGATAGCGCCGGATTTTACGGCTTCGATTATTTTATCGGCGAGGCTAAGCACGGTGCTGTGGGCAAATCCTCCCACAATTTGGCCCGATTCAATGGGTGTGGGGGGAGGGCATTTTTTGGCGTGCTCGATTATTTCTGAAAAGTCTTTTTGGCCGTTTTCTTTTCTGTTTTTTATGTGTTTGGCGCCGGGGAAGCCTACTATTGAAGTGGTGTATAGCCTGTCTTTGTAGGAGTTTGAGGGAGGGGTGAGGCAGTTGGTGGTCATGAGGATGGGGCCGTTGAAGCTTTTAAATTCTATGTTCTGCTGCCACCAGGCGTTGCCGTAGTTTCCCTTGAGGTGCTTGTATTTTTTTAGGCGGGGATAATAGTGGGCCGGCAGCATTTCGCTGTGGGTGTAAACATCTACTCCGGTGCCTTCCGTTTGGATGAGGAGTTCTTCTAAATCCTTCAAATCGTGTCCGCTGACCAAAATGCCGGGATTGTTGCCGACGCCGATGTCTACCGTCGAAATTTCGGGGTTGCCATAGGCTTCGGTGTTGGCTTTGTCAAGCAGTGCCATGGCGGTGACGCCTACTTTGCCCGTTTCGAGGGTAAGTGCTGTGAGGTCTTCCACCGTCAGGGTGTCGTCAAGGGTTGCGGCAAGGGCCTTGTGTATGAAAGCGAAAATGCTGTCGTCGGTGTAGCCCAGCACCATGGCGTGCTTTGTGTATGCCGCCATGCCTTTAAGACCGTAGACTATTAGTTCCCGCAGGGAGCGGATGTCCTCGTCTTTTGTAGACAACACTCCCACGGCAAGACTTTTTTCTAAAATGTCCTGGTCATTTTTGGGGCTCCAAAGGACGGCATCGTGAAGGTCCTTTTCGACAAGTTCCCCTGCCTTTGCCAGTTGTGATTTGAGCTCGTGGCGCAAAGCGAGGGTTTCCTTGATTTTATCCAGAAAATAGCTATTGTCGAAATTTGCGTTGGTGATGGTGGAAAACAGGCCGTCAACGACAAATTTGTCAGCTTCTTTAGTGGTTTGGCCGATTTCCCTTAACCTGTTGGAGATAAGGGAGATGCCTTTTAGCTGATAAATTAATAGATCCTGTAAATTTGAGACTTCTTGGTTTTTCCCGCACACTCCGATGATGGTGCAGGCTGTGCCTTTCGCGGCCTCCTGACACTGATAGCAAAACATACCCATTTTCAATACCTCCGTTTTATCGTTAAAAGTCGCGCAAAGAAAATTATATTAGGTGGGAAATGAGCCTGTCAAGAAATTTATACCACAAAGGTATAGATTTTTGCATTTTCGATAAAAATAAATGATATTTTTGAGGAAAAAATAATAAAGAGTGCAATCTATATAAATTGCACTCTAAAAAGATTTTGGGCGTTTTCCCTTGTGGTTTTTGCTATCAAATCGACCGGCACATTTTTGATTTCCGCGATTTTTGACACAGTCAAGGGAAGGTGCGACGAGTCGCAGCGCTGGCCCCTGAAAGGAACCGGCGTCATGTAGGGACAGTCGGTTTCGATAAGAAGAAAGTCAAGGGGCAGCATTTCCACGACCTCTACGATCTTTCTGGCGTTTTTGAAGGTGACGGCGCCGCCGATGCCGATAAAAAAGCCAAGTTTTATTAGCTCTTTTGCCATCTCTGCGCTGCCGGAGTAGCAGTGCATAACACCTTTGGGCCGGTATTTTTTGAGAAGCTCCATTGTGTCGGCGTGGGCTTCCCGATTGTGGACTATTACGGGAAGATTCATCTCTGTGGCCAAGGCAAGCTGGCGCTCGAACCAAAGATTTTGGGTTTGTCTGTCGGAAAAATCGTAATGGTAGTCAAGACCGATTTCGCCTACCGCCACTACTTTTTTGTGGAAACATAGTTTTTTAAGTTCGTCGATATTTTTTTCTTGGGCCTTGCCGGCTTCGTGAGGGTGGATGCCTACGGAAGCGAAGACAAAGCCGTATTTTTCGGAAAGCTCAATACTTTTCCTTGCGCTGTCAACATCACTGGCGCAGTTGACTATGCCGCAGATGCCCTTATGGGGCAAAGTTGAGAGCACTTCGTGCCTGTCGGCGTCAAAGGCTTTGTCGTCGTAATGGGCATGGGAGTCAAAATACAGTTCCATGGCTTACCTTATCTTTGCGCCGTTGGGGATTGAGTCGTCAAGGAAGATTACCTTGACATCGTCTTCCGAGCAATCTGCCGACAAAATCATGCCGCAGCTTTCGACTCCACGCAGTTTGGCCGGTTTTAGGTTGGACACCAGCATTATCTTTTTACCTACAAGGTCTTCCGGTGTGTACCATTTGGCGATGCCCGATACCACTTGGCGCTTTGAAGTGCCGTCGTCGACAATGAGGCGAAGAAGTTTGTCGGATTTTTCTACCCGTTCGCACTCGAGAACCTGGGCGGCAATTAGGGAGACCTTCGCAAAGTCATCAATAGATATTTGGTCAACTTCATCTTTTGGCGCAGGAGCGGGTTTTTCTTCCTGCTTTGGCGCCTCGCTCTGGTTCTGGAGTTCTATGAGTTCCTTCTCCACATCTATGCGCGGGAAGAGGGGGCTGCCGGAAGTTACCTTGACGGTGCGGGGCAACACACCCCATTTGCCGGCGCTCTCCCAGGTAATGGCGTCGCCAACAGCGCTGATTTGTTCCTGGATTTTGGGGGAGGTGCCAGGCATGAAGGGGGCGATGAGCACCGAAATTATCCGGATGGATTCGCAAAGATTGTATAATACCGTGGCAAGCCTTGTTTTTTTGCTTTCATCCTTGGCAAGGACCCAAGGCATGGTTTCGTCAATGTATTTGTTGGAGCGGGAGACAAGCCTGAAAATTTCCGCAAGGGCGCTTGAAAACTGCAGGGAATCCAGGTTTGCTTCCACGCTTTCCTTGACGCTGACGGCAAGGGAAATGAGTTCCTCGTCGTGCTCCCCGGATTCAGAAGCGTCGGGCAGAGTGCCGTCAAAGTATTTGCTAATCATGGCAACGGTGCGGGAGACTAAATTACCGAGGTCGTTTGCAAGGTCGGAGTTTATCCTGTTGATGAGGCCTTCGTTTGAAAAGTTTGAGTCGGCACCGAAGGGGATGTCCCGCAGTAAATAGTAGCGGACGGCGTCAACAGAATATCTTTCCGACAAAATCACAGGGTCAACTACATTGCCCTTTGATTTTGACATCTTATCGCCGTCCAGCAGCAGCCAGCCGTGGCCGAAGACCTTCTTTGGAGTAGGCAGGCCTAAAGACATGAGCATGGCGGGCCAGATTATGGTGTGAAACCGCAGTATGTCCTTGCCCACAAGGTGGACATCGCAGGGCCAATATTTCTCAAAATCGTCGTAGGCCTCGTTTTCGTACCCCAAGGCTGTGATGTAATTGGAAAGGGCGTCTATCCAGACATAGACTACATGCTTTTCGTCGAAGCTGACGGGGACGCCCCATTTGAATGAGGTGCGGGATACGCACAGGTCTTCAAGACCCGGTTTTATGAAGTTGTTTATCATCTCGTTTTTGCGTGATTGTGGCTCAATAAAGCCGGGGTTGTCCTCGTAAAGCTTTATAAGCTTGTCGGCGTATTTGGAAAGGCGGAAAAAGTAGGCTTCTTCCCTTGCACTTGTGACTTCGCGCCCACAGTCTGGGCACTTGCTGTCAATGAGCTGGGTTTCAGTCCAAAATGCTTCGCAGGGGGTGCAATAAAGGCCGTCGTAGTAGCCTTTATATATGTCCCCGTTGTCGTAGAGCTTTTTGAATATTTTCTGGACAGCCTTTTGATGGTAGTCGTAAGTGGTGCGGATAAACCTGTCGTAGGAGATATCGAGGAGTTTCCAAAGGTCGATTATTCCTTCCACGATTTCATCCACATACTGCTGCGGAGACATGCCGGCCTGCTGTGCCTTTTTCTCGATTTTTTGACCGTGTTCGTCGGTGCCTGTGAGGAACATCACATCGTAACCCTGCATCCTTTTGTAGCGGGCAATAGTATCGGCGGCGACAGTGGTATAGCTGTTGCCGATAGTGAGTTTGCCCGAAGGATAGTAAATGGGTGTTGTGATGTAAAATGTCTTTTTACTCATGTGAGGTTCCTCCCAAAGTCGATAATTTAACTTTACAGACCATTATAACTATTTTAATGAAAAAATTCAAGCAATTATTGGCGGGAGGCCTCGTCCACAAAGGCTATTTATGGGAATGGTCGCAGTCTTCGTGAATGCTGCAGTGGCTGCAGCCAGCACATCCTCCCTTTTTTCTGGACTTGATAAAGGTGACTATGCCTACCGCGAAGAGAACTATAACTACTCCGATGATGATGTAGTCAATCATATTTTTACCCCTTTTCTTGAAAAAATTTACCGATTTAAGGTATGTGGGCTAATTTAGCATATATTTTAACACATTATAGATTATAAAGGAAGATACCCATGCAAGGCAAAGTTGGTATGCTACGGTAATGATTGTCCATTTAAGGGAGTTCAGCTCTTTTTTAATTGTTGCAACCGCTGCGATGCAGGGAGTGTAAAGCAGGGTGAATACCATAAAGGAATATGCCGAGGCGGCGTTGAAGATTTCGGGAAGCTTGTCGTTTAGGGAGGCTCCTTCCTGAAGGCCGAAGAGAATGCCGAGGGTGCCGACAACGGCTTCCTTTGCCCCTAACTCTGCCAGCAGAGCTACCGACGCGCGCCAGTCACCAAAGCCCAAGGGGGCGAAGATGGGGGAAAGGAGTTTGCCTATGGCGAAGAAGATGCTTTCATTGATATCGTCGACGAAATGCAAAGTTGGGCTGAAAGACTGGAGGAACCAAATGATTACCGAACCGACAAAAATGATGATGCCTGCTTTTATGATAAAGCCCCGGAGTTTTTCCCAAATGCTGAGCATCAGGTTCCTGAAAGTCGGGATTCTATAAGGGGGAAGTTCAAGCATTAAGGGGTTGGACTCGCCCTTTAGCACCGTTTTGTTGAGGACAAAGGCCGACAAAATAGCCATCAAAATGCCCAAAAGATACAGGGAGAAGATTACAATGGGTTGGCCTTTGGCAAAGAAGGCGCCGGCAAAAACTGCGTAGACGGGAAGCCTTGCGCTGCAGGACATAAGGGGGGTTATCATGATTGTAAGTTTTCTGTCGCGCTCGCTGCCTAAAGCCCGGCAGGCCATAATGGCGGGTACCGAACAGCCAAAGCCCATGAGGAGCGGAATAAAAGATTTGCCGCCAAGGCCTATTTTATAAAGGAGCCTGTCGCTGATGAGGGCTGCCCTTGCCATATAGCCGCTGTCCTCCAATAGGGAAAGGAGCAGGAACATGATGGATATTTGCGGGATGAAAACAAGGATACTGCCAAGGCCTCCGAGTATGCCGCCTACAAAGAGCTGGATTACCCATGGGGAGGCACCTTGGCTTTCAAGCCAGCCTTCCACTGCGGGGCTAATAGTGTCGTTGACAAGGTAGTCAAATTTGTCTCCGAGGAAGCTGCCGATAGTGCCGAAGGATATTGTGAAGATGGCTAACATGATTAAGAGGAAAATTGGGAAGGCCAGATATTTGTTTGTAAGTATGTCGTCAATTTTTTGGGTGAGCTTTCTTTGTGCCTTGATGCGTGAGATTTCTTCGAGGTTGTCTTGGGGCTCCGAAGAAGTGGTAAGGTTTTCTGTGTCTTGACTTGGGGAAGCTGAGGCGTCTTTTTCAAAAGCTTTGCCGTTTGTCCACCAAAGCTTGTGAGGATAGGGCCTTGTAAACATGTGCTTGTGTTTGAGGCGTTTGTGGATGCCGTGATGGTCGTGCTTTTCAAAGCAATGGTGGTAAATCATTTCTATATACTTATAGCGCAGTGAGGGCAGATTGCCGAATTGCTGATCCTTGTCAAGGGATATGTCTTCTTCGCTGGCGTATTGGAAGTATTTCGGCGGCTCCGACCTTACGGGATTTTGAGCCATTTGTTCGATGACAGAAAGAAGTTCGTCAATTC
Organism: Bacillota bacterium; assembly: GCA_029780875.1. GTDB lineage: Bacteria > Bacillota > Clostridia > Oscillospirales > Acutalibacteraceae > JAKOXU01. The sequence goes on along the minus strand of JAKOXU010000007.1, from coordinate 15,748 downwards.
CTTCGCCGGTGCGGGCGATGATGGAAACTACCGGCACGCCGATGTGTTCCTTGAAGTGTTTTAGGTTGACATCATAGCCTGCCTTTCGCACCTCGTCCATCATGTTTAGCACGATTATCATGGGGAGCCTTTTTTCAAGGAGCTGCATTGTCAGGTAAAGGTTTCGCTCCAGCGCGCCGGCGTCTACTATGTTCAAAACGATGCTGTCAGGGTTACGGTCTATGTAGTCCCGGGCGATTTTTTGTTCGATGGTTTGAGGGGAAAGGGAATATATCCCCGGCAAATCGGTTACCTTGTATTTTTTCTGGTTGTATGTAAGTGTTCCCTCGTAGCAGTCAACCGTGACTCCTGACCAGTTGCCTACAGACTGATGGGAACCGGTGAGACGGTTGAATAGGGTTGTTTTGCCGCTGTTTGGGTTTCCTGCAAGAACGATGTTATTCAATGTTATCTCTCCTTAAGGGCGATTCTACTATATTGGAAATGACAATTTTCGATATGTCACGCTTTCGCAGGGCAAGCTCGTACCCTTTAATGTTGAATACTACCGGGTCGCCTAAAGGCGCCCTTCTCACCACATGGACCCGGGTGCCTTCGATGATTCCCAGTTCCCGCAGCCTAAAGCATGTGTCGGGGTCTCCCTTTACTTCAATGATTTCCGCGCTTTGACCGATGTTGAGTTTATCCAGCGTTACCATAGTTCCTCCCTTTTCCTTATCTTGATTATATAAATGTTAGCGCAAACTAACTTTTGCACAAAAAATTTTATTCCTTATTTTTTTCTATAAATTCGGCAAATTTAAGGAAGGTTTCCTCGCTGATTACATGCTCCATTTTGCAGGCGTCGGCTTGGGCGATTTCCTGCGGGACACCCAACACCTTTGTTAAAAATTCCTCAAAGACATGGTGACGGTTGTGGATTTCCGCAGCCTTTTTCCTGCCCGCTTCCGTTAGGGTCAAGGGAGCGTATTTCTCATAATTGATGAGCCCCATCTGTGACAAAACGATGAGGGCTTGATTAACGGAAGGCTTTGAAATGCCGATTTCCGTGGCAATGTCGGTTACCCGCGCTTCGCCTTTTTTTTCAATAAACTCAAAAATTGTTTCAAGGTAGTTTTCCAATGAGGGTGTCATTTTCTTCAATAATCTTCACACCTTGATTGTTAGTTAAGACTAACAAATAATCTTGTTATTATATTACTCCATTTTTCTGATTTGTCAACAGAAAAATTAATAAATATTCAAAAAAATTTGCTTGGAGCGAGGAAGGTAAAATATAATTGTTCAACGGCCAATTATTTGGTATAATGATTTTCAGAAAAATGTTGGAGGGCTTGAAATGATTAAGGTTAAACTGCTGGCTTATACTCCCATGCCTGAATTCACCGTGGCGCAGGCGGCAAAGCTGTGCTATTCCCCTTCTACTATTGATGAAATCGGGGAGGGGTTGTCTGAGGAGAAGGCGGCATCTTTTATAAATATGCTTTCCGATATGAGGCATGAAAGCCCCTTTGAGCACGCCACTTTTACATTTGGCATTGAAGGGGTTTCCCGAGCTTTGCTGGCGCAGCTGACGCGCCACAGGATTGCCTCCTACAGCGTCCAAAGCCAGCGGTATGTGAACCTTGATGAGTTCGAATATGTTGTGCCGCCCGAGATTGAAAAGGACGAGGAGGCGGCAAAGAAATTCAGGGAAGCTATGGAACAGGCAAGGGCTCACTACATAAGCCTATCCGAAATTTTAAAGAAAAAGCACAAGGCCAAATTTTTGGCGCAGGGAATGGAGGAGAAGGCTGCCGACAAGACGGCGGAAAAGCTGGCCATTGAGGATGCCCGGTTTGTTCTGCCCAATGCATGCGAGACAAAGATTATTTGCACTTTCAATGCCCGCAGTTTGATGAACTTGTTCCGTATCCGCTGCTGCAATCGGGCACAGTGGGAGATAAGGCAGCTTGCCATAGAGATGCTAAAGCAGGTGCTGAAGGTTGCCCCTGATTTATTCAAAAATGCCGGGCCCGGGTGTGTTGTGGGGCCTTGCCCGGAGGGGAAAATGACCTGCGGAAAGAAAATTGAAGTTGTGGAGAATTTCAGAAAACTTAAGGAGAAAGCTAATGAAGGGGAAACTGATAGTAATTGAAGGGATTGACGGCAGCGGGAAAAGCACGCAAATTGAGCTGCTTAAGGGCAGGCTTATTGAGAGGGGTTTTACGCCGCTGCATATAAAGCTGCCCGATTATAACGACCCTTCTAGCACTTTGGTGAAGATGTATCTTGCGGGAGAGTTCGGTTCAAAGGCGGGGGATGTCAACGCCTATGCGGCGTCGGCCTTTTTTGCCGTTGACAGGTACGCAAGTTTCAAAAGGCACTGGGGGGAAGCATATTTGGATGGGAATGTGGTGGTTGCCGACAGGTACACCACTTCCAACGCCGTTCACCAGATGGCAAAGTTGCCGAGAAGCGAGTGGGACGGCTTTTTGCACTGGCTTTTTGAGTTTGAGTATAAGTATCTTGGCATCCCGGAGCCCTGTAAGGTGGTTTTTCTCGATATGCCTGTTGAGGTGTCGCAAAAGCTTCTGACAGGGAGGTATAACGGCAACGACGGGAAAAAGGATGTCCATGAGCGCAATATTGAGTATCTGAAAAGCTGCCGGGAAAGCGCCCTTTATGCCGCGGAAAAATGGGGCTGGGCATATGTCCCTTGCGTGGAGGGGGACAGGCTGCGCGGCGTTGAGGAAATTGCCGATTTGGTTTGGAGGGAAGTAAAACCGATACTTTGACGAAATGGAGGCGGTACAGATGGTATTAGTGTTTCTGGCTCAAGGATTTGAGGAGATTGAAGCCTTGGCGCCTGTGGACCTTCTGCGCCGGGCAAATGTGGATGTCAGGACGGTAGGCGTAGGTGGCAAAGAAATTGCAGGCTCTCACGGCATTGTGGTCAAGGCCGATATGACGGACAAGGAAATTGCCGATGAAATGCCTGAAATGATTGTACTGCCGGGAGGAATGCCCGGGACGCTGAATTTGGAAGCTTCCGAAGCTGTCCGCAACATGATACTAAAGTGTGCCGAAAACAACTGCTATATTGCGGCCATTTGCGCGGCGCCTTCCATACTCGGGCATATGGGATTGCTCAAGGGGAAAAAGGCGGTATGCTTCCCCGGATATGAAAAGGACCTTATCGGAGCCGATGTGCAGATGTCAAAGGTTTGCGTTGACGGCAATATTGTAACGGCAAGAGGGGCAGGAGCCGCCATCGATTTTGCACTTGAGCTGATAGGGTGCCTAAAGGGCGAGGCTGTGGCCGACAAGATTGGGAAAGCGATTGTCTATAAATGAAGGATGCAAAAAATGAACTACGGAGCAAGTTGCTTTATGCCCGGGAGAGTATCCCGGAAGATGATAGAAGGGCATTTGATATGGAAATTTCCTCGAGGCTCATTACCCTTTCGGAGATTAAGGCTTCAAATACTGTACTTTGCTATGTTTCTTTTGGGAATGAGGTTTCCACAAGGGAGATAATCGACTTTTGTTTTGATAATGGGAAAACCATTGCGGTGCCGAGATGTGATACCGAGAAAACCGAGCTTGTTTTTCATGTGATTTCATCGTGGGATGACCTTGTGCCCGGACATTATGGGATTTTAGAGCCCAATGGGGCTTGTCCCGTATTAATGGATACGGAAAAGAGCCTTTGCGTTGTGCCTTGTCTGTCTGTGGATGAGAGAGGTTTTAGGATTGGCTACGGCAAGGGATATTATGACAGGTTTTTGGCTCGGTATAAAGGGATTAGCGTGGGGCTTTGCTATGATGTTTTGAGGAGCGGGTCTAATCTTCCCTTCGATGAGCATGATGTGCCTTTGAATATTGTCATTACCGATAAGATGATACTGAGGCTTTTTAAGGGCGCAGACCCTGCCCGATGAGCAGGGTCCCTAAAGTATTTGGTGATGTACTTTTCAGTTAGTCGTTGCAGCAGCATCCGAGGATTACGATCAGGATTAATAAGAGCCAGATGATATTGCAATCGTCAAAAAGATTGCTCAAACACATTGTATTTGTCACCTCACAATCGTTGTTTGGTATATTCTATGAAGTTTATGTTAATTAGGTTACATTACTTTGGAAGTGGCGGGGGATAATGATGCAGGACGAAAAAAGGACTCCCTTTGATGAGAGGGAAAATGCCTCGGCGGCGGAAGAAAAACTTTTTTCCCCAACAGACGCGGAAGATAAAGCGGAGTCAGATGGGGATGGTTTGCTGGATGGCAGCATACAAGACTACAGCATTGAAGAGTTCGAGGGCACAGAGCCGGAGTTTGATTTTTCCGATATTGTGGATGATATACGGGATAGCAAGGCAAATAAGCGGAAAAAGAAGAAAAAGGGCGGGTGCCTCGGAACTTTTATATATGTCACCGCCGTTTGTTTGGTTTCGGTATTGCTGACGGGATTATTCCTATACTGCGCCAACGATATTTTTGCTGTTGTAAAACCCGATGAGAAGGTGACGGTTTATATTGAGCAGAACTGGTCCACAAAGCAGATTGCTCATGTCTTGAAGGAGAGGGGGGTTATAAATAGCGAACTGCTTTTCAGGTTTTATTCCAAGATTTCCGAGTCGGATGGGAAGTATCAGTACGGGGAATATGTTTTAAATAAAAAATATGACTATAGTAGGATTGCTCACGAACTTAAAAAAATTGCACCTAAGAGAAACGAGGTCAGGATAACTTTTCCGGAAGGGATTACCGCAAATGAGATTATTGACAAGCTGGTCAAAGAGGTGGGGTGCGACAGGGAGCGGCTGCTGAAAGCGATGAATGAGGACAAATTCGGCTACTCCTTGGTTGACGATTTGCCGGCAAATGAACACAGGTATATTAAGCTTGAGGGGTATTTGTTCCCTGATACCTATGACTTCTTTGTCGGGGAGCCGGAGCACGACGCTGTAAAGAGGTTTCTTGACAACTTTATCAAGAAGTGGACTGATGAGTTTCAACAGCGTGCCGAGGAGCTTGGGTTTACCGTGGACGAGGTAATAAATATCGCCTCCATGATTCAAAAGGAGGCAAAGCATAAGGAGGATTTTCCGCTGGTGTCCTCGGTCTTCCACAACAGGTTGAATAAGCCCGGAGTTTATCCAAATCTGCAGATGGATTCCACCATTGACTATTGCACAAAATTTATTGAGCCTTATCTTTTGACGGGTGACCCGAAAAGGTATAACGCTTATTACAACACCTACAAATGCAAGGGGCTTCCGGCAGGGCCCATCAGCAATCCGGGCCTTGACGCTATCCGCGCCACCCTTTATCCTGAAGAGACCGATTATTATTACTTTGTTTCCGACAAATACGGCAAAAATTATTATGGCAGGACGCTGCTTGAGCATAACAAAAACATTCAAACGGCAAAGAGCGTGAAGTAAAGAGGTTGGATGCATTGAAAAAGATAGAGCTGCTGGCGCCTGCGGGCGACATGGAGAGCCTTATTGCCGCTGTTAGGTTCGGCACCGATGCCGTATATGTGGGCGGCAAGGAGTTTTCCATGCGTGTTTCTCCCCAAAACTTTGATTTGGGGGAACTTTGCAAGGCTGTTGAGTTTGCCCACTCGAAAAATGTAAAGGTGTACTTGACCTGCAACACCTTGCCTCGAAACAATGAGATTGAGAGGATGCCCGCATTTTTAAAGGGGGCGGCAGAGTGCGGGGTGGACGCCTTCATTGTTTCTGATTTGGGAGTGCTGGGCCTCGTCAAAGAATGGGCTCCGCAGGTGGATGTGCATGTTTCTACCCAGATGGGCGTTGTAAATTATGAGTCGGCGCGGCGGCTTTATGACATGGGGGCAAAGCGGGTTGTATTGGCAAGGGAGATGTCAATTGACGAGATAGCCGAAATCAGGTATAAGACCCCGAAAGAGTTGGAGCTTGAGGCTTTTGTCCATGGGGCCATGTGCGTGTCTTTTTCGGGGCGGTGCCTTATCTCCAACTATATGACGGGGCGGGACGCAAACCGCGGTGACTGCGCACAGCCTTGCAGGTGGAAATATGCCTTGGTGGAGGAAAAGAGGCCGGGGCAGTATTTTCCCGTTGTTGAGGACGAGGAAGGCACCTTTTTCTTCAACTCAAAAGATCTGTGCATGATAGAGCACCTTGATGATTTGTATAGAGCCGGGATTACCTCCTTTAAGATTGAGGGGAGGGCAAAGTCAAGCTACTATGTTTCGGTTGTGACAAATGCCTATCGGCATGCTGTCGATAAATTGCTTGAAGATCCCGAAAATTTCTCCCTTGACGATTGGATTGTGCGGGAGGTTTATAAAGTCAGCCACAGGGAATACTGTACCGGGTTTTACTATGGATACCCCACGCAGGTGTACGATACGGGCGGTTTTGTCAGCGACTCCTTGGTGGTGGCGATAGTGGAAGGGTATGAAAATGGGGAACTTGTCCTTTCCCAGCGCAACAGGTTTTTTGACGGGGACATAGCGGAAGTGCTGGAGCCGGGGAAAAAGCCATATCCGATAAAGCTTCATAATTTAAGGGACGAGGAAGGAAATAAAGTTGCGGTTGCCAACAGGGCCGCGGCGAAGATTATCATGCCGTACCCCAACCCTATTGTACCGGGTGCCATAATGAGAATGGATAAAAAGGATATAAAATAAGCCTTTGACACAAAAAGTGTGTAAACCTGCCGTTATTGACAATAATAATGGCAGGTTTCTTTTTTGGGGGTCGAAGGCATGAAAAAAAGGATGGCTCTGTTGTTCAGCGGATTAGTAATGCTGTTTGCGTTCATATTGTATCGAATCTTTTCGGTGGCTATGGGAAATGACCTTGCAGAGGCGGCAGGCAGGCAGAGCACTTACACCCTTGTAGTGGACAGGCCGAGAGGCAAAATAATTGACTGTAAAGGTGATTACTTTACGCAATGTGAGGAGGCCTATGTTGCTGCTGTGGCGCCCTGCAATGAGGCTTTGTATGCTTTGAGGGATGTGCTACCCGAAAAGGATTTGGAAGCCTTGATGTTCAAGATGTCTCAAGGATGGCCCTTTTTGCTGAGGGTGCCTTCGCCCCAATTTTACGCCGAAGAGATTGAGGTTTTCACTGTAAAGGAAAGATATTTACAGCAACCCGTTGCTCCTCATGTTATAGGTTATCTTGACGGCGGGGGGGCGAAAGGGGTGGCTGGAATTGAAAAGGCCTATGACGAGTGGTTGTCCCAGGGTGGAAGGGCCCTTACTATAACTTATAAAGTAGATGCCTTGGGCAGGCCCTTAGTGGGTGTGGAGCCTGAAGTAAGGGATGAGACGGCGGGTTACAAAAAGGGGGTGCAGTTGACCCTTGACATTGACATACAAAGGATTTGCGAGGAAGCGGCAAAAAAATACTTGACAGCCGGGGCAGTTGTTGTGATGAGCGTACCCGACGGGGAGCTAAAGGCCGTGGTGAGCCTGCCCGATTTTTCCCCGAGGGATGTAGGGAGCAGCTTAAATTCTGAAAATTCGCCATTGATAAACAGGGCGTTTACCCAGTATAACCTTGGGTCTGTCTTTAAAATTGCGGTGGCGGCAGCGGCCTTGGAGGACAATGTACTGCCTTCTTATCAATTTAACTGCACTGGCGGGATAACGGTGGATGGGCACTATTTTAGGTGCCACAAAAGGGATGGGCACGGGGTTGTTGATATGGAAAAGGCTTTCAGCGAGTCCTGCAATCCCTATTTTATTTCCATCGCGCAAAAAGTTGGTTATGAAAAGCTGCTGACTATGGCGCAGAATTTGGGATTTGGGGTTTACAGCGAGTTGGCGCCCGGCATGAAAACGGACTCGGGGCTGCTGCCTTCTGTTAAGGTGTTGAGGTCTCCTGTGGGGCTATCAAACTTTGCCTTTGGGCAGGGGGAGTTTATGGCTACCCCTGTTCAGGTGGCGGCCATGGTTACCGCTGTGGCGTCGGGGGGCGAGGTGCCAAGGCCCCGCCTTGTGCAGGCCTTGATAGACGAGGACGGGACGGCTATTGACGCCTATGATGCCGTGCCGCCTTATAGGGCTATATCACGGTACACTGCCGATACGATAAAGCATTTTATGATGTTTGCCGTGGAGCAAGGGACTGGGAAGCTTGCAAAGCCGGCCTTCGGCGGGGCGGGGGGCAAGACTGCCACTGCAGAAACGGGGTGGAAAAAAGACGGCAGGGATGTGTATCAGGCTTGGTTTGCCGGCTTTTATCCCGCGGAGGAGCCTAAATTTTCGATTGTGGTGCTGGCAGAGGACGGAAAATCCGGGTCAGTAAGCTGCGCTCCGGTCTTTAGAGATATAGCTGACGGGCTGTGCCGGCTTTATGAATTAAATGCGGTTGACAACGCAACTTCTCAATAATATAATTAGGTAGAATATTGAAAAGACTGGGATGGGGAAGAATGCAGGGCCGTTAAATCACAGAGAGGGCTGTGCCTGCTGAAAACAGCCTATTTAATGCTTGCGTTTGCCGCCCCAGAGTCCCGCTGCGATGAGCTGCGGCGTTGCCCGCGTTAAGGGATTAGAGTGACGCCCTTTTGGGCGTAATTTGGGTGGTACCACGGAGGAGTCTTCGTCCCATAGGTGACGGCGGCTCTTAATTTTTATTATGACTTTATTTAGAGTAAAGGGGCAATTATCAACTATGAAATGGACCGGATTGAACGATTTGCGCGAGATGTTTTTGTCTTTTTTTGAAAGCAAGGGGCACTTGCGGCTGCCCAGCTTTTCGCTAATACCTCAAAACGACAAGAGCCTTCTCCTTATAAATTCGGGGATGGCTCCCATGAAAAAGTATTTTACCGGGGAGGAGACTCCCCCCAGAAAAAGGGTCACCACATGCCAGAAATGTATCCGCACCCCCGACATTGAAAGGGTGGGCAAAACGGCAAGGCATGGTACCTTCTTTGAGATGCTGGGCAATTTCTCCTTTGGGGATTATTTTAAGAAAGAGGCCTGTTCTTGGGCTTGGGAGTTTTTCACCAAGGTTTTGGAAATTCCCACAGATAGGCTTTGGGTTTCCATATATCAGGACGATGACGAGGCCTTTGAGATTTGGACGAGGGTTGTAGGGGTAGAGCCCGAGCGGATAGTGCGTTTCGGCAAGGAGGATAACTTCTGGGAGCACGGGTCCGGGCCTTGCGGTCCCTGTTCGGAGATTTACTTCGACAGGGGAGAGAGCCGAGGGTGCGGAAAACCCGATTGTGCTGTGGGGTGCGACTGCGACAGGTTTGTTGAGGTTTGGAACCTTGTCTTTACCCAGTTTGATAGCGACGGCAAGGGAAATTACACTCCCCTTGCGAATCCTAACATAGATACCGGCATGGGCCTTGAGAGACTTGCCTGCGTCATGCAAGATGTGGACAACCTGTTTATGGTGGACACTGTACGGCGGATTATTGACGAGGTTTCTAAAATCTCGGGCAAGGCTTACGGCCAGGACAGCCAGAGCGATGTGTCCATAAGGGTTATTACCGACCATATAAGGAGCACTACCTTTATGGTTTGCGACGGTGTTTTGCCTTCCAATGAAGGCAGAGGATATGTGCTAAGGCGCCTTTTGCGCCGGGCGGCAAGGCACGGCAGACTCCTTGGAATTAAGGGCACCTTTTTGTCAGATTTGTGCGACCTTGTGATTGATGATTACAAGTGTGCCTATCCTGAACTCGAGGTGAGAAGGGAGTTTATTAAGAAGGTATTGAGGGTCGAGGAGGAGAGCTTTGCAAGGACCATTGACCAAGGGCTTGTGCTGCTGAATGAAATGATAGAGGCTCTCGAGGGCAATGTTTTGTCGGGTCAGGACGCCTTCAAGCTCTATGATACCTTTGGGTTCCCCATTGATTTGACAAGGGAGATTTTGGCCGAAAAGGGAATCGGCGTTGACGAGGAAGGCTTTACTGCTTTGATGAAGGAGCAGCGGGAGCGCGCCCGCAATGCCCGCAAGGCTTCCGATGGCGAGGCTTGGGCAGGGCAGGCGGATATATTTGAGGATTTCCCCGCTACCGAGTTTTTGGGATATGAGAAGATGGCCGCAAAGGCAAGGGTAATCGGAATCTTTGCAGGCGGAGAGTTTGTTGACAGCGCCGGTGAGGGCGATAAGGCTACCCTCATACTGGATGCTACCACCTTTTATGGTGAAAGCGGAGGACAGGTGGGGGATATCGGCGTAATTGAATGGAAGACGGGGGATTTTGCTGTTGGCAATACCCGCAAGACTGCCAAGGGAGTCTTTATGCATGAGGGCACTGTCAAGGCCGGTGTGCTGCAGGTTGGAGATGAAGTTGAGGCTAAAGTTGACACTGTGCGGCGGTATGCCATAATGAGGAACCACACTGCCGCCCATTTGCTGCAGGCTGCTTTGAGGAACAGGATTGGCAAACATGTGGAGCAGGCCGGGCAGCTTGTCAATGAAAAGTTCGTGCGTTTTGACTTTACCCATTTTTCCGCTTTGACGGAAGAGGAAATAAGGGATATTGAAAAAGAAATAAATGATGTGATTTTATCGGCTATTGATGTGGCGAGGATAAATACTTCCCTTGATGAAGCAAGGAAAATGGGAGCTATGGCCCTGTTCGGTGAAAAATATGGGGAGACAGTCTGCGTTATAAAGGTCGGAGATTATTCTATGGAGCTTTGCGGCGGCACCCATATTGACAATACCGGAAAAATCGGGTTGTTTAAGGTGATTTCGGAAGGGTCGGTGGCTTCCGGTGTGCGCAGGATTGAGGCTGTGACGGGGCAGGGAGTGCTGGATTATCTGAACGGCTGCCTTGAGATTTTGGAAAACTGCGCGGCGGAGCTTAAAGTAAACAACATCAGCGACATTCCTATTAAAGTGAAACAGCAATGCGCTGATATAAAGCAGCTTGAAAAGGAGATTGACTCCCTCAACGATAAACTTGCGGTGGGTGAGTTCAATAAGCTGCTGGATTCCGCGAAAGAGGTCAAGGGGGTAAAACTTATTTCCGCGAAGTTCAGCAATATGAGCAGCGATACCTTGCGCAAGCTGTGCGATATGGGGAAAACAAGGGAAGATTTGGTGACGGTTTTGGCCTCCGTCAGCGAAGGGAAGGTGACCTTCTGCGCTTCCTGCGGGACGGTGGCGGTAACGAGGGGCGCCCATGCCGGGAATATCGTGCGGCAAATTGCGTCGATTGCCGGCGGTAGCGGTGGCGGCAGGCCTGACAGTGCTATGGCGGGAGGCAAGGATCCTTCTCTTGCTGACAAGGCATTAAGTCAGGCGGAGAATATTATTGAAAATATGCTTTCATACTGAAAGGAGAATGGCTATGGATTGCGTGTTTTGCAAAATAGTGAAGGGTGAAATCCCCAGCAAAAAGGTGTATGAGGACGAAAAGGTGCTGGCAATTTACGATATCCATCCTCGGGCGAAAACCCATATTCTCTTTTTGCCGAAGGAGCACATAGCCTCGGCGATGGAGATAAATGAGCAAAACAGCCAAGTCATTGCCCACATATTTGAGTGTATCCCAAAAGTCGCGGAACAGCTTGGGCTTCAAAACGGGTTTAGGATTGTCAATAACTGCGGCAAGCATGGGTTTCAAACAGTAATGCACATTCATTTTCATGTAATGGGTGGGCAGCAGCTTAAAGAAGAAATGGGATGATTCTTGCGCTAAATTAAAAGGGGTGAGGGCATGAAGCGGCCTGTTGCTATTGTTGGGTTTACATTTTTGCTTGCCCAGCTTTTTGCCACTTTCGGCGGTTTCAATGTTGCCTTATCCCTTTTTGTCTTTTTTATGGTGCTTTCTGTCCTGATCCTCGCCTTTATGCGACAGAAAAAATACTGCTGGGTGCTCCTGGTTTCCTTTTCCATTGCCCTTTCCCTCGGGATGTTTAGCATTAGGATGTATTCTTACAACAAGGCTGTGGATTCCCTTGAGGGAAAGGAGGCTTTAATCAAGGGGCACCTTGTGGAGTTGCCCCAGCGCTCATATGACAGGTACTATTACATAGTTGAAACCTTGGAAATTGATGTTCCCGGGGCCCCGCAAAAGCTGAAAATTCGCCTTTCCTCAAGAAATCCTTTGGGGATAGAGCCTTTTGAGGAGTTTTCCGTCAAAGTAAAGTTTATCAGTCCGTCAGGCAGCGATAGGCTCTTTGATTCGCGGATTTCTTCAAGGGCAAAGGGTATTGTTTTGTATGCATATTTTGCTGATTATAATGAGGAAGTTGTGCTTTCCGGCGTAAAACGCAAGCCCTTTTATTATTACGCTTTGAAGATGAGGCAGCATGCCATTGAAACTATTGACGGCATGCTGCCTTTAAAGCAGGCGGCCCTTGTGAAAAGCGTAGTACTGGGGGAAATTTCTGACCTTGACGCCAAACTTGTCAATGATTTTAGGGTGACGGGAACTTCCCATGTCTTTTCAGTTTCGGGGCTGCATTTTGCCGTTATAATTCAGCTTATAATGTCGATGTTTTTGTTTTTAAAGGTGCCAAAACGCTTTGCGGCGCTGCTGACTATTTTACCCGTTATCGTGTTTTCTTCCCTTGTGGGGTTTTCTCCCCCGGTTGTAAGGTCAGGAATAATGATGACGATTTATCTTTCGGGGCTGGTTTTGGGCAAAGAACCCGATTCGCTGAATTCCCTAGGATTTGCGGCGCTGCTGGTTTTGCTTTTTAACCCGTTCTGGGCGGGGGATATAGGCTTTTTGCTGTCGTTTTTTGCTACTTTCGGGATTATTGCTGTATCACCCAAAATTAACGATGTGTTGTCGAGGCCTTTAAATAAGCTGCCTGTGCTAAAAGGGGCAGCGATGAAGCTGTCAAATTCCGTGGCTGTGACTTTGGGTGCCACATTGACGACGCTGCCTGTGATGCTCCTTTCCTTCGAGGGGTTTTCTAATATCGCTATAATCGGTAATTTACTGATTGTTCCTCCTTGCATGGTGGTTATGATAGCCGGGGCTTTGGCGGCAATTTTTAATTTGCTGGGGCCTTTGTCGGTGGCGGCGTTGCCTTTTACATTTATTGCCGGTGTTTTTGCCAATTTTGTGCGGTGGCTGACGGGGTTTTTAGCAGGTATCCCCTTTGCCTACCACTCGGTTTCAAATGATTTTACGGTGATTTGGATTGCGGGAACGGCTTTGCTGTTTTTTGCTGCATGGATTATAAAGAAAAACACTTCCCTTTTCAGACTGGCGTCAATTCTATCTGTTATTGTGCTTTTGAGCGGGATTTTGTCATACCAGGTCTTTATGAGGGGAGTTGCCACAATTTCAGTGCTCAATGTAGGTGAGGGCAAGGCCGTAGTCTTTGTGCGTGAAGGGCGGGGCCTTGTAATAGGCTGCGGAGGGGGGACATATTCTACCGTTGCCGTCGCCAATACTTTGAGGGGCAGGAATGTTGGCAAAATTGACTTGATGGTTTTGCCTTACCTTGACAAGGGGAATGCTTCGGCGGCGCCGGAAATACTTAAGGAATATAAGGTAGATACCCTTGTCATGCCTCAGTCGGGACGGTATTTTGACCATATTGAGGCAGCTTTAAATAATGCGGTAGAGAAAATTGCCATAGATAGTTATAAAATAGGCCTTTGGAAGGACATGAAGGTTGAGATTGTCGAACAGGGAGACGGCGTTTGGGTTTTTGCCGACTACAAAGAGACACGGGTTTTAGTTTGCCCCGATGAGGGGGACGCCTTGGAGTTGCCCGAAGAAATGCGTAGAGTGGATTTGTTGGTCTGCGGGGCTAAAGTGCCGGCCAATATTGCAAAGGTGGAGGCTGACCACGCCATTGTCAGCACCGAGGAAGAAAGGGCGGCGATTGTCGCCCTGCAGCTACAGGCGAGGGGATTTGACTCTTGCTTTACAACGGCATATCAAGATGTTACAATATTGACACGGGGTGCGGGAAAACTTGTGTTCAGGAGCGGAAAATAGATGCCTGCCATTGATGAAAAAACTTTGAAACAGCATATAAAGGATAAGGCCTTGTCAAAGGTCTATTTGATTTACGGCAATGAGGACTTTTTAAAGAAGTACTATGCGGGCTTGATTTGCGACACTGCAGTTCCCGACCCTTTGAAATCAATGAACTTTACAAGGTTCGACGGAGGGAATTTTAAAATAGAGGATTTCTCCGATGCCGTGGAGGTTTTGCCCTTTGGCGGGGATAGGCGGTGTATTTTGGCGGTTGACCTTGATGTCAATTCCCTGTCAAAGGATGAGGAGGAAGGGCTGCTGGAGCTGATAGACGGCCTGCCCGACAGCTGTGTGCTGGTGTTTTGGCAGAACTTGGTGGAGGTTGACATTAAGGCTTCGACAAAGTGGAAGAAGTTTTTGGCCGCAGTGCAAAAGGCCGGGTGTTCTGTAAAGCTTGATAAAAGGGATGTAGACTCCCTTATAAGACTGCTTGTCAAGTGGGCGAACAGCAGAGGGTGCCTTTTGAGCAGGGAAAACGCACGATTTTTGGTGGAACTGTGCGGAGATGATATTGCAAATCTGCAAAATGAGCTTGAAAAGCTTTGTGCCTTTACAGGGCAAGGTGAGATAACAAGAGAGGTTATTGAAAAGGTCGGCGTCAAGAGCCTGTCTGCCTCGGTTTTTGATATGTCCCGCGCCTTGATAAGGCGGGATTTTGAGAAGGCTTTTCTTTTGCTGGATGACTTAATGGCGCTAAAGCAGGAGCCTGTGTCGGTTTTGGCGGTCCTTTCCTCCGCCTTTGTGGATATGTATAGGGGAAAGTCGGCCGCTATTGCCGGAGTGGGGGTAGATAGGCTTGTAAAGGAGTTTGGCTATACAGGCAAGGAGTTCAGGATTCGCAACGCTTTGAGGGATAGCGCAGGCATTTCTTTGGAGCAGTTGCGGGCTTGCCTTGATATACTGCTGAAGGCGGATTCAAAGCTGAAGAGCAGTCGAGTTGAGGGCAGGGTTATATTGGAGCAGGCTTTGGGGGAGCTTGTGCTCCTTTTTGCCGGGAAGGCGGCGGCCCATGATAAAAATTGACGAAATCGTAGTTGTCGAGGGAAAATACGATAAAATCAGGCTGTCAAACATTGTGGACGCCACAATATTGACTACCGATGGTTTTAAAATATTTAAGGATAAGGCTATGCAAGAGTTGATTCGCAGGCTGGCTCGGGAGCGGGGAGTGCTCATACTGACAGACAGTGACGGCGCCGGCTTTGTCATTCGGAATTTTTTGTCGGGGTTTATCCCGCCCGAATATGTGAAGCATGCCTATATTCCAGATGTTGCGGGGAAAGAAAGGCGCAAAAGTGGCCCTTCAAAGGAAGGAAAACTTGGAGTTGAAGGGGTACCTGACAGCGTCATAATTGAGGCTTTGCAAAGGGCGGGAGTGATGACCGACAAAGCGGATAGGGAAGCCAAAAAGAGAAAGTCTATTTCCAGGAGCGACTTGTATGAGGACGGGCTTGCAGGCGTCAAGGACAGCAGACAGCGTCGGCTTAAGATAAAAGAGCGCCTTGGATTGCCTGAACACCTATCTACAAACGGGTTGCTTGATGTGATGAATTTAATGATGAGCCGGGAGGAGTATAAAGGCTTGGTAAAAGAGCTTTTTGATGCAGGGGATAATAATTCTTGATTTTCCAGTTGACATCAAAAAGTCGAGATGATATAATACCACTTGCGCATCAAGATATGGTATTTGCGAGGGTGGCGGAACCGGCAGACGCGCACGTTTGAGGGGCGTGTGGGCAACCGTGAGGGTTCAAGTCCCTTCCCTCGCACCAAGACAAAAATCCTGT
>JAKOXU010000003.1 GCA_029780875.1 Bacillota bacterium | reverse complement strand
ATGAGTGGGGTTATTCCAACAAGGTGTTGGAGCTCATCCGTTATATGGCTAAGGTGGACGCCGAATAAGTTTTTGGCTGATACAAAGCTCCCGGTTTTGCGCCGGGAGCTTTTTTGTTTTGCTTTTTGGCGGCGGGCAGGACTTGGCCTGGTGAGGGGAGTTTTGCCGGTAAAAGCGGCGGCGGAGCGGGGTGAGGGATTTTGCCGGAGTGGGGATTTGTTCGGTGGGGGTGGATATTAGGTGAGAGCGGGGAGCAGGCAAGGAAATTGAGGGGACGGTAAAAATTGGGTGTATTCGGGGGGCGCGAGCGGGAAAAGGTGTTCAAAATGGGTTTGGGACGATTTTTAGAGGTAAAAATAAAAGTCAAATGCCGCCTGATGCGGCGGCATTTGACTTTGCGAGCAGGCCTGTAAGCCGAGTTCTGTCATGGACAACCATCTATCTTGGCTTTGCGTTGCCGCAAAGCTCCAGCCACCCATGAGGCGCGCCGGGCAAGCGCATAATGCCTCTTTTGCGGTGTTGCTCCGGATAGGGTTTGCAGGGCCACACAGTCGCCTGTGTGCCGGTGAGCTCTTACCTCGCCTTTCCACCCTTACCCGGCAAATGCCGGGCGGTATATCTCTGTTGCACTTTCCCTAAGGTCGCCCTCGGCGGCCGTTAGCCGCTATCCTGCCCTGTGGAGCTCGGACTTTCCTCAAACGCCGTCTTTCGACTTTGCGCCCGCGGTTGTCCGGCGTGCTCGCGCAATTAGTTTAGCATTGAAAAGGGGAGAATGTCAATGGAAAATGGCGGATATCAAAATTGGGGTTTTGCAAAAATGTATTTTTTCGCGATTTGGGGAGCCATGCTGAGGAAAAGTACCGCAATGACTGTCAGGATGACTTCTGTGCCCATATAGGAGCCGTTGTAAAGGAGGGAGTAGAGCCATGCGGGGGTGCCTTCGGGGGCAAAGCTGCCCCAAATGGCTATGCCCGACACAAAGTGGGCCGCAAACCTGCCAAAGAGCCCCAAAACCGTGCCGAGGGATATGGCGAGGATATTGTTTTTTATTCTGCCTTTGAAAATGCCGGACAAGGAAATGAGGGTAAAGGCCACAAGGTAGTCAAGGATAATTGACGCTATTACCCCGCTGAGGGAACCGGCGGCGGGCCGGCCGTCTAAAATCAGCTGAATGAGCCCATAGGCAAAACAGGAAAAGGCGCCCCATTTTGCTCCGTAACGATAGCTGAGAATTACCAAAGGCAGCATGCTGACAGCCGTCACAGAGCCGCCGTATGGGGCATCGTAAATCTTAATCATGCTCAAAACTGTTGCCATACCGATGAGCATGCCCGATTCTGTAAGCCTTATAATGAGTTTTCTTGAGTTTGACATATACTTACCTCCTAAAAAAGTAAAGGCCATATGGGTAAAACCATATGGCGTTTCTATCAAGACATTTCCTACGCCGGCATTACCCGGATCAGGTTCTAGGGTTTAGGGCAACGATATGCCCAATCTCAGCCGAATTGCTTCAGCTCCCCAATTATATTAACTTTTTTCAGCGCGCTGTATGTAAATTATATAGAATATTTTTGTCGATGTCAATCGGGGGAAAAGGAGTTTTTTCAGGAAATTTAGAAACATTTTTGTAATATTTTCGAAACAATCTTGTAAGAAATTGCTTTATACATTATAATTATGAGGTACTTTTGGCCCATTATTTGACAAAGTCTGGAGGAAAATTGATGAAAAAGTGGCTTATTATTTTGCTCTGCGTGGTATTGCTCCTTGGCGTTGCAGGATGTAAGACAGAAGGCGGGGATACTTCTTCTGAAGTTTCCGAAGTTTCCAATGTTGAGCTGGTTTCCTTTACCGAGGAAAAGGTGACTTTTTCTCTTCCCAAAGGGTTTAGCAAGGTTGATGAGGATACTCCTCTTTATGTTACCGAAGATTACCCAAATAGCCCTGACAATTTTTTGTTTGTTTATGGACCCAGCGGCGAAGGGGAAAATATTTTTGACCTGACAAAGGAAAGCTATCAGAGCATGATGCAGGAAATCTTGCCGGGATTCACCATTGAACAATATGAAAGGGTTACGGTTTCCGAGCTTCCCGCTTTGAAAATGAAGTATTATTACACCTTGTTGGGATCAACGATGCATGGGTCGCAGTTGAATATTGAGATAGACGGCCTTACCTATACCTTGACCTATACTTACGGCGATGGGGATTTGAAGGACAGCATTGACCGTTGCCTTGATGCCGTGACCGTCGCAAAATAACCTTAAAATAGCACAATTTGGCGCCCTTTGTCCGCAGGGAAAGCGGGAAGGGCGCTTTTTTGCGGGCTTTTGTTGAAAATATGGCGGCGGTAAAGTATAATTATAGTATAGATTGCCATAAAATAATCCGGGGGAAAAGGCCCCCGTTGGAGGATTTATGTATGGATAGCAGGGTACGGAATTTTTTTGATGGCATTAAGGGCAAAAAGATAGCTTTTCTGGGAGCCGGGGTTACAAATATCCCCTTGGCTCGATTGTTTTTGGAAAAGGGCGCTGTTGTCACAATTTGCGACAGGCGGTCGCGGGAGGAGATTGGGAAAGAG
>JAKOXU010000039.1 GCA_029780875.1 Bacillota bacterium | reverse complement strand
GTCAGTTTGTCGTAGATTTCATGGTTATCCGGCACATAACCGATGCTGCGTTTGACTTCTAATCTGTTGGTTTTAATGTTTTTCCCGTCAACGAAAATTTCGCCCTGATCGGGAGCCAATATTCCCGTGAGCATCTTTATAGTGGTGGTTTTTCCTGCGCCGTTTGGCCCAATAAAGCCGAAGATTTCTCCCCTCCTGACATGGAGGTTTAGGTTGTCAACCGCTTTGACCTTGCCTTTTGCATAGCTTTTTGTTACATTCTCTACCCTTATCAATTTAAGCCGCACCTTTCATATTGTGCTGTATTGAAAACTGTGGTAAACCGGGGTACTCTGTAATGAATTATACCATTAATATTACATTTTTCAATATATCTTTATACATTTATACACAAGCCAAGGAAAATTAAAAAGCCTGTGATGCCGCGAACGCCACAGGCTTGTTATGAAACATTATTTTTCGTTCAAGGCACGCTCCAGCCAAATTGAACCGATATCCATTGCGTTGTAAAGCCCTCGCCTTTCACTCTGTTTCACTACCTTATCACGGGTTCGAAGGTCGGGGTCGGTGTATTTCAGTTGGATTTGCACTTTATCTGCAACTTCCAAGTCTTTAACCTTCTTTGTGGTGAGAACTTTTAGCTCAATGACATATTTATCGGCCATGCTGCCATAATAAATTGTATCTCCACAACGGACAAGGGGCTTTCCCTTGTAATAAAGGTATTGTTTCTCTTTGCTTTTCTCGCTCAAATCGATGCCCTCCTGTCATCTAAAGTTTATATAGTATAACACAAACAGCAATATAGTGTAAAGCAAATTATATTATCTTTATGGCAAAGTGCGGACAGGCAGCCGCGCAGTAACCGCACAGCAAACATTTTTCGTGGATGCATTTTGATTGGCCGTTTTCAAGGTATAAGGCATCTTGGGGGCACTGCTTTATGCAGGCGCCGCAACCGTCGCACCAGCTTTCGTTGAGTAGGCGGCGTTCCTTTTTGTCTAAAACCGCCTTGCCCTTTTCGGAAAAGGAGCCTTGCTCGAAATACCTTATGTTTTCCTCGACTTCCTCTATGCATTGCATTCCGACGGCAACGCTGTCGATGTAATCTAAACCCAAAATGTAGTTAAAGCACTCTTCCGCTTTCTTGAAAAGGTTTCCTCCGCCCAAGGACTTCATGGAGAAAACTCCCAAGCCATTGTCGTGGGCGAGCTTTATTGCAGCTTCCATTTGTTCACGGGTGCCGTCAACTATGCCGAGGCCGGTTAGGTTCAGCAAGGGATGGACGATATCAAGGCCCATGTCAATTGCGCCGTAAACTCCCGCCACATGGTGAGTGGAACAGCCCACAGCCTTGACGATCCCCTTTTCCTTGCACTCAAGCAGAAAGTCAAGGGCCTCCTTGTGCCCCCTCAATGTGTGGATACTCTCTTGTTCGTGGAGCAAAAATATGTCGATGTAGTCCCGGTCAAGCTCCCGCCTTGCCTCTTCCACCGCTTTGCGGGCCATGTCGCGGCTGTAGGCATAGGTTTTGCTGCTGATGACGATGTCGAATTTGCCGGACTTTTTCATGCCCTCTCGGATATAGCCATATGTCCTGTAAAGCTGCGCAGTGTCGATAAAGTTAATCCCCATGGATATTGCTTTAGAAATCACTTCGGCGCCTTCATCAATTGAAAGGTTGCACTGGGCGGGGCCTATTGTAAGAGAGCCAAAGCAAAGCCTTGATACAAGAAGGTTTGTTTTGCCAAAAGTTACATACTGCAAGGCTTACCCTCCAAAACTATGAATTAATAGGCGGTTTATAGCGCCAAAATTCAAAAAGGCTCGGATAACCGAGCCAAATACCAATACCTTAACTTTCACTGGTCGTTGAGATAAGCTTTGACAATCACCTGCAAAAGCTCGTCCCGGTCGATTTTTCGTATCAGGCTTCTGGCGTTATTGTGTGTGGTTATATATGTGGGGTCTTCCGACAAGATGTACCCTACGATTTGATTTATGGGGTTGTAACCCTTTTCTTTCAAGGCGTCGTAAATAATAGTCAGTGTTTGCCGGAGTTTGTTTTCTTTCTCGTCATTTAGAGAAAAGGTCATGGTTTTATCGTTCACACAAAACACCTCCCTTTGTAAATTGTAACATGGCAATCACATATTTTCAAGTATTTAGTGAACTTTCTGAATTTTTGCTCGGATAAAAAAACAACTTGACAACAAGACTGTTAAGGTGTATATTTCTGTTTAGTTAACCGGTTAACTATTAAACGGTTTAGCGCTTTGTCTGAAGGGGGCATTTTAGTGGAGTCAAAATATCAGGACATTGTTAATAATATGAGCAAGTTGACTTTGCTGCACCGCATTCATATTCAAAAAATGGCTGCGGCAAACGGGCTTTATCCCGGCCAATTGCCTATTCTTGAATACATTTTGCAGAACGACAACTGCACACAAAAAGAAATAGCCGAGCATTTGCAGGTCTCCCCTGCTTCCGTTGCAACTTCCATAAAGAGAATGCAGCGGTCGGGACTTGTAGAGAAAATCACTGACAAAAGCGATTTGCGGTATAACCGGATCACCCTGACTGATATGGGCAGGAAGGTGGTAACAAAGAGCCGCAAGGATTTCAATAAGGTGGATAAGCTGTTGTTTAAAGGCTTTAGTGATGATGAGATAAAGGAGCTTTGCGGTTATTTTGAAAGAATGATTGACAACCTTTCAAGCGAGGGTTATGATAACAGGAGCTTTTTCTCCCTTGTTGCTGAAATTAAAACCCTTGTAAAAGATAAGTCAAAGGAAGATGAGCCAAATGGTTAAAAAGCTAATGCCTTTTCTTTCAAAATATACGCTTTTTGCAATATTATGCCCGTTAACGGTCATTATTGAGGTTATTCTTGAAATCAGGATACCCTTTTTGATGGCTAAAATTGTTGATGTAGGCATTCCTTCAAAAGATATAGCTTATGTGCTTAAAATCGGCGGACTTATGGTCCTTATGGCTTTTGTGGCACTGATTTTCGGCGCTCTTTCTTCAAAATTTGCGGCGCAGGCAAGCATGGGTTTTGGGAGCGAAATAAGAAAAGCGCTGTTTGACAAGGTTCAGAAGTTTTCCTTCGCCAATCTCGACAAATTTAGCACAGCCTCCCTTGTCACAAGGCTGACGACTGATGTCAACAACACTCAAAACTCCTTCATGATGATAATTAGGATTTTGGTAAGGGCCCCTGTCATGATGGTGGGCGCCTCGATTATGGCTCTCAGCATCAACAGGACTTTGGTGAGCGTCTTTTTTGTGGCTATACCCTTTTTGGCTGTGGTTTTGATGATTGTGGGGGCTATCGCCTTCCCGAGATTCAAAAATATGCTGAGAAAATATGATAACATCAACTCCACCGTTCAGGAAAACTTGATTGCCATCCGTACCGTCAAGGCTTTTGTGCGCTCAAAATACGAAAAGCTGAAATTTAAAAAGGCGAACGATGACCTGACGGCGGCCTCCATTGGCGCGGAAAAGGTGTTAATTTGCACTATGCCCTTGATGCAGCTTACCATTTACGGCTGCATTATCGCCATATTGTGGTTTGGTGGGAATATGGTGATTGCCGGGCAGTTGCTGACAGGGCAGCTGATTAGCTTTATTAACTATGTCACGCAGATACTGATTTCCTTGATGATGATTTCCTTTGTCTTTGTTTCTATGGTGTTGTCCCACGCTTCGGTAAGCAGGATTGTGCAGGTTCTGGATGAGCCGGCTGACTTGACCGACGACAATGCCCGGGAAGACGCAAAGGTAGTTGACGGCTCGGTGGTTTTTGAAAATGTTAGCTTTAAATACAGTCCCGAGGCTAAATCCAATACCCTTGAAAATATCAGCTTTAGTATAAATTCCGGCGAGGCTGTCGGGATTGTGGGCGGTACCGGTTCCGCCAAAACTACCCTTGTGCAGCTTATCCCCCGCCTTTACGATGCGACGGAAGGCCGGGTATTGGTGGACGGCAGAGATGTGAGAAAATATAAGATGAAAGAGTTGCGGGACGCTGTCGCCATGGTTTTGCAGAAAAACACCCTCTTTTCCGGTACCATAAAAGATAATCTTAAATGGGGCAACCAAAATGCTACCGACGAGGAAATTGTGGAAGCCTGTAAAATCGCTCAAGCCCACAATTTTATAATGGGTTTCCCCAATGGTTATGATACAGTGCTGGGGCAAGGCGGCGTGAACCTTTCCGGCGGGCAAAAACAAAGGCTTTGCATAGCGAGGGCGTTGCTAAAGAAGCCAAAAATACTGATTTTAGACGACAGCACAAGCGCTGTGGATACTGCTACGGAACTGAAGATCAGAAATGCGCTTAAAGAATATGGAAGTGGCATTACCGTGATAATTATTGCCCAAAGGATTTCGTCGGTGAGCGATGCCGACAAAATCATTGTGCTGGACGACGGCAAAATAAACGGCATAGGCACCCATGAGGAACTGCTTGCCACTAATCAGATTTACAAGGACACTTACAATTCCCAGCTCAAGGGGGTGACCGCTTAAATGAAGCCTGCGCACAGACCTGCTCAAGCAAATGGATTTAGAAAGCCAAAAAATCCGGTAAAGACGCTTGCTCGAATACTTGGCTATATGTCGGATTATAAGTTATTGCTGCTGCTCGTGCTGTTTTTTGCCTTGGCAAGCTCGGTGGCGGGCGTGGCGGGGATATACTTTTTAAAGCCCCTTATAAATGGAATTACCTCGCTGATTGGAAATACGAATGAC
Organism: Bacillota bacterium; assembly: GCA_029780875.1. Taxonomy (GTDB): domain Bacteria; phylum Bacillota; class Clostridia; order Oscillospirales; family Acutalibacteraceae; genus JAKOXU01. The sequence goes on along the minus strand of JAKOXU010000039.1, from coordinate 9,155 downwards.
GGCGCCAGTTTAGCGCCATTTATCAGAATGCTGGCGTTAGTGAGCGGCATTTACCTTTTCGGCGCTCTTTCCACATACATTTACGGCAGGCTGATGACGGTTATATCCCACAAGACGCTAAATTCTATCCGAAAAGACCTGTTTGACAAAATGCAAGACCTGCCTATAAAATTTTTCGATACCCATACTCACGGGGAGCTCATGAGCCGGTACACTAATGATGTGGACACCCTTCGCATGGCCATGAGTATGGGTATAACGCAGCTTTTCACTTCCACAGTGACTGTCACGGGTACTTTTATAATGATGCTTGTATTGAGCCCCATTTTGACGGTTATTGTCATTGCCATGCTGGCTTTGATGCTCTATATCATTAAAAAAATCGGCACAAAAAGTGCACAAAATTTTAAAAGGCAGCAGCGGGCCGTTGGCATGGCAAACGGCTATATTGAGGAGATAATTGAAGGGCAAAAAGTTGTCAAGGTCTTTAATTTCGAGGAAAATGTCAAGAAGGAATTTGAAAAATTAAACGAAGAGCTGCGGATTGTATCTACCAGGGCTAATACTTACGCCAATATCATAATGCCGATAATGGGCAACCTGTCTTATCTCACCTATGCCTTTGTGGCGGCTTTGGGTGCGGTTTTGATAATTACAGGTTTTTATTCCGATTTGGGATTTGTAGCTTCTTATCTGCAGTATACCCGCTCTTTTTCCCAGCCCATCACCCAAATCAGCCAGCAGTTTAACTCCATACTCGCCGCCCTTGCAGGCGCCGAGAGACTATTTGAGGTAATTGACGAAACCCCGGAAATCGATGACGGAGATGTGACCTTGGTAAATGTTATAGAAAATCCCGATGGTTCTTTTACCGAAACTGATCGGTACACCGGCATGTGGGTTTGGAAGGTGCCGCAAGGTGACGGCTCTTTTGCCTATACCCGTTTGGCCGGCGATGTGCGGATTGAGGGCGTGACCTTCAGCTATGAGGAAGGCAAGACGGTGCTGAAGAACCTGACTCTCTACGCAAAGCCGGGGCAAAAGGTGGCCTTTGTGGGGTCGACAGGCGCGGGCAAGACTACCATAACTAACCTTATAAACCGTTTTTATGATATCGATGAAGGAAAAATTACCTATGACGGCATTGATATAAAGAAGATAAAGAAGAGCGACCTTCGCCGCACCCTCGCCATGGTTTTACAGGACACCCACCTGTTTACAGGGACTGTGCGGGAGAATATTCGTTACGGGAAGCTGGACGCTACCGACGAAGAAGTGGAGCATGCCGCAAGGCTTGCCAATGCCCATAAGTTTATTAAGCTGCTGCCACAGGGATATGACACAATACTGGTGGGTGACGGCAGCAATTTAAGCCAAGGGCAGCGGCAGCTCATTGCTATTGCCCGGGCGGCCATTGCCAACCCGCCGGTTTTGATATTGGACGAGGCTACAAGCTCTATCGACAGCAGGACCGAGGCCCTCATACAACAGGGTATGGATGAGCTAATGAAGGGGCGTACGGTATTTGTCATAGCCCACAGGCTTTCTACCGTCAGGAATGCCGATGTGATTTTGGTTTTGGAAAACGGTGAAATAATTGAAAGAGGTACTCACGACGACCTGATAAAACTACAGGGCAGGTACTATAAGCTTTATACCGGGCAGTTTGAATTATCATGAAAACAAAAAGCCTGCTGTTCATAGCAAAACAGCAGCTTTTGTTTACTCATTTATTTCTCCGGCAAGTTTGAGGCCTACTTTGGTGATTGCGGGACCTACAAGCTCATAAATCAGCGTTGCGCACAGCACTACTGCCCGGATTGTTTTTCCGTATTCTGGCAGGGTATTTGATGCTATCAAAGACAATCCTATTGCGACGCCGGCTTGGGGTATCAGTGTCAAGCCTATGTACTTTTTCACGGTGTCGGGGGCCTTCATTATTATTGCCCCTATTGAAGCACCGGCAACTTTGCCGATAACCCTGATTATAAGATAGATTATGCCGATAATGCCGACTTTAGGGATGATTGTTATATCGAGCTCGGCGCCCGACACCACGAAGAACATGAGAAATATCGGAGGCGTGATGTTGTCAGTGATTTTGAAGATTTCGCTTCCAGAAATATTTGAATTAATGAGCGCAGCCCCCATGCTCATGCACAATAGCAGGGGCGACAGTCCCGCAAAGGAAGCAATGGCGTTTCCGAGGAATACAAATCCGCAGGTTATTATCAGCCTGTTTGAGCTCTTTTTGAAGTATTTAAGGGGGATATTAAAGGCAAAACCGAGGATAAAGCCTGCAATTAGTGAGCCAAGTATTTCCGCAATTGGCAGAAGGGCTGTAACTATTGCGGAGTTTTGGCCGGGGTAAAGCATAGAATTGACAATCGCCATGGAAAAGCCGAAAGTCATGATAGCGACGGCGTCGTCTAACGCCACGACGCTCAAAAGGGTGTTTGTGACGGGGCCTTTGGCGTTATACTGTTTTACCACCATAATTGTGGCGGCGGGGGCAGTCGCAGAGGCTATGGCTCCCAAAAGCAGGGAAATCTTTGCGTCAAAGCCGCAGATTATCAAAACTGTCGTGACCAAAACTGATGCCAGCAACGCCTCAAACAACGCTATGACAATCGATGTGAGCCCCGCTTTTTTTAGATAGGAAAGCTTGAATTCTGACCCAATGGAAAAAGCGATAAAGGCCAGGGCCATTTCGGAAATAATATTGAGCTGCTCCACTGTTCCCGAAGGAATAATTTTCAAAACATATGGCCCGATCAGCAGACCGGCAATAAGGTAACCCGTAACATTGGGAAGTTTTATGTATTTGACAATACGCCCAAAAACAAGCCCTGAAAATAATATCAGGGCCAGATAAAAGAAAATGCTCATTTTTATAGCTCGATCCCCTCTGATGAAAGTATAGGAAGCGTAAAAATTACCGCGGTGTTCGGTTTTGACAAGTCCCCGATTACTTCCCGAATAATTTGCTTGGCTTGCTCCACCTGCTCCTCTTTCAAGACCATGAAGATAGTCTTGTTTTCCTTGCGGTCTTGGTCAATGAGGTATCTTAGGGAAGCGAAAATTGGATAATTTTCTATGTTCTTGCCAAGTTCCGAAACCATGCCGGTGCTGCTTAAAATTGTGGCTCCGCGAAAGCCTTGGTCTAGAAACTTCTCCAAAAGCTCGTCCAGCTTTTCAACCTTGTTTAAAACTATCAATAAAAGTTGCAACAGGGTCACTCCCATCTTAAATACATTGAGCATGCCTATTATACACCTTTGAAATTTTCTCTTCAACAGAAAAAACTCCGAATGCCGATAAAGCATTTGGAGTTTTCATTTCTATTGACTATTCGACGATATCCTCGAGTTCCTCGATTTCGAATTTTTTGCACTTTTTCCTTGTGCATTCGTAAATTGCGCCAACTGCCACCAGAACTACTACAACTACGCCCAAAAAACAAAGCAGTTTGCCCAGCATATTCTCACTCCTTTATATTTTAAGGATGTACCGCTCTAACCTTTTTGAATTATTATACCACTTGTGGCTCCCCATTACAAGTTCATTAAGATTTTGTCCCGCCCGTTAATATTTATTCATCTAAATAAAACCTTATAACGCCGTTGTTTGCGCTATTTTACCGTATTGCGACAACGCTCCTTCTGTGATATAATGCATTGAATTAATATTTTGAGGTGATATTTTTGGCGGTACCCCGTGATAGAATAAGGAATTTCAGCATTATTGCACATATAGACCATGGGAAATCCACCCTTGCCGACCGCTTGCTGGAGCTCACCTCTGCGGTGGAAATGCGTGATATGGAAAACCAGATTTTAGACAGTATGGATTTAGAGCGGGAACGGGGTATTACCATAAAGGCTCATGCGGTTTCCCTCAACTATATTGCCAAAGACGGGCAGGAATACATGCTAAACCTTATTGATACTCCCGGGCATGTGGACTTCAATTATGAAGTATCCCGCTCTCTTGCCGCTTGTGAGGGGGCCATTTTGGTTGTTGACGCTTCCCAAGGAATTGAGGCACAGACCCTTGCTAACACTTACCTTGCCGTTGATAACGGTCTTGAAATTGTGCCTGTCATCAACAAAATCGATCTGCCCTCCGCCGATCCCGAGCGGGTAAGGGAGGATATTGAGAATATAATCGGCATTGACGCTTCCAACGCCCCCTTGATTTCCGCAAAGATGGGAATTGGGGTTGAGCAGGTTTTGGAGCGCATTATTTCAGATGTGCCGCCTCCAAAGGGCGATGAAACCGCGCCTCTCAAGGCACTTATTTTCGACTCCTATTACGACAACTATAAGGGAGTCGTCGTCTACGCGCGGATAATGGACGGCGTTGTTTCGGAGGGCACCACTATAAAGCTGATGTCAACAGGCGCCGAATTCAATGTGGTGGAAGTCGGGCACATGAGGGTTTCCTCCCTTGAACCCTGCAAAAGCCTGTCTGCAGGTGAGGTTGGATATATCATTGCCTCCATTAAGTCAATCAGGGATGCACGGGTGGGCGATACCATAACCGATGCCAGCAACCCGGCTGTCGAGCCTTTACCCGGATACCGCAAGGCTACCCCCATGGTGTTTTGCGGCATCTACCCCGCCGACGGTGCCCACTACAGCGATTTGAGGGACGCATTACTCAAGCTCCAGCTCAATGACGCTTCCCTTTCCTTTGAGCCCGAGACTTCTCTTGCTTTGGGGTTCGGGTTCAGATGCGGGTTTTTAGGGCTATTGCACATGGAGATTGTGCAGGAACGGCTGGAGCGTGAATATGATCTTGATTTGGTTACAACCGCACCAAGCGTTGTGTATCGCATCACCAAAACAAGCGGAGAAGTTCTATATATCGAAAACCCGACAAATTTCCCTGACCCTTCCCATATAGCCATGTATGAGGAGCCGATGACCGATTCTCATATCTATGTTCCAAACGAATTTGTAGGCAGCATTATGGAGCTTTGCCAAGATCGCAGGGGAATATTTAAGGGCATGAGCTATATCGATTCCGACCGGGTGGATATCCATTATGAACTGCCCTTAAACGAGATAATTTACGACTTTTTCGACGCGCTAAAGTCCCGTACCAAGGGATATGCTTCCTTTGATTATGAGCTAAAAAGGTTTGTTAAGTCCAACCTTGTTAAACTGGACATAATGCTTAACCGTGAAGTTGTGGATGCCTTGTCCTTTATTGTGCATGCCGACAAAGCTTATGTCAGAGCCCGAAAGATTTGCGAAAAGCTTAAAGACAATATTCCGCGGCAGCTATTTGAAATTCCCATCCAAGCCTCCATTGGCGGGAAAATTATTGCAAGGGAAACCGTCAAGGCTTTGCGCAAGGATGTCCTCGCCAAGTGCTACGGCGGCGACATTACAAGAAAGAAAAAGCTTCTGGAAAAGCAGAAGGAAGGCAAAAAGCGCATGAGAAAGCTGGGAAGCGTGGAGGTTCCGCAGGAAGCCTTCATGGCGGTATTAAAGTTGGATGATTGAGTTTGTGGCCCATGAAGCATTTCATGGGCCTTTTTCCATTTGTAAACTGTTAGAATTTTGTTGAATTGTGCTGAAAAATGAATTATAATTATGTAAACCTATGGCACATTATTATTTTATATGAGAGTGGGTTCAATGTTTTCAAAAGAAACCCTGACTGAGTGCCGGCAGAAAAATATCAAAAAAACAGCTTTTGGGATTTTGACTCTGGTTTATTTCCCTCTTTCAATTATTTATATGGAAATTGTCTTTCGGGCACTCACCATAGGTGCACTGAAGAGCTTTAGCTTGCTTTACATTTTTTTGTTTTCCATTGTTATCGGCCTTTTGTTCACTTTGCTTTCAACCTTTTTCAGCGAAAGGGCTAACAAATGGGTTTCAAGGGCAGTTTTGTTACTTGTTTTCATAATTTTCGCGGTGCAGATTGTTTACTATCATGTCTTTAAAGAATTATTGATTTTTTATTCTTTTAATGTGGGAACCGAAATCCTGCAATTTAAGGGAACAATATTGCGGGCTATATGGGAAAAGACACCGGCAATTTTGCTTTTGTCCCTGCCTCTTGTAATTCACCTTGCTTTTGGAAGGAAGTTTATTAAGTTTTCAAGGTTTTCCGCCGTCAAAAGGGTATCCCTTGCCGCCATTGCCGCCGTTATACATATCATAACGGTGCTATTTGTTTTGTGGAACAATTCCGGGACATTGAGCCCGCGGGTGTTGTATCGTGAAAGCTTTGTGCCGAAGGCTTCGGTGGAGAAGTTCGGTTTGCTGACCACTTCAAGGCTTGAGGTAAAGTTTTTGCTCTTTGGCCACCATGACGGCAACATTGACGATTATTGGGATAATATAAAGGATAAAGAAGGACAGAGCAGCAGTGAAGAAAGCTCAGATGATGGCTCTGCCAGTTCGGAAAGTGAGGATGGCGGGCCGCAAGAAACAGAGCCGAAGAAGAAATACAATATAATGGATATAGACTTTTCATCCCTTATTTCAAAGGAAACCGATAATGAGCTTCTTTCCATGCACAAGTATTTTTCTTCCCAAACGCCCTCGGAAGTTAATGAATACACCGGTCTATTTGAGGGCAAAAATCTTATCTTTATCACGGCAGAAGGGTTCTCGCCCTATGTCATAGACAAAGAGCTCACTCCGACCTTGTATAAAATGCAGGAGGAAGGCATTAAGTTCACCAACTTTTATACTCCCAGCTGGGGGGTTAGCACTTCCGATGGAGAATATGTGGCGTGCACCGGCTTGATTCCGAAGTCGGGGGTGTGGAGCTTTTCAAAGTCAAGTAAAAACTATCTCCCCTTTTGTATGGGAAATCAGTTCAAAAACCTAGGGATTGAGAGCTTTGCGTACCACAACAACACATACACTTATTACAACAGGCACCTGTCGCATCCCAACATGGGCTACATTTACAAGGGATTGGGAAAGGGCCTTGAGGTTGCAAGGACTTGGCCGGAGTCGGATTTGGAAATGATAGACCTGTCGGTGAAGGATTTTGTCGGAAAAGAGCGGTTTCACGCTTATTACATGACGGTGAGCGGACATATGCTTTATACCTTCAAGGACAACTATATGGCATACAAGAACAGGAACCTTGTTGCCCATCTCCCCTACTCAGACAATGTCAAGGCGTATTTGGCCTGCAACATTGAGCTTGAACTTGCCATGAAAAGGCTCCTTGAAATCCTAAAGGAGGCGGGGGTTGCCGACGACACCGTCATTGTAATCAGCCCCGACCACTATCCCTACGGTTTGACAAACGAGGAAATCGCAGAGCTTGCCGGCCATGAGGTGGAGACTAATTTTGAGCTTTACAAGGGTGTGCTGTTGGTTTATTGTCAAGGCATGGATGAGCCTATTGTTGTGGATGAGCCTGCAAGCAGTCTCGACATAATCCCCACGATTTCAAATTTGTTTGGCCTTGAATTTGACTCCCGACTGCTGATGGGGCAGGATATTTTTTCCTCTTCTCCCCCTTTGGTCATTTTCTACAACAGGAGTTGGATCAGCGACAAGGGCAGATTCAACGCCGCAAAAGGCAGGTTTGAGCCAAATGAGGGCGTAACGGTGCCGGAGAATTATGTGAAATACATAAATGATATTATTAATTACAAGTTCAAAATGTCTCAGAAGATTCTTGAAAAGGACTATTACAGAGTGATATTACAAAATTAGCCCATAGCTAAAAAGCTATGGGCTTTTTTCTTTAAAGAGCGCTTCAGGACAAGGACACTGCAGGCGCTTTTTTGTGTACCTATTCCCTTGGGAGGACGATGTCATAGATAAATGCCATTATTGCGGATGCTCCAAAAACTACGGGAGCAATTTCAAGCGCACCATCAAAATACGCCGACACAATTACATACCTGCCCACATAGTCCCCAAACAAACCAAGCAATATGCTGAATATGTAAATTAGGCATGTAAGCTGGAATCCTGCCCTTAAAAAAGCTTTGGAATAAGCGTTCATGCTTTTGAGCCTTTCACACAAAACCTTTACATTCTCTTTCACTTGAAATCTCACCCCCATTTATCATTTTTCAATATTAACATTTCTTTTGGCGGTATTCAAACTCCAAATCTTGTATGTTTCTGCTATTAACATAACATTTTGTCTTAAAATTTTATCTATTTCAGAAATTTTTAGTGCATTTTTGTCAAAAATAACGGATAAACAAATATCTAAATACAATTTGTTGTGGGTATGTTGAAAAAATTTCACAATTTTTTTAAGGCAAAACTTGAGTCTTGGAATTGTTCCTTTACATCAAAATGAAAAAATGTATAATTATACTCGTGAATCAACATCAATTTAAGGGGAGAGAGTAAAATGAGGGAAATTGTCATCAAACAGGAAAAATCCGCCTTAGGCGGGACACTGATGTATTCGCTCTTTTCAACCATACAGAGAATTGATGATTTTGGCGAATACGAAAGTTATGGTATCTCGATTACTTATGAATTCAACAACACTGCTGAAACTGAAAGGGTGGAGGATATCAGCACAGACTTTGAGTTTGTTGAAAGGCTCTTTACAATAATTGCAGATTCGGAAGTTTATCCTGTCAATCTTGGCGAAATAGTATACGACTTTTTATGCGGTAAAACCGTATAAAAGTACATTTTATCATCAAATATTGATAAAATAAGAATTTTGTTGTAGAATTAAATGGAAAGATGGTGATAGAATGAAATGTACTTTTTGCGGTTTTGAAGAAAGCAAAGTAATCGACTCCCGTCCTACCGATGAGGGTGAGCGAATCCGCCGCAGGCGAGAATGCCTGAACTGCGGAAAAAGGTTTACCACTTATGAAATTGTAGAAAATGTGCCGTTAATTGTTATTAAAAAAGACAGTTCTCGTGAAGTTTTTGATAGAAATAAGTTGTTGAAGGGAATGCTCAAAGCCTGTGAGAAAAGGTCGGTTCCCCTTCATGTGCTGGAGGAAGCGGTGGATAAGATATACGCGACTCTGCAGAACTCTTTGGACCGTGAAGTCACCTCCGATCAAATTGGCGAATATGCCATGGAATGCCTGAAAGAAATCGATGAGGTCGCCTATGTCAGGTTTGCGTCGGTTTACAGGCAGTTTAAGGATATAAACTCCTTTATGAGCGAATTGAAAAAGCTAT
>JAKOXU010000040.1 GCA_029780875.1 Bacillota bacterium | reverse complement strand
AAGGCCCCCGCTTTTTGCGGGGGCCTTTTTTCTGAAAATATGTTTATTTTTTATATAAAATGAGGTATTATTTTAGTGAATTACAGTGAGGAGGATTGGTTATGAAGAATGAGATGTCTAAAAGGCTTGATATTTGCGGTTTTATTTTGTGGGGTTTTGGTATTTTCGGCAGCATTTTTTTAGGGGTTGTCAATCAAAACTGGCTTTTAGTGGTGGTCATCGCCATGGGTAGCTTTATCGGCAGCATGGTGATGTTTGGCTTGGCCGAGATTATCAATATCCTTGAAAGAAGCGATAACCGTCTTGCCCATGTGGAGGACAGGATGAGCGAGATTTCAAGGTACAAATACAAGAATATTGACAGGTAATTGACAGGTAAAGGTTATTTTTTTACCGTCGGGGGAAAATATATTTTGAGGTTTCGGCGGCAATTATTTCCCTTTGCCTCAAAAACCTGTTGCAAATGAGGGCTCTTTATCGTAAAATTGTATCCATAGAGTGAGAGGGAAAGTAAATGTGAAAGGATGTTTGACTTGCGCAGACTTGTAACAATTTTTTTGGCGACACTGTTGATATTTGCGATTTTGACGGGCTTTGGATGCTCAAACAAGAAGTCGGCAGACTATGAGAAGGCTGCGGAGGGTGAGCAGTTTAAGCCTCCCGTTTCCGGCGAGGAATATGCTTTAATCCGCACAAACATGGGAGAAATAAAGGTGCGCCTTTTCCCGAAACAGGCGCCCTTGGCTGTTCAGAACTTTGTCACTCACGCCAAACAGGGCTACTATGACGGTTCCACCTTCCACAGGGTGATTTACGATTTTGTAATTCAAGGTGGAATCCCCAAGGGCAAGACTCAAGGGGAAAGCATTTGGGGGAAATCCTTTGAAGATGAGTTTGACAGAGGGCTTTTCCATTTCCGCGGCGCCCTTTCCATGGCAAATACCGGACAGCCCAACACCAATTCATCCCAGTTCTTCATCGTTCAGAGGGATGATGTCCAGGAGACCGTGGATGGAAGGTCAATCTTTGGATACATGAAGGCAAGCGGCTGGCCCGAGTACGCCATAGAAAAGTACAAGGAAGTGGGCGGCGTGCCTTCCCTTGACGGCAAGTACTGCACAAGGGTGTATCCCGACGGAAATGTGGGGCATACCGTTTTTGGGCAGGTCTTTGAGGGACTGGATGTTGTGGACGAAATCGCTAAGGTGACGGTGGACGGCTCCGGCAAGCCCCGGGTAGATGTGATAATCGAAAAAATTGAAATTGTGAAGATGCCCTAACCCTAAAGTTTAAAAAGTACTGCTGCAACACGCAGCAGTCTTTTTATGTCAAGGAGGTTATGCTATGCGCGGCCATTTTGAGGTTTTTGAGAGGAACCTTAAATACTTTGACATTCCCGGCGGGGAAAGGGAGGCTTTGCTGCAGCGGGTCAAGGCATTGATGGAAGACCGGGAAACTCTGGGGGAGATACTTTCTTTCAGGGAAAGGATTGTAGACAGAGAAAACAAAGAGAAGTTCGGCAACTGTGAAAATGAGGCGTGGTTTGCGGCCTTTGTGCTGGCTGTGGAGGACATGAAGGAATATTACAGGCACGAGGGTATTCCGCAGGAGGTTTTCCTTAACACCGTCAGGGATATGGCGCGCTATATCCGCAGGTGTTTTGAGAAAAACGGGGTTTGGGGAAACAGCGACCCCAACTGGACAAAGCTGCATATCCGTGGGCTGCTCTTTGGACTTGGGAGGCTGCAGTTTGAAAAGGCGTCCTTTTTTGGGGGCAGCGTGCTGGTTGAGAAGGAGACGGGCAGGGAGATTATGCTGCCGGAAGAGGGAGCGGCCCTTGACAGGGAAGGGTTTTTTGTAAGGGATGGGGAGGAACCCTTTGTCGTGGCGAAGGTGGAAAAAGAGGAAGGTTTTATTTACTCGAACCTTCATTTTTCCGGTGGCAGGGCGGTTTTTGAAAATGTGCGCCTTGACACGAAAAAGTGGGAATATGCCCTTTCGCCGGGTGACCCCGTTTTGAGTGTGCATATTCCCGCCGATGGCCGAATGGACATTGAGCTTTGCAGGGAGTCTTTTGATAGGGCGGAGAGCTTTTTTGAGGATTATCCCTTCAAGGCTTATGTATGCTACTCATGGCTGTTGGATGTGGCTTTTGAAAGGCTGCTCCATGAGGGTACAAATATAAGGAAGTTTCAGAAAATATTCAGGCTCTTTCCCATCCCGGGGGAAGGGAAAAGAGCCCTTATGGAAGCGTTTAAAGGTAAGGTGCCTGAAGATTTTTCAAAGGCGCCTCGGGACACATCCCTTCAGCGTTCCCTCGCGGATTTCGTCCTCGCGGGAGGGCGGCTCCACGATGGGGGCGGGTATGCCCTTCGGGGAAGCTTGCCTTGGCAGAAGGGTTAGAAGGCTTCGGCGATTGCCTCTTTGATGGTGGCGGCAGAGCGGCGCAGGCCTTCCATTTCATCCTGCGACAAGGGGATTTCCAGAATCCTTTCAATTCCATTTGTGCCGACAATTGAAGGAAGGCTTAAATATACATCGTCGATACCGTATTGGCCTTCCAGCTTGCAGGAGACCGTCAGGATGCTGCGCTCGTCCCGCAGGATGGCTTCAACTATGCGGCGGATGGCAAGGGAGATGGCGTAATAGGTGGCTCCCTTGCGCTTTATTATTTCAACGGCGGTGTTTTTGACTTCTTCGTCGAACTTATGCTTGGAAAAGTCAAGGAGATCGTTGCTGCATTTGCCGCAGGCGTCGCAGAAGCCACGGATGCTCATGCCGGCAATGGTGGTGAGGCTCCAGCAGGGGACACGGGTGTCGCCGTGCTCCCCGATGATGTAGGAGTGGATGTTGCGGGGGTCGATGCCCGTGTGCTCCGACAGGACATAGCGGAGGCGGGAAGTGTCGAGAATGGTGCCGGAACCGATGACGCGGGAGGGTGGCAGGCCCGATATTTGCTGGGCGGCGTATGTGAGCACATCCACCGGGTTTGTCACCATAATTATTATGGCCTTGGGGGCGTATTTAACGACATTTGGCACTACATGCCTTATGACTGCCATGTTCTTTTTGGTAAGGTCGAGGCGGCTCTCTCCGGGCTTGCGGTTTGAGCCGGCTGTGATAATCACTATGTCGGAATCCTTGCAGTCAGGGTAGTCCCCCGCGATGATCTGGGCGGGGGGGCAAAGGGGTATGCCGTGGGCCAAGTCCAGCATCTCGCCTATGGCTTTGTCGCGGTTGACATCGATGAGCACTAAATCGGATACGATACCCGACAAAAGCAGGGTGTAGGCTGTGGTGGCTCCAACATTTCCGGCGCCTATGATTGTCACTTTGTTTGATATTTTGCTCATACCGTATCATTCCTTTTTGTTTTATTGTTGCTGTTATAGCTTGCGGCGGGCATTAGAAAAAGATGACTCCCATGTAATAAACGGAGGGTTGGCCGTCAGATTTGTTGCCGCAGGGCAGGTTGGCAAGTTTGGCAAGGGATAAGGCGTCGATGCCATAGGCTTCCATGGAAGGCATCATAAGGTCCGGGTGCCGGCAAGGCTCATCCGGGTATGTGCATTTGGCGCAAATGGTGCAGGCTCCGGCTCCCAAGGCGAGAAAATCGGCAAGGTTGTAGTTGGTTTTCGCAAGGTTTACCGCTTTGACCATCAGGCCGGTAAATTCCCTTTGAGCCTTCATCATGCCCTCGAAATCAAAGGAGTCTTCAAGGGGGGAAACCTGCTGGATGACAAGGGCGCGGCTGTAACAGGACATTTTTTCTCTCGCCCTTTTCAAGCTTTCGCAGGCAGGGGGGCAGCTCCAGTTTGTGCCGTACATGCCGCATTCGTTGGATTGGCAAAGGGCGCGGAACTCCTCCCTTATTTCTATATTTCCGGCATTGACAAGGGAGACTCCCGTAGCGCCGGCGGCGAGCAAGTCTTGTTTGAAAGAATCAATGTCCATACAGCACCATCCCTACCGTTATAATGCAATTTTACCTTATTTGGCGGCCGCTTGCAATATCTATTTAAAAAGTATACATTTGTGAATTTTATTCAACTTAATTAAAAATACCCTTTACTTTAGTATGCTAATGTAGTATAATAGTAAAGACAGGCATAATCCGACAAAAATTAAAAGAGAGAGGGTAATTGTTATGAGAAAACTTTTGGCAATTTTACTGTTGGTCTCCTTTGTGTTTGCTTTTTCCGCTTGCTCCGACGGGAAGGAAGATTCCAGCAAGTCGGCCTCCGGCAAGCAGACCTTGACGGTTGGCTTTGACAAAGACTTCCCCCCCATGGGATTTGTGGGAGATGACGGCAGCTATGTGGGCTTTGACCTTGATTTGGCTGCAGAGGTGGCAAAGCGCCTTGATATGGAGCTGAAACTCCAGCCCATCGCTTGGGCTTCCAAGGACATGGAGCTCAATTCCGGCAATATCGACTGCATCTGGAACGGCTTTACCAAGACAGGCAGAGAGGAACAGTACACTTGGACCGAAGCTTACATGAACAACAATCAGGTTGTTGTGGTAAACAAGGATTCCAATATCAACACATTTGAGGATCTCGAGGGCAAAAAGATTGCCGTGCAGGACGAGTCCAGCGCCCTCAAGGCTATTGACAAAAACGAGGACTTTAAGAATAGTATAGGGACTATGGTCAAGACTCCCGATAACCTGGCTGCTTTAATGGAGCTTGAGACGGGGGCGGTGGACGCCGTTGTCATGGATGAGTGCGTCGCCATATTCACTATTGAGCAGCAGAACAAGAACTTCAGAATTTTAGAGGAAGTCGTGGGTAAAGAGGAGTTCGGCGTAGGCTTTAAACTCGGCAATACCGAGCTTCGCGACAAGGTGGAAGCCACCCTCAAAGAAATGGCGCAGGACGGCACTTTGGCCCAGATTTCCAACAAATGGTTTGGCAAGGATGTCACTACCATCGGGAAGTAAAATTTTTAAGGTCAGTAGGTGAGTTTTTTGGCGGAATTTGAGTTTTTAAGCCGGTTGCCGGCCCTTTTTACCCCTAAAATGCAGGCGATTTTTGTCCAGCTCACTAATGGGTTTAGGGTGACATTGACAATTTTTGTCCTTACCTTGCTTTTTTCCCTGCCTTTAGGGCTGATAGTCGCCTTGGGAAGGATGTCAAAA
>JAKOXU010000036.1 GCA_029780875.1 Bacillota bacterium | reverse complement strand
GAAATGGGGAGGGAGGATATGTGCCTGTCAATGCAGTCTTCGGGGACTTCCCTTACGGCAAAGGCAAAGGTAGAGGTGCCGATGGTTACCGTTTTGTAGTCGCCCTTTTCGGTTAGGGCTGTCTTGACGGCTTCGCAGGTCAGCCTTGTGGGACAGACGGTGCTGAGCCCGAAGTGGCTGAATATGTCCTCCCGGGCGGGGTCAAAAATGCGGGTTACCACATTGTCTTTGCCGAAAATCTCCTTTGCGATTTGCGCCACCATGATGTTGAGGTTGTCGTCTTGGGTGACTATTGCCACGGCGTCGCAGCTCTCGATTCCTGCCGCCCGCAGCTTGTCTTGGTCGATGGGGTTGCCGAGGGTGGTGATGCCGTCAAAGTCTTCGGGGAGCTGCTCAAAATTTTGCGGGTATTTGTCTATTACCGATACGGTGTGGCCCATCTCGCTCATGATGGCGGCGAGCCTTGAGCCTACCTTGCCGCAGCCTACTATGAGAATGTTCATTATTGGTCTGTCCTTTATAAATAAATATATTTTCATTTTATTATAGCAAAGGGGGGATAATTATTCAATTATCGGAGGAAAAAACTTGCTTATTATTTTTAAATTGTTTATAATATTAAGGCCTTTGTCCGGCAGATTTCGACAGAAAACGAAAGGAGAACATTTATGAACTATTCCCACGAAGTGGAGAGAATGTGCACCGTCGCGAAGGGCTGTAATCATGGGCCCGCGCCCATTCCCCAAGAGGGAAAGTGGGTCAAGGCATATCAGATAACCGATATTTCGGGTTTGTCCCACGGAGTCGGCTGGTGCGCCCCGCAGCAGGGGACCTGCAAGCTTACCTTGAATGTTAAGGATGGCATTATTGAGGAGGCCCTTGTGGAAACCGTCGGATGTTCCGGCATGACTCATTCCGCCGCTATGGCTGCGGAGATTTTGATGGGCAAGACCTTGTTGGAGGCTCTGAATACCGACCTTGTTTGCGACGCTATAAATGTTGCCATGAGGGAAATCTTTAAGCAGTTGGTTTACGGGCGCTCCCAGACTGCCTTTTCCGAAAACGGGCTGCCTATCGGCGCTACCCTTGAGGATTTGGGGAAGGGCCTGCGTTCCCAAGTTGGCACTATAATGGCCACGAATGTTAAGGGCGTGCGCTACCTTGAAATGGCGGAAGGGTATATTACCTCCCTTGCCCTTGATGAAAACAACGAGGTTATTGGCTATAAGTTCCTGAGGGTGGGCAGGATGCTGGAGGATATCCGCCACGGCATGTCCCCCAATGAGGCCTATGAGAAGAATATTGGGCAGTATGGCCGGTATGACGAAGGGGTAAAGTATATTGACCCCAGGGAAGAATAAGGCTTTTGTTATAGGCTAAAGTTTTTGTAACTTTAACGGAAAGGAAAAGGAAATATGGCTAAATTTGAAGGTCAGGAAAGACGACAGGCTAAAATCGACAAGTACCTGAAGGAATACGGAATTGCTACCTTGGAAGAGGCCCGGGAATTGTGCTTGTCGAAGGGGATAAATGTTGAAAATATTGTCAAGGGCGTGCAGAATATCGCCTTTGAGAACGCCGTTTGGGCGTATACCCTCGGAACTGCTATCGCTATCAAGAAGGGTACTGCCGACGCGCCTTCGGCTGCAGAAGCTATCGGCGTTGGGCTGCAGGCTTTCTGTGTGCCCGGTTCCGTGGCGGAGCAGCGGCAGGTGGGGCTGGGGCACGGAAACCTTGCCGCAAGGCTTTTGAGGGAGGAGACCGACTGCTTCTGCTTCCTTGCGGGGCATGAGTCTTTTGCCGCGGCGGAAGGGGCTATCGGTATTGCCAGAACCGCCAATAAGGTGCGCAAAAATCCCCTGAGAGTTATCCTCAACGGCCTTGGCAAGGATGCGGCCTATATTATCTCCCGCATAAACGGGTTTACCTATGTTGAAACAGACTACGACTATTATACAGATGAGCTCAAGATCGTCAGGGAGGTCGCTTTCTCCAACGGGGAAAGGGCCAAGGTAAAGGTGTATGGCGCCAACGATGTGTCGGAGGGCGTCGCCATTATGAGGCATGAGAAGGTGGATGTGTCTATTACCGGCAACTCCACTAACCCCACCAGATTCCAGCACCTTGTGGCGGGTACATATAAGAAATGGTGCATGGAAAATGACAGGAAGTACTTCTCGGTGGCTTCCGGCGGCGGTACCGGCAGGACGCTACACCCCGACAATATAGCCGCGGGGCCCGCTTCCTATGGCCTTACCGACTCCATGGGACGCATGCACGGGGATGCCCAGTTTGCCGGGTCTTCTTCGGTGCCTGCCCATGTTGAAATGATGGGGCTAATCGGAATGGGCAATAATCCCATGGTGGGCGCTACCGTCGCTTGCGCTGTGGCTGTTTCCGAGGCCATGAATAAGTAAAGACAAAAAACTTAAGGCCGCCTTGATAGGCGGCCTTTTTTGTTGCGTTTTTTAATAGGCGGGCTTTAGAGCCCGAGATACAGCAGGTAGACGGCGATTAAAAGGATAATGGCGCCGGTGACAAACTTGATTATGCTGCTTGCCAGCCCGTATTTTTCGCTTTGGGTCACCTTTTTGACAAAGCCGACGGAGGTGCCGGCTACCACTACCAGGGCGCTGTGGCCGATGGAGTAAAGGAGCAAAAGAAATACTCCCCAGAGGAAGTTGCCGCCAGCCGAAACCAGAGCCGATATGACTATCAGCATTGGGGTGGAGCAGGGGGAGGAAAAGACGCCGGCTAAAATACCCGCCAAAAAGGCGCCGATATAGCCTTTTTTGGTGTTTTTTCCCGCGATGTTTTTGGAAGGGATGAGGTTTATGACTTCCCATGTCTGGAGGGTCATGAATATCATCAGGATGCCGAGGACGATAAACCACCATTTGCCTGCGCTGAACATTATCATGCTAAAGCGGGCGGCTATAGTGCCGAGTATCGTAAAGGTTGCAGCCATGCCCGCGGCAAAGGTGAGGGAGAGGAAAAAGGCGCTTTTTGTGTCCTTTTTGCCCACGCCTCCCACATAACTTAATACTAACGGCACTGTGGAGAGGCAGCAGGGGGAAAAGGAAGTGATGATGCCGGCAAACAGGGCGATAAAGGGGGCAAGCCAGACATTTTGCTGAATATATGCTACCAATAACTCGACAAAAGAATTAATCGCATTAATCATTTTTCCATACCCATTTCATATAGTGTTTCAAGGAGCTGTTCCTTGGTTACCGTTCCCACAAAATAGGTGTATTTTATCTCGTTTGTTTCGGGATCTCTGAAATGCTGCACCTTGAGGGGGGAGTCTTCTTTCGGAACGAAGGGTTTGCCGTCTTTGTCGAAAAAGAGCAAGGTAGGCAGGAACCTTACATGGTATTCGGCGTAGTATTTTCTGTTTTCGTCCTTGTAAAGGTCCACATATTTGATGATTGCCTTGCCGTAAAGCTCTTTGTTGAGTTCCTCTAACATCCCGTTCATCTGGATGCAGCCGATGCAGTGCTCGGCTCCGAGGTTGATAAATATGGGCATATTGTATTCCGCAAGTTTATCAAGGTCAAAGCCGATGGATTCAAAGGCGAGGTTGGGGTCATTCGGGTCAAAGGGCTTTTTGGTGAGAGTTTTAAAGAGGAAGACGCCCAAAATTATTGCCGCTACAACGAAGGCTGCCAGCAGTATCCTGACAATGCCGTCCGTTTTCAGATTTTTCGCAAGCATTTTTTTCGCCCCTTTTCGGGTATAGTTTATATACTGTTATTGTATATATTATATTTGTAATGTCAATATATTCCCGTCGAAAAAATTTGCAGGAAATGTAAAAGATTTGTGAATGGAGGTTTATAGGTCGCCCTTGTTATTAACTCTGTTTATAAATTCTTGGCGAAGGGCGGGGGCAATATTGTCTTCTTTTACAGCTTTGATGGCCCGGGCTGCCGATTTTGCGTAGATGTCGAGGACTATTTTGCCCTTTTCTTCGCTGGCCTTTAAGGCGGTGCCCGTAACATTGTCGGGATAGTCGGCGTACCACCATAGGGCGTTGTGCACGCCCTTGGATTTCAGGTGGGAAAACCTGTTTTGGGGTTCGATGGACTGCTTTGGGGCAAGGGAGAGTTTTGTCTTGCCGGGGCAGCACGCCATAAAGAGGGAGGTTTCCATTTCGCAGGCGTGGCCGTATGGGGAGCTTTCCCACAAGGCGTCGATTACCCTTTGCTCCTCTTCGGTGACGGAGCCGTAGATGTTGAAATGGTAGAAGGTGTAGCCCTCGTCCTTGTCAAGGTTGCTCATGGCGAAGTATTCGAGCATGTGGCTGTTGCCGCCGTGGCCGTTGACGGCGAGGATTTTGGTAAAACCGTTGGCGGCAATGGATTTAAGGAGAAGGGAAAAGGCCTTGATGGCAAAGTCGGAGGGGTAATTTACCGTGCCGGAAAAGCAGGCGGATTCGTGGGCCTGCATCAGTATCTGGGGAGGGAATACCACTGCCGGCTCGAGTTCTGCCGCAAGGCAGGCTACCGTGTGGGCTATTATCATGTCGCACCCCAAGGGCAGGTGTTCCCCGTGGCGTTCCAGTGAGCCTGTTGGGACTATGCAGAGGCTGTGCTCCTTAATCGCTTTTTCAAATTCCGAAGGTATTAAGTGTTCCCAGCGCATTAAAGTTCCTCCCACTTTTTATCTGTTTGTTTTATTCTATCACTGCCGGGATGTGCTGTCAATGCAGCACAAAAGCCTCCCTGTTGATTTACGGGGAGGCTTTTGTAATTGGGTTTAGTTTAGGGTTTCTCTTTTTCTTTTTAAGTAAAGGGCGGCAAGAACGCTGCAGGTGATGAGCATTAGGGTAATGAGTAGCGGATAATTGCTATGGTCGCCGGTGTCGGAGGGTTTCGATGGGGTGTCGTCCACCTTTTCCAGTATGGTGAATTCCGCAGTTGCCGTGCCTGTGGCCGATACTATGCCGATGACATGTCTCCCTGCGGGCAATGTGGCCAAGAACTTGGGCTTTAAGGCTACGATAATGCTGCCTTTACTTACTTCATAGTTTTCGGCGTCGACCTCCTTGTCATCTACCGTTACCCTTATAAAATCTTCAAATGCTGCATCTGATCGGAAGGTCAGGGGGTCGTTTTGGCCTTGCTGCCACTGCACATTTTCGCCCTCAATGATTGTGGGAGCAAGTCTTTCTATTGCTTCTGTCATGGTTTCACCGCAATGGATACAGGTGTAGGTCATTTGGCCTTCCTCGGATGCGGTGGGGGCCTGTGTAACTGTACCCTCATCCCATTCGTGACCGTCGTTTACCCTTATCGTTACCGTTTTGCTGTTTCCTGACTTGTCGGTGGCGATAATTGTTTGGAGACCGTCGGCGGGGGATACCGTAAAGCTACCCTCTGTGAGAGTAATCTCAACTCCGTTGAGCTGTACGGTGTCAAGGTTATCATCCGCCACAGTTACCTTGACGGGGGCGCAGTATATTTCTTCATTTTCGATGCCGCCGATAATGGGAGCGGTGTTGTCCAGTATAAGTCCATCGGAGCCTATGAAGGTAATATTGCCGGCGGTGTCGGTAATTTTTGCGTAGACCACGATTTTGCTGTCGGGCTCGATTGATATTCTGCCGGTGTAATCAATCCAGTCGGTGATGTTATAGACTTCGGTTTCGTCTAAAATCTCGGAGGAGAGCTTGTAGCCCACCGAGGCTATGCCAGAGCCTTCATCGGCTGATATTATTGTGATGGTCTGGGTTTCCTTAAAAAAGTGGCCGAAGGTGATGGCGCTTAAGAAGTTTTTAATTGAGCTTGCGCCGATTGTGATGTCGCCTTCGGGGGCGGTTTTGTCGATTTTGTAGCCCTCGGTGGCGGAGAGTGAAATTGCGCCGGTAGCCTTGTTTCTCACATAGAAGGTAAGGCTGCCGCTGAGGTTTTCTTCGCTTCTTGTCAGGGTATCGCTCCATTCGCCCTCTGCCGTGTTTGTCAGCGACAGTTCAAAGCCGGGCTTTGCCGTTACCACAAAGTCGGTGTTGCCCCAGCAGGTGCGGTTGACGGTATAGTCGGTGTCCTTGACGGGGGTATAGGTGTTTGTGATGTTGCCTGTAATTCCGGTGGGTTGTGTCAAGATGTAGTTGTCGGAGTCATCACCCGTCAATGTGAAGATGCTGGTAAAGGAGACGGGGATGTTTTGTCCCGGAGTGACCCTTGTAAATACCGCTGTGGGATAGGGTGTTGCAAGGGCTACCGAGTCGTTGGGTAAGTTACCGATTAAGGTTACACTTTTTATTTCGGCATTGTTCAGTCCGTCGTAGGACTTATTGTTAATTTCCACGACCGTGGAGACCGGTTGTTTGAAGATAATTGCCCTTGCATCTGCCGGCTGTGACATCAGTTCATATTTGTATGCATCTATGCCTATAAGGGTAAATCCGTGGAAGGTTACCCTTTTGTTAAAGGCGGCATTTTTATCTTCGAATAAGGCCGTGCCGGGGGCTATGCTGACCTGGTCCCCTGCTCTTGTATAGCTTAATGTTCCGTTGTTTATTATAAAGGCGTTTGGTGAGCCGTCATAAGTTTTGTCGGATACTAGCACATTGGTAATGGTAACGGGTTTTCTGGCCACATCGATTTCAATTTCGTCGGAGGATTCGTTATAGTCATTATCGGCTGCCTTGACGGCCTTAACCTTTACCGTGCCGATTCCCGTTAAGGTGATTGTATCGCCGGAGATTTCCGCAGGACCGGAAGTTATGGAATATGTTATGGCTCCTGTTCCGCTGCCGCCGGTGGTGGAGAGGGTGAAGGTGTCGCCGTAGTGTTTTCCTGCGTTTAATCCCTGCGTAAAGGAGAGGGGAGCCTGGTTGCCCTTGACAAAGCTGTATGAAACCCCGGTGCTGGTTGCTTGCAGGAAATTGCCGTCGCCGTTGTATTTTACCGAAAAGGTGTAGTCATTCTTTTCACCGGTTGCGGCAAAGGTTACGCTTTGTCCCACAGGCACGGGGCTGCCGATGTTTTTGCCGTCTGCCATATACTGCAGCGTGCCTGTTGCCCCTTCGGGCAGGATTGCCGAAAGGGTGACGCTGTTGGGCCTTGACTGGGGGGCTGCGGGACTGACCGACAGCGTTACGGCAGGGGTTCTCTTTGTTACCGTAAAGGGAATTGATAATTCATTGATTGTATCGCTGCCGTTTTGTGCCGGCGTAGTTTCCCCTAATGGATACAGGCTGACTCGAACCGAGTAGCTTCCGGCGCTGAGTGTGTTAAGGTAGGAGGCTTTTAGGGTAATTGTGTTTTCCGATACGGTATAGTGTGTGCCTCTGGTAAGGACAGTGCCCGAAACTCTTACATCCTTTACCGTGTTGCCGTTTAGATTGATTGTTGCAGACAGATCATCGTTTGACAGCTTTGTAAAGGTGCCAAAGGAGGTGGTGAATGTACTGTCGGTGAAGAATACCAGTCCGTCGGAGCTGATGATGTTTGTATTGCCTTGATTGTCGGTTACCCGCACATATACCACATACTTTTTGTTGGGTGTGACAGAGATGGGACCGGTGTAGTTTTGCCAGCCGGATATGGTGTTAACATTGCTTACTTTACCGTTGGCAAGGTAAATCTCGGTTTTGGACACTCCGCTACCGCTGTCGGTTGAGGAAACTGTAATTTGCCTGTTGCCTTTAAAGAAATAGCCGAAGGTGATGTTGTTAAGTAAGGTTTGCCACTTGACAGTGTTGACGGCAATTTCGGCGGTGGGGGCTTTGTTGTCAAGCTTTACATTGAAGCTGACTATTTCGCTTGAAAGCCCGGCTTCACTTTGCGCCTTAAACTTATAGGTTCTGTTAAACTCTTCGCCGTCGGCAATTATGTTAAAGGTTGCAGGGATCTCTGTCCAATTGCCGGTTGAGCCGATTCTGTAGTAGTATTTTGTGGTGCCGGTGTTTGCCGTCTGATTGCTCAAATTCAGGGTGACGCCGCCCTTTTGCCATGTTCCTTGGGTGTAGCTGCCGGAATCGATGGACAAGACAGGCACTTGGTTGTCAATTTTTGTATAGGTTATGGAGTTCGTGACCTCCTCGCCGTTTGCGGTGGTCAGCTTGAAGGTGTAGGTGCCGTTTTCCGTGACCTTGTAACCTTGGGTATAGGTTGAGGTAATGTCACTGAAGTCGCCCTCGTCCTTTTTGACGGATACCGATTGTACCGTTGAAATACCTGCATTTGCCAATATTTCCACGGTATCTTCTAATAGGATTTTGTCGGTATCGCCCGATAGCCTCAAGCCGGGCATATTGATATTTACCGGGTCGGTTACAAGGCTGCCTTCGGAATTTATGGCGTGATTTACATTAGTATCAAGGTAAACGGGATAATCGGCGAAGGTGGCGCCTTCCTTTACCTTAAAGTGCAGGGTTACAAGCTTGCCGGTGGCAGTTGTGTTGGTGAAGTTGTTGTCTCTTGAAGCAAGGAAGACGAATCTGCCGTTGCCGTAGCCTTGTGGGTCGGCGATTTCCGAGGGGCTGAAGATGTCGCCCATGGTGTAGCCAGTAAGCTCGACCTGGGTTTGGTCGTAATCTACCGCAAATTTTGTGCCCCAAATGCCGGGGTTGTTTTCAAGATTTACCGTGACATCAAAGGTGCCGTTTTTAACTTGCGATACAGAGGAGGTAAGCTTTGCCATACCGCCGGGTTTGCCGGCTAATAACATTGCGGTGCCCCCTGTGGATGAGGATTGCGGCACAACACCTGTGTGAACAATTTCCACAGTGACGGGTTCGGTTCTGGTTTGGCCGATTACGCTCATAACACCGTTGAGTGGTTTAAATTCATAATAATAGGTCAGATATAGCTTATCGATTTTGTCCGAATACATTTCATTTCTAAGAATTGACTGTGACACATAAAAACCTTTAATTGTTCTTCTTAGAAATTTATTGTATTTGGGATCGTTAAAGGAAACTACCATCTCGGGGGCGTTGATGTATTCATACGGGTCATAGCGTACATTCCGTCTACGATCGTATATGGAGGATGTTTGCCAGTTAACGCTGAACTCCTTGGGATCGGTATTTACATAGTAGGTTGTTGTACCTTCAGGGTGGCTCCGCACAAATGAACCTTGTAAAACGACATCGCGTTCCATGCCTGTCAGTACATAGGTTTTTTCAATATTGCTGTTGCCCGTGAAGGTATAGTTTACATTATAGACATTACTATCATGGGAGACACTCGTATTTTCTGTATTGGTAACCCTAATTTGAAGGGAGACAAGATCCCAGTTGTCGTTTCTTTTACTTCCTTCATATTTGATGGTGATGGGAATATTTGCGCCGCAGTCGGTGTAGAGTTTTTTCGGGTCAATGGTAAGTGTAAAGGTTTGGGTCTTGTTTGCCGTCATTGTGCCAAGCTGCTGGTAAGTGCCATCATTGCCGATCTTTACATGTATTGGGGTGGATGTGCCGTTACTGCCGGTTTTAATAATCAGTTCATGTTTTAAATTGGCATCATTGTTGTAAAGAAGAGAATAGGGTCTGTAAGACAGATATTCATTTTCGCCTACTATCGGTTCGCTGGCATAATAGCTGTCGCTTTCGGGGATTCTCACCCAAACATATGCGTCGGCCCAATTGGTATTATTATAGATAAGGTTGCCGCTGTCATAAACATTATAGAGGACATGATCATCACTCCAACCGGTGGCGGGCGGTACCGTGTTGGAATTGCTTATGGCGTACTCTGCTATTTCGCCTCCGACATAATTCTGGATTCCGTTGCCGACGGGTATATTGCGAGCCTCTGCTACCAAGTAATTGGCCCAATAGCCGGAGTAAATATAAGGGGAGTAATTATTTATAAAATAGCTGGGCAGTTTAGTGATGGTATAAGGCTGGATAAAGGTTTTTTCAAAGTATTGATAATACTCGTCTTCTTCCCTTGTGATTTTAATGTCGTATACGCCGCCCTTAATTGCTGTAAGTCCCCATTCGCTGTCTTGCCCCTGACGCTTGTACCAGACGGTAAAGCTTTCTTTGGTCAGGGAATCGGGAACCGTGAAGTTAACGGGCTGATGATTCTCGTTGTAGGGGGTGGATTGTCCGGGCGGGCAAATTACAGTGGCGGGGTCGATGACGGCCTTTTCTTCCCATCTTGCGTAAAGGGTGATACTGTCGGTAAGTGATACTATATCGCCCTCACTTATCCTTGTGCCGCCGGAAAGCTCGGTGTACCAGCCTAAAAAGCGGTATCTGGGACGGATGGGGGTAGGAAAATTGCCGTAAGGGGAGTCGTATTTGACGGTTTTTGTGTTTGGAATTCCCTCGGGCAGCTGGCC
>JAKOXU010000028.1 GCA_029780875.1 Bacillota bacterium | reverse complement strand
GCTCCCACCTGCAGCATATCCACATATTTACCGGCAGTTTCCACTTGGTTTTCACTGATAACTTCGCTAATACACTTTAAGCCTGCTTCCTTTGCCGCAATGTTTAGGAGGCGGTAGCCTTCGTCTTCCAGACCTTGAAAGGCGTATGGGGAAGTGCGGGGCTTGTAAGCGCCGCCGCGCAGGAGGTGGGCGCCGGAAGCTTTTACGGCCTTTGCCGCCGCAATTATTTGCTCTTCGCTTTCAACGGAGCAGGGACCTGCCATCATTACAAGCCTGTTGCCCCCGATTTCCACATCGCCCACTTTGACGATTGAGCCTTCGGGGCGGAATTCCCTGCTGGCAAGCTTGTAGCTCTTCATTATGGGAATGCACTTTTCCACAAAGGGGAAAAGCTCTAAATTCATATCGCTTATTTTTGTTTTGTCGCCAAGGACACCGATAATTGTGGCCTGCTTGCCGTGGGAAATGTGCACTCCAAGCCCGCGGTTTTCAAGCAGTTCGGAAATAGTTTTTATATCCTTCTCTGTGGCAGTGTTTTTTAGCAGTATGACCATTTTTTAACCTCCTTGTCTTTAAAATGAAGGTAAAATCAGAACTTGCGAAACCTTTGGTATCGCTCTTCGGCAATTTCTTCTGGGGATTTGCCTTCATATTGTGCAAGGGAGGACAAAATGCAGTTTTTTACGGCTTCGGCTATGGCTTCCTTGTCAAGGTGAGCGCCGCCGGCAGGTTCTGAGATTATTTCCTCGATGACATTAAGCTTTAGCAAATCTTCCGCCGTCATTTTCATGACTTCCGCCGCCTCTTGGGCACGGGAAGAATCTTTCCACAGAATAGCGGAAAAGCCTTCGGGGGACAAAATTGAATAGACGGCGTTTTCAAGCATTAATACTTTATTCGCCACAGCAATAGCCAAAGCCCCACCGCTGCCGCCTTCGCCAATGATAATGGCAATGACAGGCACAGTCAAATCCATCATTTCACGCAGGTTTCGGGCTATGGCTTCCCCTTGCCCGCGCTCTTCTGCTCCCATGCCGCAAAATGCACCTTGGGTATCAACAAAGCAGATGATGGGGCGCCTAAACTTCTCGGCTTGTTTCATAAGCCTTAAGGCTTTTCTGTAACCTTCCGGATGGGGGGAGCCGAAATTCCTCTTTGTCTTTTCCTCGACGGTGCGGCCCTTTTCTTCGGCAATCACGGTGACGGGCTTGCCGTTTAATAGGCCTATTCCCCCGATGATGGATGCGTCGTCCCCAAAGCACCTGTCACCGTGGAGCTCGATAAAATCATCAAAAACATTGGTGATATAAAAGATTGAGGTGGGGCGCTCGATGGAACGGGCAAGCATTACCCTATCCCATGCCGACAGCGACTTGTTATTCATGTTTGCCACCTCCATGAATTGTCAGAATTCTTCCGATAAGGTTTTTCATTTTGTCCCGCTCGCAAACCAAATCCACAAAGCCGTGGCTCGCCATAAACTCCGCGCTTTGGAAGTTTGGCGGGAGCTTTTGCTTAATTGTTTGCTCAATGACCCTTTTTCCTGCAAAACCGATAAGGGCGCCCCTCTCTGCCATGATAATGTCTCCCAGCATGGCAAAGCTTGCGGTGACGCCGCCAGTCGTCGGATCGGTGATTACCGTAAGGTAAAGGAGCCCGGATTCGTTGTGTTTTGCGAGGGCACCGCTGATTTTCGCCATCTGCATGAGGGATATAATGCCTTCCTGCATGCGGGCGCCGCCCGACGCAGTGAAGATTATAATGGGGAGACTGTTTTCAGTGGCGTATTCCACAGACCTTGTGATGCATTCGCCCACCACATAGCCCATGCTGCCCATGAGGAAGTTGCTGTCCATGACACAGATGACGGCCTTGTGGCCGCAAATCTTTCCGGTGCCGCAGACCACCGCGTCGCGAAGGCCGGTAGTATTGGAATACTGCTCGAGTTTTTCTTTGTAGCCGGGGAAGTTGAGGGGGTCAGAGCACACCACATCTTCAAAGTCAAAGCGTTCAAAGGTGCCGGCGTCCACAATAATGCGAATTCGCTCCGCCGCCGACAAACGCATGTGGTAGGAACAGTGGGGGCATACCATGAGATTGTCCTCAATCTTTTTTCTGTAAACTGCCTTTTTACAGCCTGTGCACTTTATCCACATGCTGTCGGGTACTTTAGTGTTTACTATTGACTTGTTGGGCTGTGCCCATACCTGTTTCTTTTTATTGAAGATGTCTTTGATCATACCTATACCTCATTTTTGGTTAGTAAGGTAGATAAACTTTTTGGATTTATCTTTAGAAAAACATTACTTTTTCTTTACCTTTTCCTTTACCTTTAGCATTTCTTCAATGCTCTTTGTATGGTATTTGCCGCTTCTAAAGAATTTGCTGTCAATAATTTCGGTGTGAAAACTGATATTTGTATCTATACCTTCAATGACGGCTTCCGTCATGAAACCGTTCATCTTTGCAATGGCTTCGTCCCTTGTCCTTGCCCATACAATTGCCTTGCCCAGCATGGAGTCGTAATTTGTGGGCACCTTGTAGCCTTGATAAATATGGCTGTCAAAGCGTATGCCGTTGCCGCCCGGAACATGCAGGACATTTATCGTGCCACCGGAAGGCATAAAATTCTTGGATGGGTTTTCCGCATTTATCCTGCACTCGATGGAATGGCCCCGGAGGACTATATCCTTTTGTCCAAAGGATAGGGGCTTCCCGGCCGCCACAGCTATTTGTTCCTTTACAAGGTCAATGCCCGTCACCATTTCGGTAATGGGGTGCTCCACTTGAATACGGGTGTTCATCTCCATAAAGTAGAAGTTCATGTCTTCATCCAGCAAAAATTCCACGGTTCCGGTGTTCCTGTACCCAACGGCTTTGGCAGCCCTAATAGCAGAGTTGCCCATTTCCTGACGCAGCTTTTCCGTCATGACAGGGCAGGGGGTTTCCTCAATTATTTTTTGGTTGCGGCGCTGCAGGGAGCAGTCCCGCTCGCCCAAATGGACTATATTGCCGTGATTGTCGGCGAAAATCTGAAATTCCACATGGCGGGTGTTTTTCAAGTATTTTTCGATATAGACGCCCCCGTACCCAAAGCAGGCCACGGCTTCCGCCTTTGCCGCCTCAAAAGCGGGCACAAGCTCATCCTTGTTTTGCACAATGCGAATTCCGCGGCCTCCGCCCCCTGCCGCAGCTTTAATCAAAAGGGGAAAGCCGATGGATTCGGCGATAGCCGTGGCTTCGTCGATTTCAGTTACCTCCCCGTCGGAGCCGGGAATGGTAGGGACATTAGCATTTTTCATGGTCTGTTTTGCCATGGCTTTGTCGCCGAGGAGGCGGATGTTTTCAGGGGTGGGGCCGATGAAGGTGATGTTGCATTCGTTGCAAATCTCGGCAAATTCTGCATTTTCCGACAAAAACCCAAAACCGGGATGAATGGCGTCAGCCCCTTTGATTACCGCTGCGCTCAAAATGTTTTGTATATTGAGGTAGCTGTCGCTGGAAGGGGCAGTGCCCACGCACACCACATCGTCGGCGATGTAGGCGTGCAGGCTATCGCGGTCGGCTTCCGACACAATAGCCAGCGTCGAAATGCCAAGTTCCCTACATGCCCTTATTATGCGAACAGCTATTTCACCACGATTTGCAATCAATACTTTATTAAACATGGGTATCTCCTTAAACAGTGAAATTCTGCTTTATTTTGCTACCACAAACATAAGTTCTCCGGAGGCGGCCACCGAGTCGCCAAGATAAGCCGTGGCCTTGCCGGTGCCGATATTGCTCCGCAGCCTTAAAATCTCCACTTCAAGGCGGAGAGTGTCGCCGGGGCGTACCATCTTTTTAAAACGGGCCTTTTCAATGCCGCCGAAATAGGCGGTTTTACCCTTAAATTCCGGCATGGAGAGGATGGCGACGGCTCCCACCTGCGCCAAGGCCTCGATTATCAGCACCCCGGGCATGACGGGATTGCCGGGAAAGTGGCCTTTGAAATAGTATTCATCTTCGGTGACATGCTTTGTGCCAACGGCCCGCTTGCCGGATTCCAACTCCTCAATGGAGTCAATCAGAAGGAAGGGGTCACGGTGGGGGATAATTGCCTTTATTTCTTCTTTGTTAAGCATGGTCTATACCTTCTTTAGCTTAAAGAGATTTTGTCCGAATTCCACTGAATCCCCGTGCTGGACCAGCACTTCCACAAGTTCCCCTTCCACATCGCTTTCGATTTCGTTTATCAGCTTCATGGCCTCAATGGCGCATACCACCATGCCCTTTTCTATCCTGTTGCCGATGGGGATATCGGTCTTGCCGATGGAGGAAAGGGAGTAGTAAATCCCGACCATAGGTGATTTTACATATACATATTCGGCGTCGTTGCCCGCGCCGTTATCGCCGTTGCCGTTCGAATCGGCGGCAGTATCTATCTGCACGACTGGCACGGCAGCAGGGGAGACTGAAGAAGTGATGTTGCGCTCAATTTTGATGTGGAGATCCTTTTCTTCCAGTTCAAAGGAAGAAAGGGTGGATTTATCGATTATTTTGATGAGCTTTTCCAAGAAAGATATATCCATTATTAATCCTCCTGCAATCGGCGGGCTTCTATTTGCCCTGCCATTTTTTTAATACAATGGTGCCGTTGTGCCCGCCAAAACCAAGAGAATTTGACAAAGTGTAGGTCAGGTCAGCGTTCCTACCCTTGTTGGGCACATAGTCAAGGTCAAGTTCCGGGTCTGAATTATTGAGGTTTATTGTGGGTGGAATAAAGCCTTCCTCAAGGGCTTTGACGCAGGCTATGGCTTCCACGGAACCGGCGGCTCCCAAAAGGTGTCCCGTCATGGATTTTGTGGAGCTGACGGGGATTTCATAGGCTTTTTTGCCGAAGACGGCCTTGATGGCGATAGTTTCAAAAAGGTCGTTGTAAGGCGTGCCGGTGCCGTGGGCATTGATGTAGGAGATTTCATCTGGGGAAATTTCCGCTTCTTCTATGGCTTCCCGCATGGCCCTGATGGCTCCATCTCCTTCAGGAGAGGGAGCTGTGATGTGGTAGGCGTCGCAGGTGGAGCCGTACCCCACAACTTCAGCGTAAATTTTGGCGTTTCGGGCAAGGGCGTGCTCTAACTCCTCCAGCACCAGCATGCCGGCGCCTTCGCCCATGACAAAACCCTCCCGGTCCTTGTCAAAGGGTATGGAACACCTGTTGGGGTCGTTTACCGTAGAAAGGGCGGTCATGTTAATAAATCCTGCAATTCCAATAGGGGTAATAGCAGCTTCGGCGGAACCGGTGATCATCACATCGGCGCCTCCGCTTTTAATGTAGCGGAAGGCTTCACCGATGGTATGGGTGCCCGTGGCGCAGGCGGAAACATGGCAAAGGCAACTTCCCTTGGCGCCAAACTTAATTGCGATATTGCCCGGAAGGATATTTGCTATCATCATGGGGATGAGCAGGGGGGATACCCTTGAAGGGCCCCGCTCAAAGAGCTTTTTGCATTCTTTTTCAAAGGTGATAATGCCGCCGATACCGCTGCCCGCAAATACGGCAAAGCGGTAGGGGTCTACATTGTCCTCACTCAGGCCGCTGTCCCTATAAGCCTGAATGGCCGCCGCCATTCCGTACTGGCAGTAAAGGTCCATGCGGCGCTCTTCTTTTTTGTCCATGTATTCGGTCAAGTCAAAATTCTTGACTTCGGCCGCCATTTTTGCTTTGAATTCGGCAGTGTCAAAACGGGTTATTTCGCCAATTCCGTTGACACCATTCTTTAACGATTCCCAAAAGCTTTCAACGGTATTGCCTACCGGGGTGATAGCTCCCATGCCGGTTACAACAACTCGCCTTGCCAAATTGTACCCCTCCAAAACTAAAAATTCATGTGAAATTCACATTGTCATGCCGCCGTCAACGCTAATTACCTGTCCCGTGATATAGCCGGCGTTGTCGCTTGCAAGGAACAGGGCGGCTTGGGCCACATCTTCAACGGTTCCCAACCGCTTAATGGTCAGCTGGGACAACAGCTCTTCCTTGACTTTTTCGCTGAGGACGGCAGTCATCTGGGTGTCAATGAAACCGGGGGCGATGGCGTTCACGGTAATGCCCCGAGAACCCAGCTCCCTCGCCACCGATTTTGTAAGGCCGATAAGGCCCGCCTCTGAGGCGGCGTAGTTTGCCTGCCCGATGTTGCCGCGAAGGCCCACTACCGATGAGATGTTGATAATGCGACCGGACCTCTGCTTTATCATTACCTTTGAAGTATGGCGGATGCAGTTAAATGCACCTTTCAGGTTAACCCTGATGACATCGTCAAAGGCGTCCTCTGTCATCCTCACCAGCAAGCCGTCTTTGGTTATCCCTGCGTTATTGATTAATATGTCGATCCTGCCGAAACGCTCGACAACCTTGTCAATGAGCTTGCCGGTTTCCTCAAAACTGCTCACATCGCTTTTTTCAATCATAAATTCGATGCCGTATTTTTCAAGCTCGGCCTTCATTTTTTCGGCCATAACTTCATTTCCGGCGTAGGTGAGCACAAGATTGCAGCCCTGTTCGGCAAAGGCGTGGGCAATGCCTGCCCCTATGCCTCTCACTCCTCCTGTGATAATCGCGCACTTACCCTTTAGCATAACCTATCCTTTCCTCCGGTTTATATATGCCGGAATTTAATAGATTATTAGCGTCTCAAAGCCTCAATAGCCTTTTTCAAGCTGTCGGCGTCCTCAATATTAAAGGTTTTAGCCGACCGGTCAATGCGGCGGATCATGCCGCACAAAGTTTTGCCCGGACCTAATTCCACAAAAGTGTCGATGCCCTTATCCATCATATTGCGGATGGTTTTTTCCCACAAAACCGGACTCATGACTTGTTTTGAAATTAAATTCAGCATATTTTCAAAGTCGTAAGCTTCCCCTGTCACATTGGAAAATACAGGACATTGGGGAGGGGAGAGGGTGATGGAATTAAGAAGTTCCTTTAGCTTTTCGCTCACTTCCCTCATCAGTGAGCTGTGGAAGGGCCCGCCTACTTTAAGGGGGACAACTTTAAGGCCGGAATTTACGGCAAGCTCGGAAAACTCCGCAAGGGCGTCGTTTTCGCCCGCCACCACTGTCTGCCCGGGGCAGTTGAAGTTAACGGCTTCCAGCACTCCAGCGGTTTTGACGGATTTGATGCACGCCTGCACCTTGTCAAGGTCACCCAATACCGCGCACATGGAACCCTTGCCGCTGCCTGTCGTGTGCATCCATTTGCCTCGTTTAGTTACAACTTCCAGTCCGTCTTGAAAGGAATATACCTTTGCAGCCGCCAAGGCGGAATACTCGCCAAGGCTAAAGCCTGCCATCATGTCATAGGCGATGTTGTTTTCCTTGCAGGCGTTCTCAAAGGCGGCAAAGGCTGCCATGGACATGGTATAGATGCAAGGTTGGGTGTTGTGGGTTTGAGAGAGTTCCTTTTCGGTGGAGGAAAAGCAAAGGCGCTTTATTTCTTCGCCCGCCATGTCAAAAATCTTGCGGCTGTGCTCGTTTGACTCATACAGGGATTTGCCCATGCCCACATATTGGGCTCCCTGCCCGGAAAAGACAAGCGCTATGCCCATTTCGCACCTCCGAGCAGTTTTTCGGCCTCGCTGAACATTTCTTCAATTATTTCTTTGGCGGTCTGCCGTTTATTTATCATGCCGGCGATTTGCCCCGCCATGACGGAACCGTATACCACATCGCCCTCTATGGCGGCGGCTCGCAGCGAGCCGGTAGCCATCTTTTCTATTTCCTTAATATCCGCGTTTTCCTTCTCCAAAGCCTGAATGTCCCGGGCCAAGCGGTTTTTGATTACCCTGACGGGATGGCCTGTGGAACGGCCCGTCACCATGGAGTCGGTGTCCTTGGCCTTTAGAACCATTTCTTTGTAGTTGTCATGGACGGTGCATTCCTCGGCAACTAAAAAACGGGTGCCCACTTGAACACCGGAAGCCCCAAGCATGAAGGCGGCGGCGATTCCGCGCCCGTCGGCGATACCGCCGGCAGCAATTACGGGAATATCTACTGCGTCTACAATTTGCGGTACTAAAACCATGGTAGTGAGCTCCCCAATGTGTCCTCCCGCTTCGGTGCCTTCACAGATAACGGCGTCGGCGCCGGCGCGTTCCATGCGCACCGCAAGGGCAACGGAAGGCACAACGGGGATGACTGTGATGTTGTGCTCCTTCCACATGGTGATATATTTTCCGGGGTTTCCGGCCCCTGTCGTGACGGCTGCGATTTTTTCTTCGCAAACCATATGGGCAATTTCTTCAGCGTGGGGGCTCATAAGCATGATGTTGACGCCAAAGGGCTTGTCGGTAAGCTCCTTTGCCTTTAGAATTTCCTTGCGTACAATTTCGGCGGGGGCACTTCCAGCCGCTATCAGCCCCAAACCGCCCGCATTGCTGACGGCGGAAGCCAAAGCAGCGTCGGCTATCCATGCCATACCGCCTTGAATAATGGGATACTTAATTTTGAGAAGTGTATTTACAGCCGTATTTATCATACTATCCGCCCTTTTTGCCTAAAATTTTGTCAATTAGTATCTAATTAGCGCAGAACCGGCAGTAAGGCCGCCACCAAACCCCACAATCAGCACCAAATCGCCCTTTTGAGGCTTTTCGGAATCAAAGAGTTCGTCAAGTGCAATGGGGATACTGGCAGAGGAGGTATTGCCCACCTTATGGAGGTTGACAAAAAAGCGGGACTTGTCTATTTTCAGCTTGTTTGCCGCCGAGTCTATTATTCTGACATTGGCTTGATGAGGCACAATGTATTTGATTTCGTCAGCTGTTTTGCCGGCCTTTTTGAGTACTGCTGTAATGGAGTCGACAATGGCATTTACC
This sequence comes from Bacillota bacterium, assembly GCA_029780875.1. Lineage (GTDB taxonomy): Bacteria > Bacillota > Clostridia > Oscillospirales > Acutalibacteraceae > JAKOXU01. Next base: position 3,098 of record JAKOXU010000028.1, on the reverse strand, counting down.
GCAAACCTGAAGACTTGCTGCCCGTCCATCACAAGCTTTGTCTTTTCCGGCTTATATCCGGTATAGAAAGGAGTCTCAATTGGGTAATTGTCGCATACTAAAGCGTTTTGTATGTCGTTAAAGCTCTCAATGTGTGTGGCGAGGATTTCGCCGCCTAAATCCGAATCTTTCTTTAATATGGCGGCACCTGCGCCATCGCCGAAAAGGATGCAGGTGGTGCGGTCGGTCCAGTCTACAATCCTGCTCAAAACTTCCGAGCCCACAATGAGCGCCGTATTATAGTCTTCGGTCAGCATTAGGCTCCGCGCCAAGCTGACGGAATATATAAACCCGCTGCAAGCCGCATTTACATCAAAAGCCGCGCCTTTGTCTATCCCCAACTCATGACGGATTCTGCAGGCAGCAGAGGGCACCACTGTATCGGGAGTGATGGTGGCGCAAATCACAAGGTCAATGTCGGAAGGCGCAACTCCGGCCTTTTCCATTGCCCTTTTTGAAGCTTCCACGGCAAGGGAAATGGTGGTTTCCGTCGTCACTACCCGGCGGGTTTTAATTCCCGTCCTTTCGGTAATCCACTGGTCACTGGTCTCCACCATAGTGGAAATTTCGGTATTGTCAAGTACCTTTTCAGGCAAAGCCGAGCCTGTTGAAATCAATGAAACCTTCAAGCTATCATCTCCGTTCACAGTATGTATTATATAATGTATAGCGATGATCAGGAAAAAGCTAAAGGTTCCATCCCAGTTCAATAGCTCCAATGTTGGGCTCCAGCAATCGTTCATGCTTTTTGTGTACGCTTTTTTTCATTCCTTCTATCAACTGTTCTTTTGAAAAAATAGAAGAAACATTGACGGTTTTTGACAGCAAAACGATATTCGCAAGCCCTTTTAAGCCATTCTTTTCTGCGATTTCCGTTGCGGGTATGAAGAAGATATTTAAGTCATCCCTGTCTGATTCTTTTTTTATAAGGGTGCTGTCCACTACAACAATGCCGTCCTTTTCTACGGAGCCGATGAATTTGTCAAAGGAGGGCAGGTTCATGGGGATCAAAATATCGGGATTTGTGACAAGAGGGGAGCCTATTGGCCTGTCGCTAATGCACACGCTGCAGTTTGCGGTGCCGCCCCGCATTTCGGGACCGTAGGAAGGCAGCCACGAAACTTCCCTGCCTGCAAGCAGCGCGGTGTTGGCCAAAACCTTGCCGGCAAAGAGAACCCCTTGTCCTCCGAAACCCGCAAACAACACATTTGCCTTGCTTCTCATTTTGCGCCGCCCCCTTCAACATCCTTGTAGACACCGAGGGGGTAATAAGGTATCATGTTTTCCCTTAGCCACTGGAGAGATTCTTCGGGAGAAAGTCCCCAGTTTGTGGGGCAGGTGGACAGCACTTCCACTATGGAGAAACCTTTGCCTTCAATTTGGTACTGAAAGGCCTTTTTGATAGCCTTCTTTGTGGCAACAATATTTATTATACTGTCAACGCTCACTCTTTGTGCAAGGCAAACGCCGTCGAGGGTTGACAGCATTTCGCTCATCTTGATGGGATATCCGGCAGAGCTGACATCTCGGCCGTAAGGTGTGGTCTGCGTTACCTGATTGGGGAGGGTGGTGGGGGCCATCTGACCGCCCGTCATGCCGTATATGGCGTTGTTGATGAAAATTACCGTTATGTTTTCGCCCCGCGCCGCCGCGTGAACCGTTTCGGCGGTGCCTATGGCAGCCAGGTCCCCGTCCCCCTGATAGGTGAACACTATGTTTTGAGGCAGAGCCCTTTTTACTCCGGTGGCCACTGCAGGAGCCCTGCCGTGGGGGGCCTCAATCATGTCGCATGCAAAGTAATCATAAGCCATGACTGAGCAACCTACCGGGCATATGCCTATAGTTTTTCCTTCTATATCAAATTCATCCATTACCTCTGCCACAAGCCTGTGAATTATTCCATGGGTACAGCCCGGACAGTAATGGAAAGGCACATCGGTTAAAGCCTTGGGCCTGTCAAAGACAATAGCCATTACTCTAATTCACCTACAATCCTTTTGATTTCCCGTAGGACTTCCGCAGGGGTGGGGATTACCCCGCCGGTGCGGCCCGCAAAGTGAACGGGGATGGAGCATTCACAGGCGAGTTTTACATCATCTATCATCTGCCCTATGCTCATTTCCACGCAAAGGAAAGCCTTTGCCTTTTGAGCCGTTTCCTTTACCGCCTTTTTTGGGAAGGGGTAAAGGGTAATGGGTCGGAGAAGGCCAACTTTTATGCCTTCCTCCCTTGCAAAGTCCACAGCGCTCTTTGCCACCCTTGCCGAAGCACCATATGCCACAACAACGAGGTCTGCGTCCTCAGTCAGGTAGCTTTCGCTGCGCTGGTGTTTTTCTTCCAAATCCTTATATCTTTGATAACGCTCCACAACGGTGGCTTCAAGCTTGGTTGCCGTAAGGTAAAGAGAGTTTATGATGTTGTGTTTGCGCTTGTGGTTGTGGCCCGTGACAGCCCAGTCCTTTTCGGGAAGCTGCAAAGCCTCCCTTTCCTTTATTTCAAGGGGCTCCATCATTTGCCCCAAAAGGCCGTCAGCCAAAATAATGGCAGGCATCCGGTACATGTCGGCTAAATCGAAGGCGTCACCCACAAGATCATAGATTTCCTGAACCGATGCCGGAGCCAGCACGATTACATGAAAGTCGCCGTGGGCAAGGCCTTTTGTTACTTGAAAGTAATCAGCCTGAGAGGGCTGAATGCCACCCAGTCCCGGCCCTCCCCGCTGGACATTTATGATCACACACGGCAGGTCAGATCCGGCGATATACGAAATCCCCTCCGCTTTAAGGCTTATTCCCGGAGAGGAGGATGAAGTCATGGTTCTTGCCCCTGTGGAGGCTGCTCCCAATACCATGTTTATTGCCGCGATTTCGGATTCCGCTTGAAGGTATGTTCCGCCTACCTGCGGCATGCGCTTTGCCATATAGGCCGCAATCTCCGTTTGAGGAGTGATGGGGTAACCGAAGAAAAGGCGGCAGCCGGCTCTAATGGCGGCTTCTGCAATAGCTTCGTTGCCCTTCATTAAGACCTTTTCCGACATCAAAACACTACCTTTCAACCTT
>JAKOXU010000017.1 GCA_029780875.1 Bacillota bacterium | reverse complement strand
TATGTGATCGATGAATCCCTTTGCATTGACTGTGGCGCCTGCAATTCTGTTTGCCCCGTTGATGCGCCGCAACCCCAATAAATACATAACTGCAGACAGTTTTAAGGTAGGGCGCCCGGGCGTTCTGCCTTTGCTGTATTTAAGGAGGAAAAATGGAAACCCGCAAAGAGTTTCTTGGCAACAACATTTTCGCCATAGTGTCAAAAGAACACGCCTTTGGCACCGACGCCGTATTGCTTGCCGACTTTGCCGCCCCCAAGGCAAAGGACACGGCCTGCGATCTGGGCACCGGCTGCGGCATCATCCCCCTTTTATGGTGCCGGGAAAAATCCCCCTCCCATACCGTTGCGGTAGACATCCAGCAAAGCGCCATCGACCAAGTGCAAGCCGCCATCGACATGCAAAACCTCTCCCACCGCCTCGAGGCGGTATGCGCCGACCTAAAAAACCTAAAAGGCATCCTGCCCGAAGGCTCTTTTGACCTTGTAGCCTGCAACCCGCCCTATTCCGCGGAGGGCACAGGCTTTGTGAGCGCCGGCAAGGAAGCCCTCCTTGCCCGCCATGAAGTGTCCTGCGCCCTAAACGATGTGGCAAATGCGGCAAATTACCTCTTAAAATACGGCGGCAGGCTGTGCCTTTGCCACCGCCCCGAACGCCTCTGCGATGTGCTGGAATCCATGCGGGCATCAAACATCGAGCCAAAACGCCTGCGTTTTGTCCAGCAGCGCAGCAAAACCGCCCCATGGCTATTGCTTGTGGATGGAAAAAAGGGCGCCAAAAAGGGGCTCAAAATCCTTCCACCTCTCATAATGGAAAATGAGGACGGCACCGAGTCGATAGAAATGCAACGCATAAACCGCCTGTACCGCCAGCAGGCGGAACTCAACAAAAGGGAAAAAAAGAACGCCTAAAGCATCAGCTTTAGGCGTTTTGCGCAAATAAATGTTAACTTATTCTTGCGCTTCTTCCCTCATCTTTGCAAAGCACTCGCTGCAAAAGACCGGACGGTCCTCGCGGGGCTTGAAGGGAACTTTTGCTTCCTTTCCGCATTCGGCGCAAATAGCAACGTGATAATCGCGGTTTGCCTTAGCGGCGTTTTTGCGGTTATCTCTGCAGGATTTGCACCTTTGGGGCTCATTTACAAAGCCCTTTGCAGAATAGAATTCTTGCTCTCCGGCAGTGAAAATAAATTCAGCGCCGCATTCTTTGCAGTTGAGTGTCTTGTCTTCGAACATTTTTTTACCTCGCTTGAAATAAAATTTTTGCCCTTTAGCGGATTTGCACCGCAACATTGTCGCCAACGCTCCAACTACGAATCGGGGCATATAATAAAAAATAATGAAAAGTCAAGCAAGATGCCGTTTAATTTTCGCTTTGCCCTCTGCAAAGCATTGTCGATAGCCTTACAATTGGAATAAACCTTTTTAGCTATCTCGGAATATGGATACCCGACAAGGTATGCCTCAAAAACAGCAAGCTCAAAAGTCGTCAATCGCTCCGCAATTCGCGCTATGAGTTCATTGGCGCCTTCCTGCCGTATTATTATATCTTCCGGGTCATCATCCCGTTCCGGCAGGACATCTTCCACATCGGGATTCATGGGGACAACAAGCGAGGATGGGATATGGCGCTGTCTTGCTGTGGACTTTAATGCCGAAATTATCTTGTTTACAACACACACCTCGGCAAAAGCTTTAAACCTAATTCCCTTGTTTTGATCAAACCTTCTTACGGCATTGAGCAATCCCAGCATGCCTTCTTGAAAGAGGTCCTCTGCCTCAAAACCCGGGCAGGCGTAAAAACAAGCCTTTGACCTAACCATCGGCGCGTAGCGGGAGATTATGGCCGCCTCAAAAGCTTCATCGCCATCTTGAGCCCCTGTGACAAGGGCTTCATCGCTCACGGCGCAAAGCACATCAGTGGTGCTGGTGCTTTTCAAGCACTTTCACTCCCATAAAAAATTCCGGCTTGTGCTCTTAATAGTAACTCATGCAAAGATTTATGTCAATGATTATTTTATTTTTTGTAAGATTTGCCGGTTTTACTCTAACGAATATTTTATTATTTAGCCAAGATAAATAAAATAATCAAAAGTTTATAAATAAAATTCGTTTATTTTGCAAAATTCTGTCCTGATAAGTTTTCTACCCATTTTTACCGGCTCAAAAAATTTGACCCGCCTTTAAATGGGGTTGACATTTAAAGGCGGGTCAACTCAATTTAACAATTAATATATTTGCCTTGCAACATAATGGGTGTGGAGTATTTCATGGGCTTTGTGACTGCCGGGGCTGCCAAGGAACTCATCGTACAGCGCCTTAATTGCCGGGTTATCGTGAGACTTGCGCAGAGGCAGGTGTCTGTCCTCTTCATAAAGGGCTTTTGCCCTCCGAGCCACAAGGTCCACGAAGTTACGAACAACGGCATGCTGCACAGGCTGTCCTCCGCCGTTTACGCAGCCGCCGGGACAGGCCATAATCTCGATGAAGTGGTAGCCGGCTTCGCCCTTCTTAATCTTATCCATTAGGATGGTGGCATTTTTCAGCCCGCTTGCAACGGCAACCTTAACCTCCATGCCGGCAATCTTGTAAATGGCCTCTTTAATACCCTTGATGCCCCTGACTTCGGTATATTCAACATTCTCTATGGGCTTTCCTTCCAGCCACTCGGCAGCGGTGCGCAAAGCCGCCTCCATTACGCCGCCGGTAGCACCAAAGATAGCGCCCGCGCCGGTAGATAATCCAATGGGATTGTCAAACTCGCCATCGTCGGGCAGGTCCTTGAAGCGAATAGAGGCCCTGTTAATCATCCTGACCAGTTCGCGAGTAGTCAGCGCCACATCTATGTCGGGATACCCGGAAGCCGCCTGTCCGGACCTCTTGGCCTCAAACTTTTTGGCGGTGCAGGGCATAATGCTCACAACAAAAATGTCTTTTGGGTCAATGCCCTCTTGCTGAGCATACCAAGTCTTTGCAATGGCGCCGAACATCTGCTGGGGCGACTTACAGGTGGAAAGGTGCGGGATAAGCTCGGGATAGAAGTGCTCACAGAACTTGATCCAGCCGGGGGAGCAGGATGTGATAAGGGGCAGCTTCCCGCCATTGTTGATTCTATCGAGCAGCTCATGAGCCTCTTCCACAATTGTCAGGTCGGCGGTCACATCGGTGTCAAAAACCTTCTCAAACCCGATACGCCTCAAAGCATTTATCATCTTGCCCTTGACATTGGTGCCAATCTTCATGCCGAAGCTCTCGCCCAAAGTCACGCGGATTGACGGGGCGGTATGCACAATGACATGTTTGGTGGGATCCGCCAAAGCCTCCCAAACCTTTTCGGTGTCGTCCTTTTCCGTCAATGCGCCGGTGGGGCAGTTTACGATACACTGTCCGCAGGACACGCAGGCCACATCACCCAAATCCCTCTCAAAGGCGCAGCCGATATGAGTGTTGAACCCGCGGGAATTGGTGCCGATGACATTGACATTCTGGGCCTGGCAAGCCGCAACACAACGGCGGCACAGGATACATTTATTGTTATCTCTGACAAGGTGGACGGTGGAGTCATCATTATAGTACTGGGGATTATGCCCTTCATAATATTGCTCGTCGTCCACACCGAATTCCTGGCAAAGCATCTGCAGCTCGCAGGAACCGCTCCTGACGCAGGACAGGCACTGCTTGTCGTGGGTGGAGAGAATAAGCTCCAATGTGAGCTTCCTCGACTTTTGCACCTTCGGGGTATGGGTAAATACTTCCATGCCCTCGGTGACTTTTTGCACGCAGGAAGCCACAAGGTTTCTGGCGCCCTTGACTTCCACAACGCAAATACGGCAAGCGCCAATCTCGTTTATCTCTTTGAGGAAACACAAGGTGGGAATCTCAATCCCAAGCTTTCTTGCCGCCTCAAGAATTGTGGTCCCTTCGGGAACGCTGACGGGAGTACCGTTAATCTTTATATTCACATTTCCCATATCTATCAACCCCTCCTACTTCCTGACAATCGCCGAGAACTTGCACCGCTCGAAGCAAGCCCCGCACTTGATACATACATCTTGATTTATCTTGTGGGGCTGCTTTACGCTCCCCGAAATGCAGCCAACAGGGCAAACCCTCGAGCACAAGGTACATCCGGTACACTTGTCTTCCAGTATGACATAGCTCAAAAGGGATTTGCAAATTCCTGCCGGGCACTGCTTTTTGTCAACATGGGCCACATACTCGTCCCTGAAGAATTTGAGGGTTGACAAAACGGGATTCGGAGCCGACTGTCCTAAGCCGCACAAAGAGTTCTCCTTAATGTGATAGCACAATTCCTCAAGCTTGTCTATATCCTCCATAGTCCCCTTGCCTTCGGTTATCTTCTCCAGCAACTCATAGAGTCTTCTGGTTCCAACCCTGCAAGGAGTGCACTTGCCGCAAGACTCATCAACGGTAAACTCAAGGAAGAACTTGGCGATATCCACCATGCAGGTATTCTCGTCCAGCACTATAAGACCGCCCGAACCCATCATGGCACCGATTTCCGTCAAGTTGTTGTAGTCCAAAGGAATTTCAAAGAGCTCCGAGGGGATGCAACCGCCGGAAGGCCCGCCTATTTGCGCCGCTTTAAAGGCCTTTTTGTTGGGTACTCCTCCGCCGATATTCTCAACAACTTTCCGCAAGGGAGTGCCGATAGGCACCTCCACAATACCGGTATTGCTGATATCGCCGGCCAAAGCAAATACCTTTGTGCCGTTGCTCTTTTCGGTGCCCACCTTGGCAAACCACTCGCTGCCCTTTAAAATAATGGGAGCAATATTGCCAAAGGTCTCCACATTGTTGATAACGGTAGGCTTGCCAAAGAGGCCTGCCTCTGCGGGATAGGGCGGCTTCTGACGGGGCTCGCCGCGCTTGCCCTCAACCGAGTTGATAAGAGCAGTCTCTTCGCCGCACACAAAGGCGCCGGCGCCAATCCTTATCTCAATGTCATAATTAAAGGCTGTATTAAAGATATTCTCGCCCAAAAGGCCATATTCCCTTGCCTTTTCGATGGCAGCGGTAAGGCGCTCCACCGCCAAGGGATACTCGGCGCGCACATAGACGATGCACTTGTCGGCGCCTACGGCATAACCGGCAATCATTATGCCCTCAATGACGGCATGGGGGTCGCCTTCAAGAAGGCTTCTGTCCATAAATGCGCCGGGGTCGCCCTCGTCGGCATTGCAGATGACATATTTTTGGTCGCCTTGAGCCTGCCTTGCCGCCCTCCACTTAAAAGCGGTAGGGAAGCCGCCGCCTCCGCGCCCGCGAAGACCCGCCTTTCCAACTTCCTCAATGACCTCGTCCGGAGTCATTTCCGTCAAGGCCTTGTAAATTGCCTTATAGCCGTCGGTGGCAATGTATTCATCGATATCGGAATAGTCAATAACGCCGCATTTGGCGAAAACAATCTTGAGCTGCTCTTTAAAGAAGTCAATGTCCCGCACATACGGCACGCGCTCGCCCGATTTATTGTCAAGGAAACAAAGCTCCTCTACAATTTCCTTGCCAACAAGGTGCCTTTGCACCAGCATTTCCATATCCTCGGGCTTTAACTTGCAGTAAAACACACCGTCGGGCTCAACAATGACGATGGGTCCCACATCGCAAAAGCCTACGCATCCCGTCTGCTTGAGCAGCACCTTATCCCTCATTCCTGCCTTTTCAAGCTCAGCTTCAAGGGCATTTTTCACATTGAGGCAGTTGGAGGAAATACAGCTGGCGCCCGAACAAACAAGGATGGTATATTCATACTGCTTATGCCTGTTTATGTACCTTTCCTTGACATTCAACAAATCCTCATAACTCTTTATGGCAATGGTCTGGCTCATTCCCCATCAATCCCCCTATTCGTACCTCTTAAGAATATCGTCAACCATGTTGACGGTAACATGCTTTAAGATATCGCCGTCGATTGAAATGGCCGGAGCCAAACCGCACGCACCGATGCACCGCATGACTTGAACGGAAAACCTGCCGTCCTTCGTAGTCTCCCCAAGCTTAATCCCCAGCTTATCGAGGATTTCGTTGAGCACCTTGTCCGCGCCCTTAACATAGCAGGCGGTACCCATGCAAACCTGAATTGTATGCCTGCCTTTGGGCTGGGTGGAAAAGAGTGAGTAAAATGTCACAACCCCAAAGATTTTGGACAAGGGCAAATCCATCTCCTCAGCTATGTACTTTAGCACATCCTCGGGCAGATAGCCGAAAATGGCTTGAGTCATGTGGAGAATCTGGATAAGGTTGCTTTCCTTCCTCTCGTACTTGTCCAGCACTTGATTTAGGGCCTCATACAGCTCCTCTTTTGTCTCTGGATGATGGCAGCAGCATTCACGAACTTCCTTCATCAACTACACCTTCCATTCCGAATTTAAAAATTGGCAACGGGCACAAAAAAATCGCTTATAAATAAAGCAATTTTTATTAACTACTTTTACAAACTAAACACATCACAAGCAATACCACAATTATAGATTATACCACGCAAAATGACATAATTCAAGGGAAAGTTCCACCCGGCGCCACTCTCATATTCATGCACACTTTTTGACTCATAAAGCAAATTTTTTATGCAAAATATACAAAGGCGCCCGGGAGTCCACCGGGCGCCTTTTCTATTAAGATTCATTAAAGCCGCAGCATTTTTTATACTTTTTCCCGCTCCCGCAAGGGCAAGGGTCATTTCTGCCGATTTTGGTGCCAGAACGACGAACCGTCCTGCCTTTGTTGGAGCCATCGCCGCTGCCCTCCTCAATGGGAATTGCCACCTGTTCCCGCTTTGGCTCTTCTCCCTTGAGCTGTACGGTAAACAGCGCTCTGACGGTATCCTCCCGGATAGCGTTTATCATCTCGTCAAACATCTCAAAGCCTTCAAGCCTGTACTCCACCACCGGGTCATGCTGCCCGTAGGCGCGCAGGTAAATGCCCCGTTTTAACTCCTCCATGTTGTCGATGTGCTCCATCCAGTGGATATCCACATTCCGGAGGAGTATAACCCGTTCAAGCTCCCGCATCACGGGCGGGGTAAAGAGCTCTTCCCGCTTATAATATAAATCCGTCGCCTTTTGCACCAACAACTCGGCGACATCCTTTGGCCTTACATCCTCGAGGTCTTCCGGAGTATAGTTTAAATCATCCTTATCGATGAGCCATCCCTTGTAAAACTCCCGAAGCCCTTCAAGGTTCCACATCTCCCGCGGCTCCGATTCGGGCAGGTACTTCATGACATTGTTGGCCACCGAATCCTCGATCATCTTCAAGATCTTATCCCGCAAATCCATGCCTTCCAGCACTTGTCCGCGCTGCCCGTATATAATCTCCCTTTGCCTGTTCATGACATCGTCAAACTGCAGCACATTCTTTCTGATGGCAAAGTTCCTGCCCTCTACCCTCTTTTGGGCATTCTCGATGGAGTTGGAAAGCATCTGCATCTCAATGGGTGTATTCTCGTCGATCTTGAGGGTAGTCATTATATTAAACATTCTCTCGCCGCCGAAAAGGCGCATGAGGTCGTCCTCCATGGAGAGGTAAAACCTGCTCTCGCCGGGGTCCCCCTGACGCCCGGCACGCCCACGGAGCTGGTTATCGATACGCCTTGATTCATGCCGCTCTGTACCTATGATAAAGAGCCCGCCCACAGACTTGACAAATTCCGCTTCAGGCTCAATTTCCTCCTTGTACTTCTTCAGCAACTCGGAATAAACCTTCCTTGCCTCCTTGACCTCCTCATCGTCGGTCTCGGTAAAACTGGTACACTCATTTATGAGCTCCTCGCTATAGCCCATTTTGCGCATCTCATCTTTAGCCAAAAACTCCGGGTTGCCCCCAAGTTTTATGTCGGTACCGCGTCCCGCCATGTTGGTGGCTATAGTCACAGCACCCTTCTTGCCCGCTTGAGCGACAATTTCTGCCTCGCGCTCATGGTGCTTTGCGTTCAAAACTTCGTGTTTTATGCCTCTTTTCTTCAAAAGGCTGCTCAAAACCTCGGATTTTTCTATGGAAATGGTGCCCACAAGAACGGGCTGCCCCTTTTGATGGCACTTTACAATCTGGTCAACCACCGCGTTGAATTTAGCCCGCTCTGTCTTGAAAATGACATCGGAATGGTCAAGCCTAATCATTTCCTTGTTTGTGGGTATCTCCACAACATCCAGCTTGTAAATCTCCCTGAATTCCGCCTCTTCCGTCTTTGCGGTACCCGTCATACCCGACAGCTTATTGTAAAGCCTGAAGTAGTTCTGGAATGTAATAGTGGCAAGGGTCTTGGACTCGTTTTCAATCTTGACCCCTTCCTTTGCCTCAATGGCCTGATGGAGCCCCTCATTGTACCGTCTGCCGTACATAAGCCTGCCGGTAAACTCGTCCACGATGATGACCTGATCGTCCTTGACCACATAGTCCACATCCCGCTGCATGATGCCATGAGCCCGGATGGCTTGGTTAATGTGGTGGCTGATTGTCATGTTCTCGGCATCTGTCAGATTCTCAATGCCGAAAAACTTTTCAGCCTTCCTTATTCCCGACTGGGTCAGGGTACAGGTTCTGGCCTTTTCGTCAACGATATAGTCAGCGTCAACCTCATCGTGATTCGCCTTGTCGTCCAATTCCTTTACCTTAACCATCTTAAGGGTTTTGGCAAACTGGTCAGCCTTGATGTAAAGGTCGGTGGACTTTTCCCCCTTGCCGGAAATAATAAGGGGTGTGCGGGCCTCATCAATCAAAATGGAGTCAACCTCGTCCACAATGGCATAGTTATGCCCTCTCTGCACCTGCTGCTCCTTGTATATCACCATATTGTCCCGCAAATAGTCAAAGCCAAGCTCATTGTTGGTACCATAAGTGATGTCGGCGGCATAAGCCTGCCTTCTGGCCTCATTGTCCAGTCCGTGGACAATCAGACCCACCGACAGCCCCAAAAAGCGGTAAACCTTGCCCATCCACTCCGAGTCGCGCTTTGCAAGGTAATCGTTTACCGTGACAATGTGCACGCCCTTTCCAGTCAAGGCATTGAGATAGGCGGGCAGCGTCGCCACAAGGGTCTTGCCCTCACCGGTCTTCATTTCGGCAATGCGCCCTTGATGCAGCACAATTCCGCCGATAATCTGCACGGGAAAATGCCTCTCCCCCAAAACCCTGTCGGCAGCTTCCCTGCAGGCGGCAAAGGCTTCGGGCAAAATATCATCAAGGCTGGCCCCGTTGGCGAGCTTTTCCTTGAGGTACGGAGTAACAGCTTTCAGCTCCTCATCGCTCATAGCACGAAAGCGCTCTTCAAGGGCCAAAACAGCGTTTTTTATCGGTTCAATGCGCTTTAATTCCCTTTTATTGTAATTCCCTGCCAAAAAATCAAAAAGTCCCATAAGTTTGCACCTCTATGTAAATTTTACGAAATCAGCATATCCGATTAATTATACCACTTAAATATTACGAAAATAATAACAAATAAATTTTCGGAAAAAAGTACATATTTTTTCACAATATAGTGAAAAATTATCACTGTAATTGAAAATACTTGACATTTGTAATATAATTTGCTTAAGGGAAGGTGTAAAAATGGTAGGAAAAAGATTACGGGAACTCCGATTAAGCAACGGGTTTACCCAAAAGCAAATTGCCGATGTATTGAATATCGACAGATCCACCTACAGCTATTACGAAACCCGCAAAACCCAGCCGGACCTCAATGTTATCAAAAAGCTTGCCTCCATGTATAATGTCTCCTGCGACTATATTTTGGACTTTGAGCGCTCAAAGCCAGATATTTTTTCAGATACCGGCAACCGGTACATGGCGGAATTAAGCGGGAAGGAAAGGTTTTTGGCCTCCCTATCGGAATTCGAGCGTGCCTTTATCCTATATTTAAGGCTCCTGCCCATTGAAAGGCAGCAAGAAATCTTTGATATGATCAGGGAAGAAACAAAATAACTTTTCCCAAAATGTCCGAATGGAATTCCATTCGGATTTTTTGTTTTATTTCGCCTTCCTCTTCTCAAGCCACTGTTTCAGGCTTCCCGCCGCCCAAACGGCCTCATCCACCTTCAGCAGTATCAGCAGCCCGCCGTAAATCAGCCCCGCCACCAGCATGACGACGGGAAATCTGATTTCCACGGTATATCCCCTCATCATGGAGTTCATAAACAAAGCCGCAGGCACCGCCACAGCCGCGCAAGCCACAATTCTCGGCACCTCGGCCAAAAACTCAAAAAAACACTCTTTCCCAATGTGCTTTGAAAGCAGGAAACAAAGGGCAAAGGACGAAAAAGTAAGGGACAAAGCCGAAGCCAAGGCAAGCCCCCTTGCCTGCAGGAATCTGATAAGCACCAAATTCAACACCACATTTATTGAAACCGACACAAGGCCCACCTTTAAGGGGGTCTTTGAGTTTTTTATGGCATAAAAAGCCCGTGTCATCACCTCATTTATGCCCATTGGGATCATCCCAAGAGCGTAAAAGGCAAAAATTGCAGCGGTAACCTTGGTCGCGCCGGCATCAAAGGCTCCCCGCTGGTACACAATCCTAATAATGTCCTGGCAAAATATTATTGAGCCCACCGTCAAGGGCAGCAAAATAATCGTCAGTATAGCCAGCGCCCTCTTTACGACCCGGTTAAAGCTAATCTTGTGCTCAAGGCTATGCAGCTTTGACAGCTGGGAGTAAACGACGGTAGCGATAGCCATTATAATGACCCCCAGCACAAATCCCATGAGCATATTGGCATACTTTATAGCCGATACATTCCCCGCCCCGAGACGGGAAGCTAGCATCCTGTCAAAAAGGGAATTTGCCTGATGCACCACCGAGCCGCAAAGGACGGGCAGTGCCATCCTAAACATATGCCTTGTGTTTTCATTGTCAATCCCCAAAACCGGGTAGTATTTCAGCTTCCCCCTCAAAGCCGGGAGCATAATCATAACCTGCAAAGCCGAACCTATAACGGTGCCAATGCTGACCGCCGCAATGCCGTACTTCGGCGAGAAAAAGACAATGGAGGCAATCACGGCAAGGCTCATGGGGATCCCCGCAAACTGGGGCACAATAAAGCTCATCCTGGCGTTTAAAAAGGCCGAGAAAAAGTAACTCAAAATTACAAAGATAAACATAAGGAACATTATCCTTGCCTGCATCACCGTCAGGTCAAGGAGCTTTCCCTTGTAACTCCCCAGGGTCAAAATCCGCACAATGGGGCCCGTAAAGACAATCCCCAAAAAAGTGGCGACAAGGGAGAAAATCACCAATATATTGATGACGCTGGATGTGAACAAATTGGCCTTTTTCTCCTCTTTGCGGTTGTAAAGGTTAGAATAAACCGGCACAAAGGAATTGGCAAAACAAAGGGCAATACTGATAAAAATTATGTTCGGAAGGGTAGACGCCATGTTGTAGGCATCGGCATTAATCGTCAACCCGAAAAATTTCACAAAGGTAGTCTCCCGCAAAAACCCGAAGATTTTGCTGACCACCGTTATCACCATTATAATAAAAGTAGATTTTACAAGCTTTGCATATACCGACATACTATCAAGTCTTCCTTTTCCTTAAGCTTGTCTGATTTTTGAGCCCTTTCGGCGGAATTTCCACTTAAAAAGGTACTTTATCATTGAAGCCACCTGTATGAGGAAAAGCTTCAAATTTTTAGCCCCTCCCCGTTCCCATTCGTGATAGACGCACACATCGGGAAAATACAAAACCTTTGACACTTCATTTACCCGCTTTGTCAAATCGGCGTCCTCAAAATACATAAAAAACCGCTCGTCAAACCCGCCAAGGCTTTTCAAAAGTTCCGTCCTTATAAACATAAAGCATCCCGTCGCCTGCCCTATTGGCACAGGCTCGGACAAATCCTCATCCTGCATGGTATAATCTCTTCTGACCTTCTCAAGAAAGCCCCACCCCGTCCTGTTGGCAAGTATCCGCAAAAGGGTAGGCTCCTTTTTTCCCAAATGCTGCACGCTACCGTCAATATTCAACACCTTCGGCGAGAGCAGCCCCACATCCTTGTGCTCCTCAAGGTACTGGCCCATTTTATATAGCACATCTTCCTTGACAACAATATCGGGGTTGACAATAGCGTGGTATTTCGAGTCGATGAAGCCCAGCACCCTATTGTGCCCTGCTCCAAAACCCTTGTTTTCCCCGGTTTCAACTATATTGAGGCCGGGGAAATTATCTTTTAACAACTCCACGGTATTATCGGAGGAATTATTGTCCACAACATACAAATCCAAATCAACGCCCCGGGTATGCTCGAGCAAAGACTCTACGGCCTTTACCGCCTTTTCCCCGTTGTTATATGTCACAATGCAAGCGGAAACCTCAATCATTGTCCGCCGCACCGCCTTTCCCCATCAAAATTCCCGCAAATTCAAAAGTCTTATAAATCATTCCCAGCTTAACCGACCGGGCAAACAGCGTGAAAAAACCGTGAACCCTGCTGCCGCGGGAAAGGCAAAACCGGGAAAAATCCTTTGCAAATATCCTAAACCTTACAAGGTCCTTTTCCAAATCATCGTGGCTGTTATCGCTGAACCTCTGCCGCAGCACCGCGTCAAATACGCCTATTTTCTGCCCCCGCTCCTTGCAGTCCCGCAAGAAAGCATGGTCAATATAGTCGAGAAAATACCCCTCATCATAGCGGTACCCTTCAAAGGCTTCCAGCCTTACCGCCATACCGGTATTGATTGCGGTGATGTTTTCTTCCTCCACCTTTTCATCTTGCCTCAGCCTCCTCACCCTGCACCCCTTAATATAACAAGGAGAAAGGAGCCCCGCCTCATCGAAAACATAAGGCACAAAAACGGCAATATCGGGATTTTCCTCGGCGCTCCGCCTCAAAGCTTCAAAATAGTCAGCGGGCACGCTGGTGTCATCGTCAAACCAAACAACGATTCCATCTTTCCCTTTTAGATACTCCAGCGCCCGGTTATAAGCCTTCGCAAGTCCAAAATTCCCTCCCATCGGGCAGTACTCCCATCCCTTTTGCCGGCAGTACTCCCCGTTTCCCGTCTCTACAGTGCTGTTGTCCACCACAAGGACGCCGACGCCCTCGGCGCCGTCCAAACTCCGCAATGTAATACTGTCCTCGCACCTTGTATTGTAAACCACCACGACGGCGTAAATTTCAATTCCCATCCCTATACTCCCTTTTGCTTAAAGACTGGCGCCTTTTAAGCAGGGCTGCGGCAATCGCCCCCCGCCACTTTAACATATTCGCAAGGGAAGAATGCCTGTCTCCCGTCACATTCCCCCCATGCCGGCGGTACAGCATTAAGGGCTCATCAATGAATGCCACCTTCCCGTACATTTCCGCCACAAGCCCTAACCACTGGTCATGCATGGGCAAATTTTTCGGGAAAGGCAGCGCCGCCCTTTTGAGACTGCTCAAAAAAGCCATAGCGCATCCCATATAGGAGTTTTTATAAATATTCCTCAAAACCCCTTTTGCCACCCGCCTATTTTCAAAAAAGCTGACTATTTCCGCTAAATCCTCATTTACGATTTTGGCGTTGTGAAGGACAAGGTCGGCCCCGCTCTCATCAAACTTCTTTAACACAGCCTCCACTTTTCCCGGCAGCCACACATCGTCCTGATCGCATAAAAAAATAACATCCCCCGAGCACTGGGATATGGCGTGCTCAAAGTTGCGCACGGCCCCTTTACCCGGCCCCTTTATAAGGCGCACCCTCTCATCCTTTTCGGCGTATCCAAGGATTATGTCAACCGTCCCGTCAGAGGAGCCGTCGTCGGACACTATCACCTCATCGCCGGGCGACAGCTGGGGCAGTATGGAGTCGAGCTGCTCCCTTATAAACCTTTCCCCGTTATATGTAGCCAAGGCAACGGAAACCTTCATGCAACCACCGCCCAATAATGTTAAATTGACGCCCCGATTTCCTTCAAATACCGGGCCAAAGCGTCCTGCCACGGCGGCAAAAGCTCAAACCCTGCCCGCTTTAACGATTCCTTTGACAGCCGGGAATTTTTGGGTCGCACCGCCTTTGTCACAAATTCCTCGGTAGTGACGGGCACAACTTTTGCCTCAACCCCCGCCTGCCTGAAAATCTCCCGGGCAAACTCAAACCAAGTGCAAAAGCCCTCATTTGTAGCGTGGTAAGTGCCGTACTTGTCGGTCAATGCCATGTCGCACAGCATCCTTGCCAAATCAATGGTATAGGTAGGGGACCCGGTCTGGTCGTTCACCACACGGATTTCATTCCCCTTCTTGGCCAAATTCAGCATCGTCGTCACAAAATTGCCTTTTCCCGGCCCGAAAATCCAAGAAGTGCGCACAATAAAGTGCCGGTCTAAAATACTCCTTACCTCCCGCTCCCCTAACTCCTTTGTATAGCCGTAATAATTCAGGGGCGCGGTCTTGTCCGCAACCTCAAAGGGGGTATCCCCCGTCCCGTCAAAGACATAGTCGGTGCTGATATGTATCAGGGCACTGCCCGCCTTTTTGCAAGCCAAGGCAAGATTCTTTACCGCCGTCACATTTACGGCAAAACACAAATCCCTGTCCTCCTCGGCCTTGTCAACTGCGGTATAGGCAGCACAGTTTATCACGGCATGGGGCATAAAGCTATCCAAAAAGCTTTCGGTATCGCCTAAATTCAGCAAATCAAAATCCTCAATATCCACTCCCCGGTGCTCAATCCCCATTGCCGCCAGCCTTTTTACAACCTCGCTGCCCAGCAACCCTTTAGCGCCGGTCACCAAAACCTTCATTTTACCACCCTGCTTTACCGGTTAGAGTACATCTTCTCATAGTAATCCTTATACTCGCCGCTCAATATTTCCTCCAACCATTCCCTGTTTTCAAAGTACCACTTGACGGTATGGCGGATTCCTTCCTCAAAGGGTGTCAAGGGCTCCCAGCCCAAATCATTCGCAATCTTTGCGGGGTCGATGGCATACCTCAAGTCATGCCCCGCTCTGTCCTTGACAAAGGTAATTAGGGATTCAGGCTTTGAAAGCTCAGCCAAAATCGCCTTTACCACCTCAAGGTTATTCCTCTCATTGTGGCCGCCGATATTGTAAAGCTCACCTTCGGGCGCGTTATGTATAATCAAGTCAATCGCCCTGCAG
>JAKOXU010000115.1 GCA_029780875.1 Bacillota bacterium | reverse complement strand
ACCAAAGTGGATTTTCCCGAGCCGGTATGCCCGATGATGCCGACGAAGTCGCCTTTTTCTATGGAAAAAGATACATCATCCAGGGCCTTTTTTTCAAAGGGAGTGCCCACAGAATATGTGAAGCTTACATTTTCAACCTTGATTATTGACATTATTGTCCTCCAGTATCCTTGCTATTTCCTCAATGCACTCGCTGGTATTCAGGATATTGGTGTTGACATCAAACCCCATTTCCTTCAACCTGTAAACAAGTTCAGTAGCTTGGGGCACATCCAAACCTATCGATTTCAGGAGCCTTACCTGTGAGAACACTTCCCTGGGAGTGCCGTTTATAACCAGTTTTCCTTCGTGCATGACAACGACTCGGTCGGCCATGACGGCTTCATTCATGTAATGGGTAATCAAAACTACCGTGATGCCTTCTTTTCTGTTTAGGTGGATTATAGTGTCCAGCACCTCTTGGCGGCCTTTTGGGTCCAGCATTGCTGTGGGCTCATCCAGCACAATGCATTTGGGGCGCATGGCAAAAATTCCGGCTATGGCAACCCGCTGCTTTTGTCCTCCCGAGAGTCTGTGAGGCGCATGGTTCCGGTACTCATACATGTTTACCGTCTTTAGTGCCTCGTCCACCCTTTTTCTAATTTCTTCTGGAGGAATCCCGAGGTTTTCCGGACCAAAGGCCACATCTTCCTCAACTATGGTAGCCACAATCTGGTTATCGGGGTTCTGCAAAACCAGCCCCACATTTTGACGAATGTCATACAATTTCTCTTCATCGGTGGTATCAATACCGAGGACAAGGACACGGCCGCCCATAGGCAAAAGCATGGCGTTAAAGTGCTTTGCCAGGGTTGATTTCCCCGACCCGTTGTGTCCGATTATGGCGAGGAATTCCCCCTGACGCACCTTCAAATTGATATTGTCAAGCACAAGCCTTGCCTGGTCTGCTTCGTCAAAGTCATATTTAAAAGTGACATTTTGCGCTTCTATCAATGTGTTCATATTCAACCTCGTCTGTATGGGCTACTTGCCGCCCACCCATATGGCGGTGGATCCGCAGGGCAGCACCCTGCTACTTTCTGTAACGCAAAGCCCTATTTCGTATGATTCGGTAGTCCCTCCAAAGGCAGGCGCTATCTGCACTCCCAACAGATAATCCATTACGGAAGGAGACAGCCCCGCGCTGTAGGAGTTTATAGCAAAAAACAGCCCGTCTTCCGCCAAAACCTGAGCACACAACTCCACAAGGGGGAAAATCTGCTCCTCCAGTTTCCATATTTCCCCGTTGGGACCTCTGCCGTAGGAGGGCGGGTCCATTATTATGCCGTGATATTTGTTGCCGCGACGGATTTCCCTTTTGACAAATTTTACGCAGTCGTCCACAATCCAGCGGATAGGCCTGTTGGAAAGCCCCGAAAAATCAGCGTTTTCCCTTGCCCAATTGACCATGCCTTTTGAGGCGTCCACATGCACAACCTCTGCGCCCGCCGCAGCGCAAGCTAAAGTAGCCCCGCCGGTATAGGCAAAAAGGTTCAGCACCTTAATGGGCTCACCTCTTTTTGAAATTAGCTCTCTAAAGGCATTCCAGTTAACCGCCTGTTCCGGAAAAAGGCCGGTATGCTTAAAACCCATGGGCTTTACATGGAATTTCAAGTCCCTGTAAGCTACAGACCACCTCTCGGGGATGGGCTTATATACCTTCCATTTTCCGCCGCCGCTGGAGGAACGGAAATATTGGGCATGGGCCCTTTCCCACAAGGGGTGATTTTTCTCTGTGTTCCAAATTATCTGGGGGTCTGGGCGGATTAAGATTATATCCCCCCACCTTTCAAGGCGTTCCCCTGAAGAAGAGTCGATAAGCTCGTAATCGGTAAAATCCCTGACAGTTTTCATGAAATCCTGCCTCTCAAATATTTAGGACAATTTATTGCCAATCAATTCGGCTATCCCGCTTGCCACCCTTTCAATTTGAGCGGCGTCCCTTCCCTCTGCCATTACTCTTATGAGGGGCTCGGTTCCGGAAGGACGGACAAGGATCCTGCCCTCCTGCCCAAGCTCGGACTCGGCTTGTTCAATGGCAGCATTGATTTCTTCGTCGGAATTCAACTTTTCCTTCCCCTCGGAGGAAACCTTGATATTTATCAGCACCTGGGGATAGGTATCCATTATAGCTGCAAGCTCCGACAGTTTTTTGCCCGTAGACTTCATTATATTGAGGAGCATCAGGGCAGTCAACTGCCCGTCTCCGGTATTTTCGTAGTCAAGAAAGATGATGTGTCCCGACTGTTCTCCACCGATGGAGTAACCCCGGGCAAGCATTTCTTCAAGGACATACCTGTCGCCTACCTTTGTGGTGACTACATTAATGCCATTTTCTTTACAGGACACAAAAAAGCCCATATTTGACATGACGGTGGCTACCACCGTGTTGTTCTTGAGGAGGCCTTTCCCCTTTAAATAGTTGGCGCAAATAGCCATTATCTTGTCCCCGTCCACCACTTCGCCCTTTTCATCAACGGCAAGGCACCGGTCGGCGTCCCCGTCAAAGGCAAAGCCAACATCAAAATTGTTGTTCCTGACATAGTCGGATATTACCTCAATATAAGTGGAGCCACAGTTTAGGTTTATATTGATACCATCAGGGCTGTCGTTGAGGTAAACCCCTTCTACCCCCACCGACTCGAAAAGCCTTCTGGCAGTTGCGGCGGAAGAACCATTGGCACAGTCAAAGACAACCCGCATACCCTTTAAGGGAAGGGGAACATTGGCCTTCAGGAGGTTTACATAATCTTCAACGGAAGTGGTGCAGTGGGACAACATGCCGATATCTTCTGCAGTTGGTGAAGGGAAAATATCATTTCTTATTATTTCTTCAATCATATCCTCTTTTTCATCGGGAAGCTTAAAACCTTCATTGTTGAATATTTTAATGCCGTTGTATTCAAAGGAATTGTGGGAAGCGGAAATCATTATTCCCGCATCGGCCTTATATTGTTGCACAAGTAAAGGTACCGCCGGGGTAGGTACCACTCCCAGCAGCATAACATTCACTCCCACTGAAAGAAGCCCGGCGGACAGTGCCGATTCCAGCATGCTGGAGGATATGCGGGGATCCTTTCCAATCAAGACCTTTGGCTTTTTCTTCTGATTATTGTCGGTCAAGACCAAAGCAGCTGCCCGGCCTATCTTTGTTGCCAATTCACATGTCAACTCCAAATTTGCGATGCCTCTTACTCCGTCAGTGCCAAACAATCTTCCCATCGTAACATCTCCTTAAAAAGAGTCAAGACTCTGCTGCCCTTGTCTTTCCAGCCCCAAATGCTTGTAAGCGGAGGGAGTGGCGCAGCGCCCGCGGGGTGTTCTGCTGATAAAGCCAATCTGCAAAAGGTAAGGCTCGTAAACATCCTCCAGCGTTATAGCTTCCTCCCCTATTGAGGCGGCGAGGGTTTCAAGCCCAACAGGCCCTCCCCCGTACACCTTAATCATGGTTTCAAGCATCCTTCTGTCAATGGAGTCGAGCCCCAATTCATCGACACCCAGTCTTGCAAGGGCATTTTGGGCCACTTCAAGTGTGATTTCGCCTTTGTTGATTACTTCCGCAAAGTCCCGCACCCTTTTTAGCAGCCTGTTGGCAATTCTGGGGGTGCCGCGGGAACGGGAAGCAATCTCCAAAGCGGCGTCATCGTATATTTTTATATCAAGTATATTCGCGGAACGATGAACAATGCATGCCAACTCCTGCGGCGAATAAATTTCCAGCCTGAAAACAACGCCAAAGCGGTCTCTCAAGGGCCCGGAAAGCTGTCCCGCACGGGTGGTGGCCCCAATGAGGGTAAAACGCTGCAAATCAAGGCGTATGGAACGGGCGGATGGCCCTTTACCGATTATAATGTCAAGGGCATAATCCTCCATGGAAGGGTAAAGGACCTCTTCCACGGTGCGGGAAAGCCTGTGAATCTCATCAATAAACAGCACATCCCCGGGTCCCAGATTGGTGAGCAAAGCCGCCAAATCTCCGGGCCGCTCAATGGCAGGGCCGGATGTGATGCGCATGTCGACTCCCATTTCGTTGGCGATAATTCCGGCAAGGGTGGTTTTGCCCAGCCCCGGCGGGCCGTAAAGCAACACATGGTCAAGGGACTCTCCCCGTTTTTTGGCAGCTTGTATAAAGACTTTGAGGTTTTCTTTGACCTTTTCCTGCCCAATATACTCGTCAAGGAATTTGGGCCTCAAAGAATAATCAATCTCCCCGTCGGAGGAGGAAAACTCGGGAGACAGTATCCTATTTTCAAAATTCATTTCAATTTCTGACATTCTTCGAACCCGCCTTGCCTAACGCTATCAGCGCTTTTTTTATCAATTCCTCCACCGAAAGGGAACTGTCCAACTTGCTTATCGCAACAGCCGCCTCTGACTGGGAATAGCCCAGCACCACAAGGGCGCTGATGGCTTGAGATACATTGTCATCGCCAGTGCCGGAGATGTCTGAAATAAAGGGAAGGTCTTTGCCTTCAACTGTGGATGCGACTTTGTCCTTCAACTCAAGCACAATCCTTTGGGCGGTCTTAAGTCCCACTCCCGGGGCCCTTGTCAAGGTTTTGGAATCCCCTGTGGAAACACAAAGGGCTACCTGTTCGGGAGAAAGAGCCGACAGTATTGCCAGCGCCACTTTGGGCCCAACACCTGAAACTGAAATTAACATTCTAAAACAATTTAATTCGTTTACTTCAAGAAAACCGTAAAGGGACAAGGTGTCTTCCCGCACATGCATATGGGTAAGCAGCTTCGCTTGGGACCCTATGGGAGGCAAAGCCTTTAGAGTGGCAAGGGATGTCAGGCAACTGAACCCTACTCCCGAGCACTCAATTACAGCGACGCTGTCGTCTTTATAAATTAATTTTCCACTTACACTGTAAATCATTTACGCTATCCCCATTTATTTTAATGCGCTTTAGACAAAAGGGAACATGAACAATGGGCATGGCAAATTGCTACTGCCAGCGCGTCTGCCGCATCATCGGGTTTTGGTATGGATTTGAGGTTTAACAACACCCTTGTCATGTCCTGCACCTGAAATTTCTCTGCTTTGCCATAGCCCACTACCGCAGATTTGACTTGCAAAGGGGTGTATTCAAAGACGGGAACCCGCAGCTTTTCAGAGGCAACGATAATGGCGCCACGGGCTTCAGATACCGCCACAGCGGTTTTTGCGTTTGTCGTGAAAAATATTTCTTCAAGGGATAGGGCGTCGGGATTCCATTTTTCAAGGAGGACATAGGTTTCATCAAAAACCTTTAACAACCGGCTTGGCAGCGGCATGCTCGCCGGTGTTGTGATGACACCATAATCGAGAACCCTGTACCGATTGTTTTTATATTCAATGATTCCGTAGCCCACAATGGCATAGCCGGGGTCAATCCCAAGGATAATCATCAGCCATTCCCCTATGTAAAATTTTCATTTTATTATATCATGTAACGCCATATAAGGCAAACAAAAACTCATATAGGAAGCCTAACAACCGGACAACAGCAAAGAAAAAGCAGCCTGAAGCTGCTATAAAAAAATAGGTGCCCGGTATTTCACGGGCACCTTATTATTTGTTATATAGCTTTAGTCAAGAATAGCAGTTACAACGCCGGAACCAACGGTGCGTCCGCCTTCACGGATAGCGAAACGGAGGCCTTCCTCAATAGCGATGGGTGTGATGAGCTCCACATCCATGTCAACATTGTCGCCAGGCACGCACATTTCAACATCCTTGGGAAGGGAGATTGTACCGGTAACGTCGGTTGTGCGGAAGTAGAACTGGGGACGATAGTTGTTGAAGAAGGGAGTATGGCGGCCGCCCTCATCCTTGGTCAGAACGTAAACCTGTCCGCGGAACTTCTTGTGGGGCTTAATTGAGCCGGGCTTTACGATAACTTGACCGCGCTCAATGTCGGTACGCTGAATGCCGCGGAGCAATACACCAACATTGTCGCCAGCCTCGGCATAATCAAGAATCTTGCGGAACATTTCAATACCGGTAACAACGGACTTGATGCTCTCATCCTTCAAGCCGACAATCTCAACTTCGTCGCCCAGCTTGACTTGACCGCGCTCAACTCTACCGGTAGCAACGGTGCCGCGGCCGGTAATTGTGAAGACGTCTTCAACGGGGAGCAGGAAGGGCAGGTCAGCCTTGCGCTCCGGAGTGGGAATAAAGGAGTCAACTGCGTCCATAAGCTCAAAGATGGGAGCATATTCAGGAGCGCTGGGATCGGTAGAAGAAGACTCCAATGCTTTCAAAGCGGAACCTTTAATTATGGGTGTGTCGTCACCGGGGAATTCATACTGATTGAGCAGGTCGCGGATTTCCATTTCAACAAGTTCCAAAAGCTCAGGATCGTCAACCTGGTCAACCTTGTTCATGAAGACAACGATGGAAGGAACGCCAACCTGACGGGCAAGGAGAATGTGCTCTCTTGTCTGAGGCATGGGACCGTCAGCAGCAGAAACAACCAGGATAGCGCCGTCCATCTGGGCCGCACCGGTAATCATGTTCTTAACATAGTCAGCGTGTCCGGGGCAGTCAACGTGGGCATAATGCCTGTTGTCGGTCTGATACTCAACATGTGAGGTGTTAATTGTAATACCACGGGCCTTTTCTTCGGGAGCTTTATCTATTTGATCATAGGCAACAAAGGTTGCTTCTCCCTTAAAGCCAAGCACTTTTGTAATAGCCGCGGTCAAGGTGGTCTTACCATGGTCAACGTGACCGATTGTACCGATGTTTACATGCGGTTTGGTTCTTTCAAATTTTGCCTTTGCCATGTTTTTCCTCTCCTTAACAGTTAAGTTATAGTTATCTTATTATGCTTTTACTATTTTAACAACTTTTATAAGAAAATTCAAGAAGTATTTCTTCCTAAACTTCCTTTTTATCATGATTTGCAACAATTTTTTCCGCTAAAGCCTTCGGGAGCTCCGCATAGTGGCTGGGTTCCATGGAGTACTGGCCTCTGCCTTGGGACTTGGAACGCAGATTTGTGGCGTAACCAAACATTTCAGACAAGGGCACCATAGCTGTAATCTGCTGGTTGCCACCCACAATGTCCGTGCCCGCAATTTGACCGCGCCTTGCGTTCAAATCGCCAATAATGTCGCCCATATACTCTTCGGGTACTGACACTACAAC
>JAKOXU010000101.1 GCA_029780875.1 Bacillota bacterium | reverse complement strand
TTGATAAAGCTAAAGATGTTTTCCATGCGCTCCCTTTTTTCGAGGTCTTGGATTGCGGATAGGTAGCTTTCAAAGTCGTTCATGGCAAGTCTCCTTTGCACAGATGTTATTACAAAAAAGAGGCTGAACTGTTCAGCCTCTTTTGGTTTAGACTTGGGTTGTGAGGAATATGGGAAGGGTCATTTGCTCGATTTGGTCTTTTAGCGCCTCGAGTTCGTCGACATGCCGGTCTTCGTCGTTGAGGATTTCGACCAGGATGTCCCTTGTGGCGTTGTCGCCCACTTCCGCGGCAAGGGCGATGGCTTCGTTGTAAGCCTTGACGGCGCCTTCTTCGGCTGCAAGGTCATAGCTCACCTGTTTTGGGATGGTGTCGCCTATGTGGATGCCCTTGAGCTCCGACACTATTGGCCTGCCGCCGAGGAAGAGGATTCTGCCGATGAGCTTTTCGGCGTGGCGCATTTCGGTGATGGAGCGCTTTTCAAAGTTTTCGTGAAGCTTTTCATATCCCCAGTCTTCGCACATTTCCGCGTGGACTACATACTGGTTGATGGCTGTCAGTTCGTCTGCCAGCAGGTCGTTTAGTTTTTCAATGAGCTTCGGGTTGCCCTGCATGAGTATTACCCCCTTCTTTTATGTATATTGTTTTAAATTGAGAATGCCTCCCGCGCTGTTTGAGTGAAAGGCAGGTGTTGGCTTTGCCTTTATATTATCTTATCATTGTTGTGAAGTTTTATCAAGGAAAATTGGAATATTGGCGGGAATTTTGTGGAAAAGAGACAAATTTTGCGGCAAAGTTTAAAGAGGGGGCCCTATGCCGGGGTGGAAAGTTTTTTTGGTTTGTATTAAAATTTGGGTAGGGTTTTGATGCGGTAAAGTTAATTTGATTAAGGAGGCGTGTGTATGGGCGAATATGGGATTGTGATGACGACTTTTGGGAGCGAGGGGACGGCACGGGCCGCTATCGACGAGGTTATAAGGGGCGGGCTTGCGGCCTGTGCCCAGGAAGTCAAAATCAGGAGCCACTATACTTGGAAGGGGGAGCTTTGCCATGAGGATGAGGTGCTGGTGCTCTTTAAGACGAGAAAGGAGCTTTATTCCGAGTTGGAAAGAAAGCTCCTTGAGATTCATCCTTATGAGGTGCCCGAGATTTTGCTTGTGGGTGTGGAGAAGGGCAGCGAAGGGTACTTAAAATGGGTTGATGAGGTGACAAAAAGGGGCTGATGGGGCGGTCGGCGTGTTGTTAGTATTGGGATTTTTTGAGAAAGAGTTTGTAGGATAGGATTAGCAGTAGGATATTGTAGGCGGCGCCGATGAGAAGGTAGAGCGGGTAATTTAAGTCGGCGCCGTTCTCTGTCGGCATGAGGTTCAATAGCATGCCGCGGATTGCCCAGAAGTTGGGGGATATGCCTAACAGGTACTGCATTGGGCCTTGGAAGGTTTTGAGTATCATGAGGGCGGGGACTAACGCTAATATGCCGGCGCCCTTTATGAAGGCAAAGCCTTCCACTTTGTTTTTGGCTATGGCGGCTTGCAAAAGGCCCAGAGTGGGGGTGAATAGTTCGTTGACGGCGGCAAAAGCGGCTATGTGGAGAAAGCTGATGTTGTCGAAAATTGAAACGCCGCCTATCGCGTATTTGTCGCCCGCCAGCAGTTTTGTGCCAAAAAGGACTATTATCGTGCCTATGACAGACATCAGGTAAATGTATGCCATTTTAAATTTGAGGTAGCCGCCGGTGCCTACCGGGGTTACAGCTATCGTGTGGAGGGTGTTTTCGTCCTTTTGCTCCAGCAACAGGAAGGTTGCCATGGCGGCAAGGAAAAATGAGCCGAAGGCAAGGAGGAAGGTCAGCATCAGCAGCATTGTGATTTTGAGGGTGGCGCCTTTTTCCGGGCCTATCGACTCCAGTATCTTTGGGAATACAAAGGTTGACAAAAACAGAACTATCGCGGGGAAAAGGCACATATATAAATTTATGGGGTCACGGGCTATGGTTTTGGCTTCGTAATTTAAAAGGGACATGTATTTTTTCATAAGCTTACCCCCTTGCCGCGTTGTCTTTAAAAATGGGATATACCACGAGCCTGAAAAGGGCCGCCGTGAGAAGGATAAGGTATAGGGCGCCTATGGTAACCAGCGTGTAGTCGTATTCTCCCGATACCGCAGAGATTATAAGGCGGCTTGAGGAATGGGTCGGGGACAGCATGAGCAGCCACTCGAATTTGGCTTGAATTATGCCAAAGTTAAAGAGGAAGGAAGGGATGGTGAAGACAAACATGTAGCCGGCGTAGAGGGCCAGCATGGTGGTAAAGTCCCGGCTCCTTATGGATAGCAAAAAGGCGATGGCGGCGTGGGAGGCTCCCGCGATTAGTATAAAGAAAAGCAGCAATATATAGTTAAAGGTGATTTTATGGATAAAGTATAGGGCGGCGCAGGTTACCGCTACCGACTGGATGGACAGGGCTATGGAGGATAGGGTTTTGGCCGTGAGGATTTGGCCTAAAGAGAGGGGGGTTACTATTATGGTTTTGAGGGTGCCTTCCTGCTTTTCAAGGTGGTGGGAGGCCCCGATGAGCAGTACCGACATTGCCGTTACATCTATGATGATGAGGTGGGGGGCTATCTCCGCGGCTTCGCTTTTTGAGATGAAGAGGAAAAGGATTATCCAGAGGATTGAGGTGGCAAGGCTCGCCGCCAATATTTTGTATCTGGCAAGCCTTTTGAGTTCGCCTGCCGTGAGCTTTACAAGGCCTCTCATTTTAATTCGACCCCCGTCACTATGATGAAGATTTCCTCCATGGAGGTTTCGCCGCTGTGGATGGTTTCTATTTTGCCGAATTTGAGGAGGGTTTGGAATTCCTCGTTGAAGCCTATGCCGTCAAGGGGGAATAGGGCGGACTTTAAGTTGCCGTTGTCCCTGTATTCGACTTTGACTTCCCGCTTTCCGTATTTTAGCTTCAAATCCCGGGGTGTGGAGGTTTCCACAAGCCTGCCGTTTACGCAGAAGGCTATCCTGTCGCAGAGCTGTTCCACGTCGTTCATCAAATGGGTGGTGAGGAAAACCGTGCCGCCTTTCGCGCGGAATTCCGCTATCATGTCCTTTATGATTTTGGCGTTGTTGGGGTCAAGACCGTTTGTCACTTCGTCCAAAAACAGTACCCGGGGGGAATTGAGCATTGCACGGACAAAATTGAGGCGCACCTTCATGCCCTTTGAAAATTCCGCTACCTTGACATCGCGGTATTCCCAAAGGCCGACCCTTTCCATGAGTTCCTGAATGTTTGCACGGCTTTTGTAAAACCCCGAGAAGAATTTCATGTTTTCCAAAGCCGTCAGTTTGGAAAAATGGACGGGGACTTCGAAGCCTACGCCTATTTCTTCATAGTAGGAGTTGTCAAGGGAGTTCAAATCCCTGCCGAAATATTTGATGGTGCCGCGGTATCCCTCCAGCAGCTTTATCAGGATTTTTTGGATGGTGGATTTGCCCGCGCCGGAAGGACCGAGGAGCCCGAAAATTTCCCCTTCAAACACTTCAAAGCTGATGCCTTTGATAGTGTCTTCCTTTGCCGTGGGGTATTTGAAGTTTAGGTTTTCTACCGTGAAAGCGGGTTTCATGCGTTTTCCTCCTTGCAGTGTGAGTTTATTGGCCTTCGATGCCGTGCCGGATTATGTCGACTACTTGGTTTGCGGTGTTTATGAGGTTTTCCGGGTTTCCGTCGGGGATTAGCTTGTGCAGGTTTGAAAAGATTATTTCTATGTTATTCACGACAAGTTCGGGGGGGTAGGGGGTGGCGATTTCCCCGGACTTTATGGCGGCGCGGAT
>JAKOXU010000089.1 GCA_029780875.1 Bacillota bacterium | reverse complement strand
AGCCCCATTCCCCTCAAATGTGAGGGGACGAATAAAACAGAGATTTCAGGGAAACTGTGGACTCCCTCGATGTAATTTATGTCCGCAACGAAGCTGTCTTCGTTGTGGAACTTTGGGGCAACTTCGACCCCGAAAATTTCTGATATGCGTTCATTGATGATATTCATATGTGAATCCTCCTTGGCGGTTGGTCGCCACCCTTTTGTTTCCCGGACTTGTGACCGGGCTTGTGCATTACCGGGGCACGTGGCCCCGTCACTCTGCGATTTCTCCCAGCTGCCGGGGTTGTCAGTCGTTATTCTTCCTGACCGGCAACAAAATCGCTTCCCCGTCGGCGTGGGAGAAGTACAGCGGGGCTGTCAACGTGCTGTATGTGATAGTGGCATCTGGGAAAGCTGTTAAAATGTCTAGTAGATAAGCCGCATTTACTACCGGGCGGCCTTCCCCGAAATCCCATAAAATTTTTTCCTTGTTTGCGCCTTTACCGTACTTGGCCTTGTTCTCGGCCTTTTTAGTTTTTATGTGGGCTTTCAAAACTCCCAGCGTGGGCGTTTCTAGGGGCTTGGTGGCGTTGTGCCTGGCCTCGTCAATAAATCGGCCAATATCCATCGTGCACGGCACAGGCGGCGCGGGGAGGTCAATCGGTGTATTTAGACGCATTGCTCTGTACCCGTCACAAGCATATTGTTTCCCGTCACGGACGAAAGCGCCTTGCAATTGCCGCATGTGTTCTGGGGCGTTCTTTATAATCGCCCTCATGGCCCTTTCAATATTCGCTTTGCCGCTGGCTTTGTTTGCCTCGGTGCGCATATCATCGCGGAGTGCGGCGCATAAGGTTATAAGGGCCGGTACTCCGCTACTTGCTTTTGTCGGGTCTGTTGCTTCCCATTTTTCTAAAAGGTCGTCAAGGTTTTTAATTCCTTCATTGCTTACCAAATAATCATAAATCACTTGATAAATTTTGCTTTTGCTTAACATATCCTGCTCCTTTCTCCCGGACTTGTGACCGGGCTTGTGCATTACCGGGGCACGTGGCCCCGTCACTCTGCGATGATACTGAAAGTGTAACCCCATACACCATCTTCCCCAATTTCACCTCCAAAAAACACGTGCACCGGCTCGGGAAAGAATTCATTCATAAAGTAATGCCTAATGATGTTTTCGGCCTCTTCGGGGTCGCAGGTTGCCCCGAGGGAACGGCCACTGTTTGTTTTGATGACTGCTCCGTGCGAGAAATCGCGGAAGCAGTCAAGGTTTGTGATTTTTTCCAATTTCATTTTCAACTCTCCCTTCATTCATTCTTCCTGCCTGCGGCCTTTGTAATATCTTTGTTCTCAATTATATTATATACCGTATTTTATGGTATGTCAAGAGTTTTTAAAAAATATTTTGAAAAAAGGCAAAAAAATAAAGCCCCAGGTTTCCCCGGGGCAGTTTTATGCTGCATCTACTATTCCCTATAATAAATTTTTTCAATAAGTCCCGGTAGATATTTAAGAATTTCAAGCTCTCCGATCCAGCCTTCAGCATTTGCCATGTTTACAACTGTTTTAATGCCAGGTATCCATCCAGGATGCACATCAAGCTTTTTCAATATTTCTTCCCAGGTTAATCTTTTT
>JAKOXU010000087.1 GCA_029780875.1 Bacillota bacterium | reverse complement strand
ATGCCAGGTTCACGGCGTGTCCGTAGACGAAATCCTGGATAAGCTCAATTCCCATTTGGCCGGCAAGAAATAAGCGGCTTTTCTTAATTTGAGTGGGTTAGGGGAAAAAGTTCTTGGGTGTTGTCTTTAATAGGCTTTTTGCTCAATTGAGGGTGCTGCTGAGCATTGACTTTATACCCGTTAATTTCCGACGGTTTTCCGTCGTGCATACCGGGTTTATTGTTTCGACGCTATTTTCCGGCACCTTTATTCACATTTTTTTGACGCGGCTGGCCGACAACATTTATGTGGTGATGCTTTTTTCAATGATTGTGTATTCCACCACAGGGGCTATGATGCTGCTGGCCGCAGTGTTTTTAAGGCATAAGTCCCCCGCCTTTTTGATGAGGATAGGATTTGGGTTTTACCTTGCCCTTTTTGCCTTGCTGATTGTTTTAAGGGAAAATTCCGTCAAGGTGATGCCCCTGATGGGGCTGCTTCAAGGGAGCGGGGCAGCCTTTTATTGGATTTGCTATTTTTACCTTTATACCGAATATACCACCAATAACAACAGGGATGTTTCAGGGTCTTTTATTGCCCTGCTGACATCCCTGTCGCAGGTTACCGTGCCCCTTTTGTCGGGGTTTATTATCTCCCGTTTTTTGGGGTTTACGGGGTACATAATCGTGTTTTCGCTGGCTTTCCTTGGTATGCTTTTTGCGGCGAGCTTTTCGGCGACTTTGGCGCCGGTGGAGCCTGCCTTTGTGATGGGTTCAAGGCCAAAGCACGGGAAGGCTTTAAAGCTTATTCTGACTGACCGCCGGTACCTGCGGGGCTTTTTGGCGGAAGGCTCAAAGGGCGTCAGGGACGGGGTGTTCCAATTTTTCCTCAATGTCATCCTTTATAAACTGGTCAGAAATGAACTGTTGGTAGGCTTTAATTCCTTTTTCAGCGCTTTTTTAAGCCTGCTGGGCATTTGGGTTATGAGCAAGGTTTTAAAGCCCGGGCTGAGGATTCGCGCCATGACGGCTGCCGTCACAATTTTGAGCTTTTTCGGACTTATCTTTGCCTTTAGGATGCATGCTTTTACCGTGATACTGTTAAATGTGGTAAATGCGGGGGTTTATCCCTTTTTCAACTATTCAGAGACCAATATTTTCCTGCACCTTTTGCAGAAAATGCCCTATACCGCCGAGTGCCAGCCCGAGTTTTTCGGGTTCAGGGAGGTCTTTTTGGGGCTGGGCAGGTGTTTGGGACTATCGATGCTTTTGCTGGTGCCCCTCGATAACTGGAGGATATATGGCATTGCCATGGTGGGGCTCACCCTCTTCCAGTATGTGACTGTTGTGCTGTGTAGAATGTGCGAAAAGGACATTGAGGAGCTGAAGGCCAGTGAGGAAATGTGATGGTTTGACTTTAGGGGAGCGGCTTCGGCTCGTTGCCGGCTTGATTCGGGGTGGGGCAAGGGTTGCCGATGTGGGAACTGACCATGCCTTGGTGCCGATTTTTCTTGTATTGTGCGGCAAGTGTGGCTTTTGTATTGCTACCGACATAGCGAAAGGGCCCATTGAGAGGGCAAGGGAGAATATTGAAGCTTTCGGGCTGGCGGAAAAAATCCAGCTTCGGCAGTGTTTTGGGCTGGAAGGCATTTTTGAGGATGAAGTTGACGATGTGGTGATAGCCGGCATGGGAGGCGAGAACATCGCCGAGATAATAGACAGGGCGATTTTTTTGAAAAATGGGCGGATAAATTTAGTGCTGCAGCCCATGACCAAGGCCCATGTTTTAAGGGAATATCTATATAGCGAGGGTTTTGATATTGTGGAGGAGAAGGTGGCCCGAGAGGATGGCAGGCTTTATGTTGCCATGCGGGCCTGTTTTGACGGGGTGAAAAGGGAGCGGAGCCTTGCAAGGCTTTATATCGGCGATTTGGACAGGGAGAAAACCCCGGAGGTTTTGGAATATATCCGGCAGCAGAGGAAGCGGGTGCTGGACAGGCTCCGGGGGCTGCGGATTGAGGGGGCTGCCTTCGAAGAGATTGAT
>JAKOXU010000064.1 GCA_029780875.1 Bacillota bacterium | reverse complement strand
TTCCGGCCGTCGCCATCCTCTTGCCGGAAGTCCTTGCCACTTTACCCCCATACCAAAAAAAGTGCACCCTATCAGACGCCCTTTGCCAAGCGATAGAATCCATGTGGTCGCTGTATTCTACCGAGGAGAGCAAAGCCTTGGCAAAAGCCGCCATCGAAAAAATCCTTCCCAACATCGAAAATTACCTGAAAAACGACCCTGCCGCCCTAAAGGAAATGCTCCACGGCTCTAACCTTTCTGGCCAAGCCATCAACATATCCCGCACCACGGCCCCCCACGCCATGAGCTACAAGCTCACCACCATTTTCGGCCTGCCCCACGGCCACGCGGTAGCTTTGTGCCTGCCCAAAGTCTGGCGCTATATGCACGAGCACCCCGAATTATGTATAGACCCCCGGGGAAAAGGGTATCTTTTTGACACCTTCCTTGAAATCGCAAAGGCAATTGGGGCAGACAGCGTTACCGAAGCCATAGAAAAATTCGAAAACCTCCTTTTGGGCCTTGACATGGCCCGCCCCGTCAAGGCAACCGAAGAGCAAATCAAGGTTTTGGCCCGTTCGGTAAACCTTCACCGCCTCAAAAACACCCCAATTACCCTGACGGAAGAAGCCCTCATTTACCTTTACCGGCAAATAGCCTAAAGGAGGCAATGGCTTGAAGCTAATTTTGTGCTCCATCTCCGACGAGCATATTTTCGGCAAAATAAAACCCTTCCTCTACAAACCCATGGAAGAAATTAAAGTCCTTGTCATCCCCTGCGCCCTTCCGGTATCGGTCCGGGAGCGCAAAATCATAAAAAACACGGCAAAACTCGGCTTTTCGGAAGAAAACATCACGGTTTTCAAGGCGGACACGCCCGACCTTTTCAAAAACCTCGACATCGACCTTGTCTACACATTGGGCGGCAACACCTTTTTGCTGCTTTCCCTCCTTCGCCGCTGCGGCTTTGACAAAGAAATCGCAGCGTATATAGAAAAAGGTATCCCTTACATCGGTGCCAGCGCCGGCGCCCACCTTGTGACAAAGGACACCCGCCACCTTATCCCCATCGACGGCACCCCCGACACCCTCAAAAATTTTGACGACTTTTCGGCTTTAGGGTTTCTCGACGGCATACTCTTTTGCCATTTCGGCCCCGACCGCCAAAAATATTACGAAAAAGCCATCGCAGACAACAAATTCAAGGTCTACACCTTAACAGACCGGGAAATATTAGTGATAGAAAACAACAATATAGCAAAATATTAAAACCGCTGCCAAACTGATATTGGCAGCGGTTTTTCCGTATAATAGCCCTTCCCAAATAAATAATAGTATTAAAACCACGCAAAGGAAGTGCGCTATGAACTGGTACACAAAATACAAACTGATCCCCGACGGGGAAGGCTATATCCTTGAAATTCACCTCAACAACGAATCCGCCGAATTTGCAAAGGAATTCTTATCGGAAGAAGGCAGGCAAGCTTTAAACCTTGAAGACAAAATAAAAGAGCTGGTAGGCAGTAAACTTTCCGACTTTAAAATCAACACGGTAAAACTCATGGTAGGCGCCATAATGGTCGCCACCATCCCCTTTGCGGCAATCGCCGCCGCCACGCCCGCCGCAGCAGCCCAACCCGCGGCAGTGGCCGCCGCGGCCCAGCCCGCCTCAACAGTCTCCGGCACCTACCAAGTCACGGCCTCCAAACTCAATGTCCGCAGCGGCCCCTCCACTTCCTACACCGTCATCCACGCCCTATGGCAGGGCAACAAGGTCACGGTCATAGGCGAGAGCGGCAACTGGTACCAAATCCGCCTATCCGACGGCCGCACAGGCTGGGTCAGCAAAGACTACCTTATCCCCTTCTCCGAAAAAACGGGCACAGTGACGGCCACCAGCCTCAATGTCCGCAGCGGCCCCTCCACTTCCAACTCCATCATAACCGCCATCTCCAACGGCACCCGTGTCACGATTTTGAGCGAGTCAAACGGCTGGTACAATGTCCGCCTCCCCGACGGCAGGACAGGGTGGGCCAGCGGCCAATATATAAGCACCGCCGCCGGCACAGGCACAGTCACAGCCACCAGTCTTAATGTACGCACCGGCCCCTCCACTTCCAACACAATAATAACCACAATCCCAAACGGCACCCGGGTCACAATCCTCGGTGACAGCGGCAACTGGTACAATGTCCGCCTGCCCGACGGGCGCATAGGCTGGGTCAGCAAAGACTATATAAAGCCCGACGGCGCCCAAACCAACACAAAACAGCAAAAAATCGACGCCGTTATCGCCGCCGCCAAGGCCCAGCTCGGCATGCCCTATGTCTTTGGCGGCGCCTCCCCCAAAGACGGGGGCTTTGACTGCTCTGGCCTGACCCAATACTCCTTTGGGCAAGCCGGCTACATCATCGACAGGGTTTCCTCCGCCCAAGCCACAAACGGCATATCGGTACCGAAATCCGAGATAAAGCCCGGCGACCTTGTCTTTTTCTCCATCAACCAAAACGGCATAGTAGACCATGTAGGCATATACCTCGGCAACGGGCAAATGATACACAGCCCAAAGCCGGGCGACACAGTCAAAACCGTCAGCATCAACACAAGCTACTGGCAGCAGCGCTATGTCACCGCCCGCCGCATCATATATTAATATTCCCGATAAACACAAAAAGCGGAGAGGCCACTCCTCTCCGCTAAATATTTATCTGTAATCACAGCAGCACAATGCCCTTTTTGGCGCATTCCTCCACCATTTCCCGGGGCCAGACAGACACCTGCACCTCACCGATATGGGCCTTCTCCAGCATCAGCATGCACAGCCTCGACTGCCCGATCCCCCCGCCGATGGTAAGGGGCAGCTCCCCGTCCACAATCTTTTTGTGGTAATCGTACTGGAGCCTGTCCTCATTTCCGCTGATTTTAAGCTGCCTAATCAAAGACTCTTTGTCCACCCTGATTCCCATGGAGGAAATCTCCACGGCGCAGCCCAACAGGTCATCCCACAAAAGCAGGTCCCCGTTTAGCATCCAGTCGTCATAGTCGGGCGCCCTGCCGTCGTGGGGAATCCCTTCATGGAGCCCACCGCCTATCTGCATGACAAAGACGGTCCTATACCGCTTCGTCACCATTTCTTCCCGCTCTTTAGGTTCCCATTCCATATACATTTCCTGAAGCTGCTGGGTAGTGATGGGGAAAATCTCCCGGCAAAACTCCCGCTTTATTTGGGGGAACTGCTGCTTTACTTCCTCATGGGTCTCCACAAAACAATCCATAATTTTTTGGGCCGTATTAATCAAAAACTCGATAGTGCGCTGTTCTTTGCTTATCACATATTCCCAATCCCACTGGTCCACGAAAATGGAATGGAGGTTGTCCACCTCATCGTCCCGGCGGATGGCGTTCATGTCGGTGTAAATGCCGGTCCCCTCCTCGTACCCGTAGCGGTAGAGGGCATACCTTTTCCACTTTGCAAGGGACTGCACCACCTCGGCAGTACCCTCCACATTCTTCATGGTAAACTGGACCTTTCTCTCCACACCCGTCAAGTCGTCGTTAATGCCGGTCTCCCCCGGCACAATGATGGGAGCGGTAATGCGGTCTAAACTAAAGGCCTTTGCCAGCTTTGTCTGAAAGGTGTCTTTGACCAGCTTTATGGCCCTTTGGGTATCCCTCAGCGACAAAATCGGCTTATACCCTTTTGGGATTATCAACTTCCCCATAAATCCATAGTCCTTTCTGAATTATCGCCTTACCGGATATTGCCCACGGTACGGGGATACAAAATCACATCCCTGATATTGCCGATACCCGTCACATACATGAGCAGCCGCTCAAGCCCCAGCCCAAAGCCGCTATGGGGCGCCGACCCGAACTTGCGCAGATCAAGGTAGTCCCGATACTCCTCCAAATCCATGTTTCGCTCTTTCATGATTTTGACGAGTTTATCGTAATCGGTCTCCCTTTCGCTGCAGCCGATAATCTCGCCCACTCCCGGCACCAGCAAATCGGTGGCGGCAACAGTCTTGCCGTCGGAATTCTGCTTCATGTAAAAGGCCTTTATATCCTTCGGATAATTGACAATAAACACGGGCTTTTTGAAAACTTCCTCGGTAATATACCTTTCATGCTCGGTCTGAAGGTCGCAGCCCCACTCCACGAGATACTCAAACTTTTTCCCGGACTTTTTCAAAATCTCAATGGCTTCGGTATATTCCAAAACCGCAAAATCATTTTCCACAAGGTTCCTAAGCTTATCTTTCAGCCCCTGCTCAAAGAAGTTCTCAAAAAACTCAAGCTCGGCCGGGCATTTTTCCAGCACCTCTTTTACAATACTCTTTATCATATCCTCGGCAATCTCGATTATATCGGGCAGCTCCGCAAAGGCAACTTCCGGCTCAATATGCCAAAACTCGGCCACATGGCGGGTAGTATTGCTGTTTTCCGCCCTAAAGCTGGGCCCAAAGGTATAAATCTTCCCCATGGCCATGGCGGCAACTTCCCCTTCCAGCTGCCCGGAAACGCTCAGCCCCGCCCTCTTGCCGAAAAAGTCATTTTCATAATACTCTTCTTCGCTCTTATATTCGGTGGAATAGCCGATAGTGGTGACTTTAAAGACCTCGCCGGCCCCTTCGCAGTCATTGGCCGTTAAAATAGGGGTATGGACATATACAAAACCCCTCTCCTGAAAGTAACGGTGAATGGCAAAGGAGAGGACAGAGCGCACCCTCAGCATGGCGTTGAAGGTATTTGTCCTGACCCTCAAATGGGGAATGGTGCGCAAAAACTCAAAGGAATGCCGCTTTTTCTGGAGGGGATAATCGGTAGGACAGCCCCCCAGCAGCACAATTTCCTTGGCGTTGACTTCAAGTCCACCCTGCCGGGAAGGCACAGCCTCCCCCACAACCTTGACGGCAGCCCCCACCCTCATGGCCTCATCAAAGCCGGAAAGCTGCGACTTGTCGATGACAACCTGCAAATGCTTTAAAGTGGTGCCGTCGTTTATCTCCATAAAAGCCATATTTTTAGAGTCCCGGGAAGTCCTGACCCATCCGCAGACGGTAACCTCTTTCCCCTGATACTGGCTCCCTGACAAAATATCCTTAATGTCAATGTGTTTCATGCCCGCACTCCTTGAAAAAATTTAAAATTAGGCCCTACCCCCGAAAAACCATGGGGCAAGCCTTATACTCTTCGATTAGTATATTGTAAGGCAAAGCCCACCAATTGTCAATACGAACACCCAAAGCCAAAGGCCCTGACAGTAAGCCTTTACCCCATCTCTCCCAACCCAAACATCACAACAGACAAAGCGCACACCGGCGCCGTCTCCACCCGTAAAATCCGTGGCCCCAAAGTGGCCACAAGGGCGCCTCCCCGTGCCGCCGCCTCCACCTCTTGGGGCTCAAAACCCCCTTCCGGCCCCACAAAGATGCCGACTCTGCCACCTTTTCTATCACCCTTTAGTATCTCCTTCAAAGGCATCCCCCCGCCCTCATAGAAAATTATGGGCACATCAAGGGCGCAAAAGTCCGAAACCGCCCTTGAAAAGTCGGCTATATCCGAAACTTGCGGCACAATCCCCCTGCCGCTCTGCTTTGCCGCCTCAAGGGCAATTTTCTGCCACCTCTCCCTTTTCCGCCCAAGGGCCGCCCCGGCAGGCACCGACACGCACCTGCCGCTTATGACGGGCACAATGGAATAAACTCCAAGCTCCACGCACTTTTTTATGATGTCGTCCATCTTGTCCCCTTTGGGCAGGCACTGAAAAAGGGTGACTTTGGTCAAGGGCTCGCTGATACTCTCCCTTTTATCCAAAACCCTGTAAAAAACCCTGTCCCCCTCAAGTGCCGTTATCTCGCAAAAATAATCGGTACCACGCCCGTCGCACAAGGTCAGGGCATCCCCCAGCCTCATCCGCAGAGAACGGGCAATATGCCTTGCCTCCTCCCCGACAATCTCCCCGGCATTTATGTCTTCCACAAAAAACCTCGGCATTTAAACACCTCCGACCAACTGAAAAATATATCGTATTCCGTATAAACCCCATAAATTAGAAGTAATGCTCCATCGCCCCGAAATCATGTTGAAAAGTATTATGTAAATTTAAAAATGTTAAAAGTCCCGCCCCCCAAACACAATGCTAACAAAGTTTTCAACACAAAGGCGTGTTTTGTTGATTTTCGAGGGGCAATAATGTTGAAAACTATGTTGAAAGTGTTTAATAATTCCTTTCCATAACCAAATCGCTACTCCTTATGTAAATCATAAGTAAATTACTGTAAATAATTTTTTGTGCACATTATCTTTATATTTAAGTTAATTTTCTACACTATTTACAATTGAAAAATAAAAACTTTTGTGTATAATATATAAAGCTTCTGAAAGGAGTGAAATAATGCCGGCTCTGCTTAAAGTAAAAAGGGCCCTTTTTGTGTTTGTTTGCGTAATTTTATTGTTATTTTTACACTCCTGCAAAAATAACCAAGAAAACATAGCCCTTGACTTATACTTTTCAAGGTCTGTTAAAAGGGTTGCAATTTCCCCTTCGCAGATCACCTGCGGCATAATTGAAAGCTCATCCCTTTCAGGGCTAACCGTTCTGCCCAGCGGCATTATCTCAAAGCATTTCGACCTTCCCCCGGAAGGCATCGAGAGCATTTCCGCCTATGTGAGCAACAGCGAATACTACGCCGACACGATAGTGGTATTCAAGCTTTCCGACACCTCAAAATCCCAGGAAGTCTTGGCCTCGGTTTCAAAATACATCAGCCAGCTATCAGAAAACTTCAGGTTAAAGAACGCCGCGGAACACCAAAAGATTAAAAACGCCGTGGTATTGGAGCAGTCCGGCTACATTCTCCTCTATATCGGCGACAATCCAAAGGCCGCCGAAAATCTTTTCAAGCAAATGATAAAGTCAAAGGGTGCCTGATTTTGTAACAAAAACCTCTTGAAATTTTCAAAAAAATGTGCTTTAATTTACTTTGCCAATTCACGCGGGAATAGTTCAGCGGTAGAGCACCAGCTTCCCAAGCTGGGTGTCGCGGGTTCGAATCCCGTTTCCCGCTCCACCACAGCGGCGCTTTATGGCGCCGCTTTATTTTTTATCGTAATTTTTCTGCGCCCCGGCGCTTTTTATCACGCCTTCTTGCGTTAACCTGCAAATATTGGTATAATAACTTAAACGACAAACCAGCCAAACCGCTTCTTATTTACCCCGCCCCTGCATATAATAATAAAAAAGGGACAGGTGAACAACTTGATAGTCGATTGCTGGGTAATAGTAGTCATAATTCTCATAATATCGGGAGTCTTCCTCCGCTCAAGGCGCAAGGACTACGCTCTCGCCGTCCTCCCTCTTGCCATAGTCCCCCTCGCCCACATAGTGAGCTCACCTGTGGCAATACTGGCCTCCAAAATCCACCCGTGGGAAATAGCCGACATCCGCCTCGGCTTTGAAGTGACGGCCCTCGTGATAACCGGAATACTCCTGACTCAATTCTCATTGCAGATAAAATCCAAGGTTTCCCGCAACGCCTTTTTGGTGCTGTGCGCTGCCTTTTGCATTATACTTGAACTTGTGCTGATTTACAACACAAAAGTGTAACAATCCGAAACGGTAACCCCGTTCTTTTTTCCCCGCCGCATATAGTATCCCAAAGGGTAAAGAATCCTCCTTCTCTTTACCCTTTTTTGTTTCCCAAGTTTTTCTTGACCAAAAATGCCAATCCCTGATATAATTTGTAAGATGTTTCTTTGAGAGGAGTATAAACATGGAATTTGTGGACATCCGCACCCATCAGGCAAAATATGACAAGGCAAGGAACAACTATCTATTGGCAATTATTTTTACTGCCGTCAACATGATTTTGCCCTTTTTGAATATCGGCCTGTATTTCCCCTTTTCAATGATAATTCCTCCCGCCTTTTTGTTCGGAGGTCAGGCCTTGGCAGACGAGACCG
Source organism: Bacillota bacterium (assembly GCA_029780875.1). Lineage (GTDB taxonomy): Bacteria > Bacillota > Clostridia > Oscillospirales > Acutalibacteraceae > JAKOXU01. Next base: position 11,785 of record JAKOXU010000064.1, on the reverse strand, counting down.
GCAGCAACTATTATTTATATTTCAGCATTATCTTGGCAGTAGTCTTACTCCTCATTTTCTTTGTTTGCTGGCTTTTCTCGGCAAAAAAGCGCTTTTTTATATTGATAGCCCTGATACTATTCACCCTCGACACCCTTTTCATGCTCATTTCCATAATAGGCCAATTTGATTTATCCTACCTCATCGATATCGCCTTTCACGCATGGGTGTTGTACTACCTCATTTTGGGCACCATAGCATGGATAAAGATGCGCCGCGTCACCTCCGGTGAAATTGCCGAGGCAATGGGCTGCGGCGTCGCCCCCTCCCAAAACTTTATCGGGGCACCAAATCCTCCGCTGGAAGCAGAGTTTACCCCCATCGAGGAAACCCCCGCCGCCTCCCCCCAGCAGGAGCCCGAAGACACAACCTCCGAAGAATAAAATAAACAACAAAAAATCCTGTAACCTTTTGGGTTACAGGATTTTTTTGCCCAATTTTCACGGCTGTTGCTCCTGTATCTCGGGCAGCGAGTCGCCTGCCGCCAGCCTCTTTGAGGTATAGTTGTAGATGGCGCTGATGCCAAAACAGATAACGCCGCCGCCGATAAAGGCAAGCACCCGTAGCATAGTCTCAAGATTGGTCACATCATAGGTCACAAGCTTCAAAATGCACGCCACGGTCAAGGCAAGGCCATAATACCGCAGCGCCTTTGCCTTCCCCGCAAACCCGAGAATGATGCACAAAAGGGCCGTGAGCATACACACAACGCTAAAGATATAAGCCTGCTCAAACCAGGAAGTATGCCCCTTTATCACCGCCAAGGTAAGGACAGTCAGCTTCGCTCCCGTCCAAAGAGCCTCGAGGTTGTTTCCTTTCCCCGTCAGCACCCTGCCCACCCTCAGAAAGGCATAGCCGAAGGAAAGGGCAAAAAGCACCAAATACAGCAAAGTGGACACCGAATCCTTATAGTCATAGGCAATAAACCACGACACTACCGATAACACGGCAAACTCATTAATTCCAAAGGCGGTTTTCAGCACCGGAATTTCCCCCCTATCCCTGTCATATCCCAAAGCATAAAGGGCGGTATTCAAAAGGACAAGGATAATGAGGAGTATTTCCGTCTTATAATCTATCGACGAGGTTACAAAAATCGACACCAGCGACAGCTCCGTCAAAACAGTCCCGAATATTTTCGCCGGCACACCGAGATATTCACCCATCTTATCCCCCGCCATTTTCCACAAAAGCCACAGCATTAAATTCAAAAAGGCAAGGTAAACGAGGGGCAGCCAGATTTCCCCAATATTATTCAGCACCCTGTACCCGCTCTTCCCCCCGAACATAAAGAGGGCGTCCGGCACAAGATACACTGCCGCCGCCGCGACATAAGCCTTGTTTTTGGCGATATACCCCGCCAAGGCCAGCAAAACCGAAACCACAATAAGCCAAGACAGCCGCGGGATTATAATAACTTTGTTGAATCCCGGATTTGCATCCAAAAGTATCAGCATCAATACCGCCGCCACCGCCGACATCATCAGCACGGAAAAGGTTTCAAGCCTTCCGCTGAAGTTAAATTTATAACTCAGCAGAACCGACAGCACCCCATGAACCAGCACCACGGCAAAGGTGACAGCCACTGCCGTAAAGACCACGGAAAACCCGACACTACCACCCCACGACCACTTTACGCTCTCGGCACCGACCAGCCTATACACCACAAAATAGACATTTATAAACAGCGACACAATCCACAAAACCTTATTGGAAAAATGTATCAAATCCTGCCATTCTCGGCTTTTATAACGGGTGGTGGAAACGGCAAGGAGGTAAGACAAAAAGCTGGCCCCTGCAAACTGCCAGAAAAAGGCCGCCGCAACAGCCTCCGCAGGCAGCTCGGTAGCAAAGGCTACTCCACTCGAAAGGCTTCTTGAAGCAAACCTGCCCCACATAAAGCAGCTCACGGCAATTGTCACCGCAAGGCTCACAAAGAGCCCGAAATAATATGTCTTCCTGCAGCAGAAAATATTGCCCAAAAGTATAACCGCGACGGACGCCGCCTGATACACAAGGAGCAGCGCCAGCTTCTCATCTGTCAGCCCCATACCGAAGGCAAAGCACAAAGACACCGCCATCCCGATATGGGCAACAATACTCAGCTGCACGGAATTGAAGAGCCTTGCCAGCAAAAGGGTCCCCGCCATCCACAAAAGGAGCAGCGAAAAAGCGGTAATATCGTTAAACTTATTAAAATAAATGTGGGTCAGCAAGATTGAAATGAAGAAAGACCCGCATCCGCACCCCGTCAAGGCAAGGGTAAAATTGTTGCCCTTTTTTAAGGTCAGCCAAACCCCAAGCCCGGTAATGGCGGCGCTTATCAAATACATGGAGACGATTTTTCCGGTTTCGGTAATGTGCTCATAAGTGAGGACTCCCAAAAAGACAAGCCCGATAAATACAAGGATGGAAGCCAAAACGCCGATAACCTTTTTCCCAACCCAGTTTTCCATATCCCCTTTTGAAAGGGCATCTTCCCCCTTCCCCTCAAAAAACTGGGGCCGCGGAGGCAATTCCAATTTTTTCTCAAGCCGATCCGCACTTTTGACTTGTTCAGCAAAAACCGGTTCAGGCGGCGCGCTTTCCGTTACTTCCCCGGTATCCAAGCTTTCCTTTCCCGAAAACTCCTCCTTCGGAAGCTTTTCTGATACCTCATATTTTTTATCTACCGTTCCTTTAAAATAAAGGATATCGATTTTCTGCCTCAATTGCCTGATTTCCCCGTCATACTTCGAGACGGTAATCCACAGGTAAATTAGCGCAACGGCCTCGATAAACATTAGGATAACCAGCAGACCCATGTCAAAAACCCCCTTTTCACTTTAAGTCTTGAAATATGTCCATCAAGTCCTCAAGGTCAATTGAAGACTCAATCCTTCTGCCTTTAGAGTCCACAAGCCGGTAATGCTGGGTTATGATATTCTGCTGAATTTTGTATTTTTCGTTTTCCATAATTGTTTTCCAAAGGATGCTGCCGCCCCTGACTTGAGGGTATTTAGGCTCCGCCCCGTCAAAGGCAAGATACATCATTATCTCCCTTTGCCTGCCTCCGAAAACCCCCGACAGCACAAGGCTCTCCTCAAACAAGTAGCACAAGACAACGCTTCCCGCCCAGCCAAGGGAGGCCCGCCCCTTTTCAATCTCCACAAGGGTCTTTTTTGAAATCCCCAAAATCACAGCCATCTTTTCCTGACTGAAGGAAAACTCATTCCTGACAGGTTTAAGGGAAAGGTCGCACATTTCAATAAACTTCTCTCTATCCACCAAACCCCTCCCCCATATCAAAATGGTGTAAAATTACACTCTTTAGTGTAATTTTACACCACATTTTCTCCCCTTGACAATATCTACCTGTTATTTTCTTTAAGTAATTCCCTTTCACCCCCACAACCCCATTCCCTTTTCCCTTTTTTCCTTTATTTTTTGCCCTTTTCCCTTTCCCCTCTCCCTAACTGTAAAATTCATCCCCCTCTTTTCCCCCTTTTCTTTTCTTTTTCCATTCCTTGATATCCCTTTTCCCCTCCGCGCCCCTTCATTTTTCCCATACAGTAATTCCCTTCCCCCTCCGCAAAGCCCTTTCCCTCTAACTTTATATCCCCCTTTTTCTTATCGCAATATCCCTTATCCCCCGCAACACCCTTTCCTTTTCCCTTTTCCTTCTCCCTTAATAAATCCCCCTCTACTTCCGCCTATCCTTTTAGCTTGCTTTTTACTATACATTCCCCCAACGCCGCCCCCAAAAATCCTCCACCCACCGCAAGCAAAACAAACCCGGCACAAAAAACACCCGCGGTGAGCAAAACGCCCACCGCAGGCAAAAAAAGCTGCATATTAATTCCCTTCTTTAATCGCGCGCAAAAAACAAAGAAAAAAACACCCACGGTGCGCAAAACGCACACCGCAGGTGTGGTCGAGGCGACAGGACTTGAACCTGCGGCATCTTGGTCCCAAACCAAGCACTCTACCAAACTGAGCTACGCCTCGAAATCAGACTGAGCGAATGAATTATACCCCACTCAAACCCCCCTTGTCAAGCCGGTCTTATTCCAATTTCAAGCAACCACATTTAAGGGACGGGCAAAAGCCCGCCCCTTTTTCATTCTTCTACAATCCTAATCCCCAGCTCATCAAGCTGCTTTTGCGACACCGGCCCGGGACACCGGGTCATCAGCTCCGACGCGTTTTGCACCTTCGGGAAGGCGATCACATCCCTGATACTGTCCTTGCCCAGCATCAGCATCACAAGCCTATCCAGCCCAAAAGCCATCCCCCCATGGGGCGGCGCGCCGTACTTGAAAGCCTCAAGCAGGAACCCAAACTGCCTCTTTGCCTCCTCGGGAGTAAACCCCAGCGCCTCGAACATCAGGCTCTGCAGCTGCGGGTCATTAATCCTGATAGACCCGCCCCCCACTTCGTTGCCGTTGAGCACAAGGTCATAGGCCTTCGCCTTCACCTTTTCGGGCTGCGTCAAAAGGAACTCCACATCCTCATCCCGGGGAGAAGTAAAGGGATGGTGCTTTGCCACAAACCTGTTTTCCTCCTTATCAAACTCAAAGAGGGGAAAATCCACAATCCACACAAACTTATATTCATCTTTGGGCACAATCCCAAGCCGTTCAGCCACCTCGCACCGCAGGGCACCAAGGCTGTCGAAAACAACCTGGTTGTCCTCGCTTGCCACAATCAGCAGCACATCACCCGTTTCCGCGTGAAAAGCCTTTCTTACCCTTTCAATCTCCTCGGCAGACAAAAACTTCTCATAGGAAGAAGTCTCCCCGTCAGGCGTCAGCCTCGTAAAGGCAAGCCCCATGGCGCCGTAGTCTTTGACCCAAGCAGTGAGCTTGTCGATCTCTTTCCGAGTCAATTTCTCGGCCGCCCCTTTGGCGTTAAAGCCCCTTACAGACCCGCCGTTTTTGACAGCGGAAGAAAAGACCCTGAACTCACAGTTTTCCAAAATCCCGCTCAGGTTTACAAGCTCCATGCCAAACCGCAAATCGGGCTTGTCGCTTCCAAACCTCTCCATGGCCTCGCTGTAACTCATGCGGGATATAGGCAGGGCTACATCCACGCCCAAAACCTCATCAAAGACCTTCTTGACAAACCCTTCGCATATACCCATGACATCTTCCCTGTCCACAAAGGACATCTCAAGGTCAATCTGGGTAAACTCGGGCTGCCTGTCTGCCCGCAAATCCTCATCCCTGAAACACCGGGCCACCTGCATATAGCGGTCAAACCCCGACAACATCAAAAGCTGCTTGTAAAGCTGGGGCGACTGGGGCAAAGCGTAAAATTTCCCCTTATGCACCCTCGAGGGCACAATATAGTCCCTCGCCCCCTCGGGGGTAGAGCCAATCAGCATGGGGGTCTCAATCTCCAAAAAACCTTGGGAATCAAAATAGTCCCTCGCCACCTTGACAATCCTGTGGCGGGCCATAATAGCCCTCTGCATATCGGGCCTGCGCAGGTCAAGGTACCTGAAAGCCAGCCGGTTTTCCTCTTTTACATTGGAGTTTTCCAATATCTCAAAGGGAGGAGTCTGGGCCCTTGCCAGCACCTTAAGTTCGGTGACAAAAACCTCAACCTTTCCCGTCTTGAGCTCATAGTTTATGGAAGAGCGCAGCCTCACCACGCCCTTTGCGGCAAGGACCCATTCGCTCCTCACCTCAAATGCCTTATCAAATATTTCCCTGTCGGTACCATCGTCAAAGGCAAGCTGAACAATACCCGTCCTATCCCGCAAATCGATAAAGATAAGCTGCCCCAAATCTCGCTGCCGCTGGGCCCAGCCCATCACAACAACTTCCTTGCCCACATCCTCCACGGTAATCTCGCCGCAGTAGTGGGTGCGCTTTAATCCCGTCATTTTCTCAACCATTGAGAATCTCCCTTTCCAAAAATAAAGGTAGCTTATGTCCTTTTCTCCATAATCCCCCTGATGTCAAGCCCCATTGAGTCAATATCGATGCCCTTTGCAATCTCATCCAAATCCCTATCGGCACGCAGCCTATACAGGGCATCCGCAATATCACAAAGCTCGGTTTCCATCTCCGACTTGTCCCTCATCCCCTTGATGACAACCCTGCCCTTGTCTATCTCCTCATCCCCAAGGACAACGGTAAACCGCGCCCCGATTTTATCGGCATGCTTCATTTGGGCTTTAAGGCTCCTGCCCATGGTATCGCACTCGGCGAAAAAGCCCTCCTCCCGCAGCTTATCGGCAATCTCAAGGGCCTTCCTCGCCGCCCTGTCCCCAATGGAGGCAACATACACATCGCACCCTTCAGGTTCAGGGAAACAAACCCCTTGCTTTTCCATGACCATCAATACCCTCTCAAGACCCATGGCAAACCCAAGGGAAGGAGTGGGAGCCCCTCCCAGCTCCTCAATGAGCCCGTCATACCGCCCGCCACCGCAGACGGTACCCTGCGCCCCCGCGTCCTTCGAAACAAACTCAAATACGGTTCGGTTATAGTAGTCAAGCCCCCTGACAATCCGGGGATTGACCTTATACTCAATTTTCAAATCGTCGAGCCCCTTTTTGACCTCATGGAAGTGGGCGGCGCAGTCCTCGCACAAATAGTCGAGGATAGCCGGCGCCCCGGCGGCAATTTCACTGCAAACCGGGCTTTTGCAGTCCAAAATCCGCATGGGGTTGCGGTTCAGCCTGCCTTTGCAAGTGCCGCAAAGGTCATCCTTGCCTGAAAAATACTCATAAAGGGCCTTGTGATACTCCGCCCTGCACTTTTTGCAGCCGATGGAGTTAATTTCCAGCTCAACGCTCTTCAAAGAAAGCATATCCAGCGACTTTCTGGCAAGGGAAATCACTTCCACATCGGCTCGGGGCATGGGCGAACCCACCATTTCCACCCCGAACTGGTGAAATTCCCTGTACCTGCCCGACTGGGGCTTCTCATACCGGTAGCAGGAGACAAAATAGCACACCTTCAAGGGCAAAGCGGTATTGAGCAGCCCGTGCTCAAGTATGGCCCTGATAGCCCCGGCGGTACCTTCCGGCCGCAAGGTTATGGATCTGCCCCCCTTGTCCTCAAAGGTATACATCTCTTTTTGCACCACATCGGTAGTCTCCCCTACCGACCGAAAAAAGAGCTCTGTATGCTCAAAGACAGGAAACCTGATTTCCCTAAACCCAAAAAACCGGCAAATGTCCAGCAGCACCCTTTCAAGGTACTGCCACTTATAGCTTTCCCCGGGCAGCACATCGGCGGTTCCCTTAACAGCTTTGGTAAGCAGCGGCATAAAATCTCCTCCTGAAAATCACAAGGCAAACACAAATAAGTGCAACAGTAAAACAAGAAATCCCTCACTCCCATTTGGGGGGACGAGGGACATCTCCCTATGGGCGAGTTTTTCTTTATTTCGGGTTGACGATATTGCGCCAGTCAAGGTCTCCACGCTCCAAGGCGTGAATCAAGGCCTCGGCGGTGGCAAGGTTGGTGGCCACAGGGATATTGTTCAGGTCGCAAAGCCGCAGGATATCCCGTCCGGCGAACTCCCAGCCCTCATCCTTTCTTGGATAAAAGGAATCCCTGAAATAAAAGAGCAGGTCAATCTCATTGCAGGCAATCCTTGCGAGGATTTGCTGGTCCCCGCCCTGAAACCCGCTCATAAATCGCTGTATATTAAGGCCGGTAGCTTCCGCCACCAGCTTTCCCGTAGTGCCCGTCGCCAAAATACTGTGCTTTGACAATTCTCCTTTATATGCAATGCAGAACTGGATCATGAGCTCTTTTTTTGCATCATCGGCAATTAGAGCAATATTCATAACCGAAACACGCCCTTCCCACAGTTAAATTCCTTTTCCCTTTAAACTCTCTCATTTAAACAGCTTTAAAGATAACGGCACCCGTTCCCCTTCCATCCGAAGGGCAAGGTTGGAAATCGCAACAAATCCCGGAGACTTGCCCGGCGCCACATCCCCTCTTGCAACATGAAGGGCAATTTCTTCATCCTCGGGGATGGCGGCAATCAGCTTAATACCTGTCTGGTCAATTATCTCATCCAAATTCGGGGATACGCCCTTCTTTACAAGGTCAGCCTTGACCTTGTTCACAACAAGCCTGCTTTCTATTCCCTTCTCCTTCAAAATCCTCCCCACTTTAAACCCGTCCCGGATACTGACGGCATCGGGAGTCACCACCACCAAGGCTTTGTTAGCAGCGGAAACGGCGGCGGAAAACCCCGACCCAATCCCCGCCGGGGAGTCAAGGATTATGTAGTCATAGTAAAGGGAAAGCCCCTTAACCAGCCTTGCAATATCCTTTGTCCTTTCAAGGCACTCAAAGGACTGGGGCGCCGCCAAGGCATGAAGGCCCCGAACTGCAGGCACGGCACAAATAGCCCTCGCGGGCGGACAATTTCCTTCAAGGACATCGGCAAGGTCAAAAACCGTTTCCCTTGCCACCGACAAGACAAGGTCAAGGCTCCTCAGCCCTACGTCGCAGTCAATAAGGAGCACCATTTTCCCGCGCCTTGCAAGGGCAGCCCCCAGCAGCGCAGCCACCGTGGATTTCCCCACTCCGCCTTTGCCGGATACAATGGAAACAATTTCTCCCATTTGCCAATTCCTTTCAAGTATATTATCACATTTTTCTTAAAAATGTCAATCCAAAGTAACGCCCGGCACAGGGCAAGTCCCTTTATCGCACCTATGCTTTACCCCTGCCGTACTCAAACCTGCCCTTTTATCCCCCCGCCCGACCTGCCTTGAGCCTCCTTTATTAAAATCTCGGGCTAATTTATAGTAAATACGCCGGGGGATTTTCAACATCAATTATGCATAAAAATTTTACTCCCGTTTAAACTTGGGCCTTTGGTTATACCCTGTCCTCGGATCGTTTGATTTGTAAAGCTTTATATATTCAATTTCTTTACGGTTTACTTCCTCGTCCGCAGCAGTTTCCGATTTCCATAATATTTCTTTCCTTATTATAAAATTTTTCCTTTGCTCCCTTGTAAAATCCTTTTCTATCAATTTGCTGTTTGCGCTTCCAAAATAATTAATACTATCAGTCAAATCTTTCCCAACATAAATCTTACATTCGGATAAGTAATTTTATAAATGACTTTCAAAACTAAAGCCCCCTTTTCACGAGGCCCACTTTTTAATCCACCGGCACGGTCACAGGGCTATCCGACGCCGGGTTTTGATAATTATCGGCCTGCTTGTTAAAACCAAAATACTCATCGAAAATATCCCTGGCAATAGGCCCAAGGACGCTCCCGGCTCCGGCATGCTCCACCACGATAGCCACCGCAATTTCCGGGTTCTCATAAGGGGCAAAGGCCACAAAGACTCCGTTCGCCGTACCGTTAGGCACCTGGGCGCTGCCCGTTTTGGCCCCCACATTCACCTTATAATTCCTAAAAGTCCCCGCAGCGGTACCGCTCTTTGCCGCCGCCAGCATCCCCTGCTTCACAAGATCAATGGTCCCGGCAGAAATCCCGGTCTCCACCACGGCTTTGGAGTAAGGCCCCTTCACCACATTCCCCGTGGAAAACTCCTTTATCTCCCTTACAAGGTGAGCCTCATATCTTGTGCCTCCGTTAGCGATGGAAGCCACATAATTGGCAAGCTGTAACGGGGTAAACATGTTATCCGACTGCCCAATGGCCGCCAAAATCGTATCGCCGGGGTTCCACCTTTGGCCGTTTTTCTCCCTTTCCACCCGGGAGGCAAGCAACCCTTTGGATTCGGGGATCTCAAGGCCGGTAGGCTGCCCAAACCCGAATTTAACAGCGTATTCATTCAAGGTATCAATCCCGGTCCTTCTCCCCACATCATAAAAGAAGATGTTGCAGGAATGGCTCAAGGCGTCAATGACATTTTCCGGCCCGTGATACCCGATACATTTAGGGGTATACCCGCTGCTTTCATAATACCTATAATACCTTTGGCAGGTCACAATGCTGTTTTTGTCGATAACGCCGGTTTCCAGCGCCGCCATAGCCGTCACCATCTTAAAGGTCGACCCGGGCGGGTAAGTGGCGCGAATCGACCTGTCAAAGAGCGGGCTATAAGGGTCATTTGCAAGGGCGGAATAGTTTTCATAATAAGTCGACAGGTCATAGGAGGGATAACTCACAAGGGCAAGAACCTCCCCTGTCTTCACATCCACCACCGCAAGGCCTCCCACCGTGGCGTCGGCACCCGACGATGTCTTTTTTATCCTCTCTATGTTTTCCTGCATGGATTTGAGGGCCACCCTCTGAATATTTGCGTCAATCGTCAGATACAAGGAGTTACCGGGCAACGCAGGCTTCTCCTCGGTAATTTGGGTGATAATGCCTTGAGGATTCTGCACAATCTGCCGAATCCCCTTCTTGCCCCTCAAATAATCCTCCATAGCCTTTTCAATGCCGCTCTTGCCGAGAATATCGTTGAGGGAATACCCCTTCTCCTTCAACTTGTCATACTCTTCCCTGTAAATGGGCCCCAAAACCCCGATTATATTCGGTGCAAGGTCCCCTTCCGGATACTCCCTAAAGGTTTCCAGCTTAATATCCACTCCCGGCAGGTCAAGGCTGTTTTCCTTAACCTTGGCCACAGTCTCCAGAGACACATCCCTCGCAAAGGTATACTGCACCGTCAGGGAGAACCCCCGCAGGTCCATTTCATACATGACGCCGATAACCAGCCGGGCTTTTTCCTTCGGCAAAAAGGTCAGCTTATACTTCCCGATCAAGGCGTCCATACAGTTGTCGGCAGTGGCATAAGTATTTAACCGCAAATCCTTTTTCAAAGCGGCAATTTCGCTGTCTTTCCCCGCCTCAAACTCAAAAGGCGGCTCTTTAGTAATGGGCAGGGTGTCAATCCACTCCTCCCCCGACTCCGACAATAGCTCAATGAGGGTCAAGATAATCCGGCTTTGCTCCTCGGCCTGCCGCCTTTCGGGAAAAAAGGGCTTGTCAAAGATAATGGCATATCCCGTCCTGTTGACGGCAAGGGGTATGCCGTTCCTGTCGAAAATCTCTCCCCTTGCGGCATCCACAGTCATGGTGCGCACAGTCTGCCTCATGGTCTGCTCCCGGTAATAGGCGCCCTTGACTATCTGAAACTCAAAAAGCCTGGCTATAAATATAACGAGCACAGCCGCAGCAATCGCGATCATGACGCGCTTTCGGTTAAACTCAAATTTATCGTCGAAAATATCCATCCTGATCCCCCCTTACTGCAGCTCATCCAGTTTTCCGTTAAGATACCTTGCCCCAAAATAAAAGGGCACAATGAAAACAGCCGAATAAGCCACCCTCGGCAGCACATTGTAAAGCAGCAAAGAAACCTGAATGCGGGAGCTCCAAATCACATGGTAAAAGAACCACCACAAAAGGGCTTGCAAAACAAGGGTTCCGGTCCCCAAGATGAGGGCCGACAGGAAATTATTCCTCATAAGGTAAGTAATCATAAGGCTTGCGGCACAGCAGCAAGCCATCAAAATCAAAGCGTTGAACCCCAAGAGATAAGGCCCCCCCGCATCCCACAACAGCCCGCAGCAGAGGCCCACAGCCGCGGCCTCGGCATCCCTCAGGAACATGGACACCGTCACCGCCGCGGGAATAATAAGCACGGGCGTCGTCCCGAAAAACTGCGGGAAGAGCCCGGGCGTAGATTGCAGCACATGGATAAACAAAAAGATAAAAAACAGGGCCCCCCACTTTAAGTACATCTTATTCTTTATCATGGGGCTTCACTCTGTTCCCCTTCCTCAGGCAAAAGCCCGCC